>JBKBVY010000004.1:12286-43396 GCA_046289335.1 Roseateles sp. | reverse complement strand
CCAGTGCCTCCTCGTGCGGCGGCAGCGGCACAGCGGCCGAGCAGTCGGCGGCCGCCCGAGGCAGCGTGGCTGCGGCGACAGCCTCGGCCGGCCCGCCGCCCAGCGCCAGCAGGGCTGGCGGCTTCAGGCCCGGCGGCGCCGGCTGCTGCACCGACCCGGTGGCATCGGGCCACGCAGCCCACAGCAGCAGCCCCAGTGCGCAGGCCAGGGTCAGGGCGAGGAATGGCAGTCTCGGCATCATCAGCAGCGACATTGTGGTCACCCGCGCATGGCGCACGCCTCGGGTCCAGCCCGCAGAGGCACCGAATGAAAGCGGCAGGCCGCGACTTGCGGGCCGGCCGCAGCCCCACCCCGCCGATGCGCGAGGTTTCCGGGAACGCGTGACGCGGCGAGCTCGGCAGCGAGCGCCTCACAGGCTTGCCAGCCGCTCCGCCAGGTAGTCCAGGAAGCACCGGATCCGCACCGCCAGCTCCGTGTTCCGGTAGTACACCGCATGCACCGGCTGCCGCACTTCCACGGTGTCCTTGGTCAGGATCTGGACGAGGTCGCCGCGCTGGCGATCGCCGGCCGTCATGAAATCCGCCAGGCAGGCGATGCCCGCACCGGCCAAGGCCAACTGCCGCACGGTCTCGCCGCTGGACGCGCGCAGGGTCGGTGCAATCTCATAGCGCTCACCGCCTGAGGCACTGCGCAGCGGCCACAGGTTCAGGCTCTCGGGCTGCGTGAAGCCAATCAAGCTGTGTCCGGCCAGCCCCGCCACGCTGCGCGGCCGGCCGGCGCGTTCCAGGTAGTCGGGCGACGCCAGCACGCGCAGGCGGTGGCTGCCCAGCGGACGGGCATGCAGCGTGGAGTCGCGCAGCGGGCCGATGCGGATGGCCACGTCGGTGCGCTGCTCGATGAGGTCGATGAGGCTTTCGTCGCTGTTCAGCTCCAGCTCGATGTCGGGAAACTGGCGTCGGAAGTCGTCCACCAGCGGCACGATGACGTGCAGCATGAAGGGCGACGCCGCGTTCACACGCAGGCGGCCGGCAGGCTTCTGGCGGCGCGCGGCCATCTGCTCCTCGGCGGCCTCCACCGACGCAAGAATGCCGCGCGCGCTGGCCAGGAACACCTGACCCTCCGGCGTCAGTTCCCGCCGGCGCGTCGTGCGCGTCAACAGCGTGGTGCCCAGCTTCTCCTCCAGCCGGCTCAGGGACCGGCTGATCCCCGAGACCGTCTGCCCGAGCTGCTCGGCCGCGCAGCCTGTATGCGCTGGGCGTCGCTGTCGGCGCACCGGTGCTGACCGCCCTCACCGGCCGGGTGCCGCGCAAGGCGCTGCTGCTGGCGCTGATGTCCGTGTTCACCGCCGGCAACCTGCTGGCCTGGCTGGCACCCAGCTATGAGGCGCTCGTGGCCGCCCGCGTGCTGACGGGGCTGACGCACGGCGTGTTCTTCTCCATCGGCTCCACGCTGGCCACCGGCCTGGTGCCCAAGGACAAGGCTGCCAGCGCCATCGCGACGATGTTCACCGGACTCACGGTGGCGCTGGTGACCGGCGTGCCGCTGGGCACCTTCATCGGCCAGCAGTTCGGCTGGCGCGCCACGTTCCTGGCGGTCGCGCTGCTGGGTGCCGTTGCCCTCGTCGCCAGCGCCATCGCCGTGCCACGCGGCCTGCGCGGCGCGCCGCCAGCCACGCTGGCGCAGCAGGCCGGTGTGCTGGCCCAGCCCCGGCTGCTGCTGGTCTATGCCAAGACGGCCATAGGCTACGGCGGCACCTTCATCCCCTTCACCTTCCTGGCGCCGCTGCTGCAGGACGTGGCCGGTTTCAGCGCGGGTTCGGTGGGCGTGGTGATGCTGGTGTACGGCGTGTCGGTCGCCATCGGCAATCTCTGGGGCGGCCGGCTGGCCGACCGCAAGGGCCCCATCCCGGCGCTGCAGCTGATCTTCGCGCTGCTGGCCGCGATCCTGCCGGCCCTGACGTTCACCATTCACTCCCGGGCCGCCGCGCTGGCCACCGTGCTGCTCTGGGGCGCCGTCGCGTTCGGCAATGTGCCTGGCCTGCAACTCTATGTCGTGCGCCAGGCCGAGCGCTTCGCACCGCGGGCGGTGGATGTGGCCTCGGGGCTGAACATCGCCGCATTCAACCTGGGCATCGCCTTCGCAGCGTGGGCGGGCGGGTTGATCGTCACCCACGTCGGGCTGGTGCACACGCCCTGGATAGGCGCGGCGGTCGTGCTGGTGGCGCTGGCCCTGACCACCTGGAGCGGTGTGCTGGACCGGCGCAGCGGCAACCCCGGCCACGCCACCGGTGGTCAACGCGCCACCGCGCACTGAGGCCGGCAGCGGCGCGTCTCATTCCCAGCGCAGATGCACCAGCCGGTAGCCCTTGGCCTTCAGCATCTGCAGCAAGAAGGGCAAGGCCCGCGCCGTCTGCTCCTGCGCATCATGCAGCAGCACGATGCCGCCGCCGCTCCTGGCCAGCTGGCCCAGCAGCTTGTCCGCCAGCATCTGCGGCGTCTGGTCGGGCAGCCAGTCCTCGGCGCCGGCGTCCACCGACATGACCGTCAGGCCCAGCGCCTGCAGCGCCTTCATCATCACCGGCGACTCGGCCAGGAAGGGGAAGCGGAAGGCCGCCGGCGGCTGGCCCAGCACGTCCACATAGGCGGCCCTCATCGCCTGGAGGTCGCGGTGCTGATCGTCCGCCGGCAGCTGGTTGAAGTTGTCGTGCCGGAAGCCGTGCATGCCCACCGTGTGGCCGGCGTCGCGCACCTGGCGGGCCAGCGCGGCGTGCTGGCGCAGCGGCTCGCCGTTCATGAAGAAGCTGGCCTTCACGCAATGGTCGGCCAGCGCCTTCAGCACGAGCGGCGTGGACTCGGGCCGCGGGCCGTCGTCGAAGGTCAGCACCACCTCGCCGGGCGCCAGCCCGGGCAGCGCGGCATGCTGGGCCGTGCCCCAGGCGGCAGCCTCGCGCTTGAGCGTCAGCGTGCGCGAGGTGCCCAGCGCGTCTGGGCCGCAGGCGGCCTGCGCGAGCCCGGCCGTGCACAAGGCCGCCGCCACGAGCGCCTTCACCGCGCCAGCTCCGGCGTGATGCGCAGCATCAGTACGCCGTGCGAGGCGACGGTGCCGGCCACGCGGTCCTTGACGCCCTTCCTGACCTCGCCGGTCCACAGGTTGCGCGTCTGCACGCGCACGCCGGCCGGCAGGTTCAGCAGCGCCCAGTCGGCGGACATCTCGGCGGCCTTGGGGCCGCGGTTGAACAGCACGACCGCGATGTCGCCGCCCTGCAGCGGCCGGGCCCATACCTCCAGGTCGCCGTCCTTGCGCACGCGGCGCGCGGCCTGGCCCAGCGGGTCCTGGTCCACGGCGATGACGTCCTTGTTGGTCAGGATGCGGCGCGTGTCGGCGTCCATCCTGGCCATGTCGTTGCCGGCGATCAACGGCGCGGCCAGCATGGCCCACAGCGAGAAGTGGCTCTCGTACTCGGTCACGCTCATGCCGCCGTTGCCGACTTCCAGCATGTCGGGGTCGGGCCAGCGGTTGGGGCCGGCGTAGCGCCAGTTGTCGACGTTCAGGTCGAGGATGTTGGTCATGCCGATGGACCAGTCCTTCTTGCCCTCCCAGGCGTCGAAGATGTCGCCGGTGGTGCGCCACAGGTGGCCCACGTCGGGACCCCAGCGCTGCGGCTGGTGCGTGCCCCACTCGCAGATGGACAGCACGATGTCACGGCCCGACTCGCGCAGCGCCTTGGCCATGATGGTGTAGGCGGCCTCGGCGTTGCGCGGGCCGGTGTAGCACCAGTCGTACTTCAGCCAGTCCACGCCCCACTTGGCGTACTGGCGCGCGTCCTGGAACTCGTGGCCGGCGCTGCCGGGGCGGCCGCCGCAGGTCAGCGCGCCGGCGTCGGAGTAGAGGCCGAACTTCAGGCCCTTGCTGTGCACGTAGTCGGCCAGCGCCTTCATGCCGCTGGGGAAGCGCTCGGGGTCCGGCTGGATGTTGCCGTCGGCGTCGCGGCTCTTCTGCCAGCAGTCGTCGATGACGATGTAGGTGTAGCCGGCGTCGCGCATGCCGCTGGCGACCATGGCGTCGGCCTGCTCGCGGATCAGCTTCTCGCTGACGTCGCACTTGAACTTGTTCCACGAGTTCCAGCCCATGGGCGGCGTGGGCAGCAGCACCGGCTTGGGCGCATCAAGCTTCAGCGATTCGTGTTGCTGCTGTGCCTGTGCGGGCAGCGCGGCCAGCATGGGCATCAGCATCAGGGCGCCCAGGCGCCACAGCGTCGTCTTCATGTTGCTTGTCTCCGGTCTTTGGTGTTGTCAGTGGCCCGTCACGGCCTCTGCGGGCTCGTCCTTGCCGTCGTGCGGGAACGGCGCCAGCCAGGCCAGGATGACCGGCGGCACCGAAAACACCAGCACCCAGCCGAAGAAGTGCAGGTAGTCGTGGCTCACGTAGTTCCACAGCAGGCCGCTGACGCTGCCGGTGCCCCACTTGGTCAGCGCCATCACGCCGGTGGCCATCGCGTAGTGGGCCATGCGGAAGGGGCCGGGGGCGATCTGCTGCATCATGTACAGCATGTGGCCCACCGAGCCCATGCCGAAGCCGAACTTCTCGATGGCCACGATGACGGCGATGGTGACGGTGTCGGTCGGCATCGTTTCGGCCAGGTAGAAGTAGGTCAGGTGCGGCACGTTCAGGATCAGCGCCAGCGTGAAGAAGCTGCGCGGCAGCGTGCGATGGGCCACCAGGAAGCCGCCCAGGAAGGCGCCGGCGATGAAGGTCAGCGTGCCCACCGTGCCGTTGATGTGGCCCAGCGCCTCGTTGTCCAGCCCCAGGCCGCCGGCGGCGCGCGCGTCCAGCAGGAACAGCGGGCCGAACTTCTCGATGAAGCCCTCGCCGAAGCGGTAGAAGAAGATGACGGCCAGCATCATCCAGATCTGCGGCTTCTGGAAGAAGCTGATCCAGGCCTCGGCGGTGGCCTTCATGCCGCCCGCGAAGCCCTGGCCGTGCAGGTGCGACGGCGAGCCGGGCGGCAGCACGCGCAGGTGGTAGACGCCGAACGCGGCCATGGCCGCCGCGGCCAGCGACACCACCACCATCCAGCACTGCACCCAGCTCATGCCGTGGTGGTTGTGCAGGTAGCCGGTCAGCGACACGAACAGGCCCGACGCGACGACGGCGCCCAGGTTCCAGCACATGCCTTGCACGCCGGAATAGCGCGCCTGGTCGGTCTTGTTGACGGTGGTCATGAACACGCCGTCGGCGCAGGTGTCCTGGGTGGCGGACGCGAAGCCCACCAGCCAGAAGAACGCCAGCGACAGCTTGAAGAAGCCCTCCAGCGGCAGCACCAGCGCGACGAGCGCCAGCCCCGCGGCCATGGTGAACTCCATGCTGATGACCCAGAAGCGCTTGCTGCGGTAGGTCTCCAGCAGCGGCGCCCACAGCGGCTTGAGCACCCAGGGCAGGTACATCTGCGAGGTGTAGAGCGCGATGTCCTCGTTGGGCACGCCCAGGTTCTTGTAGATGATGGCGGCGACCACGCCCACCATCACGTTGGGCAGGCCCATGGCCAGGTACAGCGAGGGCACCCAGACCAGCGGGTGGCGAGGCGTCGAGGACATGCAGTCTCCGTGTAGTTTTCTTGTCGATCAGCGGGGGGACGGTGTCAGCGCCTGCAGTGCCGCCGAGACATAGACCAGCGGCGCATTCCAGTTGATGGCCACCTCGTTGCTGGCGTAGCTGCAGTGGTGGTCGAGGTAGGCCAGCGCCGGCAATGCCGAGGGATAGGCCGGGCAATGCTTCTGGTCATGCAGGCCTGGGTTGGGGCCACCCACGATGAAGCCGGGCACGGGCGCCGCGACACCGTCGGCCTCGGAGGGCCGGTGATGGGGGTGCATGGGCGAACGCTGGCCAAAGCCGGTCACATAGCTCATGCCCAGTGGATTGCGGCCCAGCACATAGTCCAGCACCGATTGCGCGGCGTCCAGCTGCGCGCGGTCGTTGCCGAGGCGGTAGGCCTGGATCAGCATCAGCGCCTGGTTCAGCGCCTGGGCGTTGCTGCCCCAGACGTAGTCGTTGGCTGACTCCATCGTCAGCCGGTAGGCGGAGTCGCGCCACAGCGTTGCCAGTTCGTCGCCGAAGGCGCGCACGCGCTTCGTGACCAGCGCGGCATCGGCCTGGGTCAGCTTGTCGCGGTTCTGCGCCAGGCTCATCCACGCCAGGCCCACCACATCGCCCCAGCCGGGCACGCGCACCGTGTGCAGGTCCAGCGCCAGCGCGTCGCGGTAGGCGGCCTCGCCGGTGGTCAGGTAGAGCTCGGCGGCGGCCCAGGCCAGCTCGTCGTCCAGCCGGGTGTCGCCGTACTCGCCCGTGTGCACGTCGGGCGGGTTCTTGAAGGGCACGTTGGGATGGGCCTGAGCCCAGCGCCAGGCAGCAACCGCCGCATCACGCAGGCGCACGGACAGCCCGGGCCGCTGCGCCTCGAAGGGCTTGAAGACGCGGCTGGCGTGCGCCATCACGGCCGCAAAGTCCAGCGTGGCCGCCGTGCCCTTGGCCACCACATAGCGCTCGCCCTTGGCCTCATGCGGCATGACATTGCCGTCAAAGCCCTTGTTGGTGAGCTTGTGATAGACGCCGCCGTCGGCGGGGTCCTGCATGGTCAGCATCCATTCGAGGTTCCACAGCACCTCGTCCAGCACGTCGGGCAGCTCGTTGCCGCTCTCGGGGATGTTGAGGTTCTGCGCCTGGAACAGCGCCGGGAACTGCTCGTACGCGGCCAGCAGCGTGTAGACGGTGATGCCGGAGTTGACGATGTATTTGTTGTAGTCGCCCGCGTCGTACCAGCCCTTGGGCGACGAAAGGCGCGAGCCCTCGGGACGCTTGGCGCTGGCGGCGGAGGCGTGGACGAGGATGTCGGTGTCGGGATGGCCGGCGGGCCGTGCCCAGGGGCCGGCGTGGCGGGGCTCCAGCGCGATGCCGGCACGGTTGAAGTAGAAGGCCTTGAGGCTGGCGGCGGTCAGCGCGGCATAGGCGTCCGGGCTGACGCTGATGCGCGGCGACACGGGCTGGCCGTCCACGCGCAGCTCGTAGTCGCCGGGCGCGGTCAGCGCGGAGAAGTCGGCCAGCCGCACGGCGGCGCCGGCGGGCGCCCAACTGCGCGCCGGAGCGAGCTGGCCGCGCAGCACCACCGTGTCGGTACCGGCGCGCACCAGCCGGAATTCGTCGGCCGCACCGGCCGGCAGCACGGCCCATTTGGCGGCGCCCGGCAGGTAGCCGACCTGGTTCACGGCCACGCCCTCGCCCAGCGCGGCGGCGGGCCCGGCGGCCAGGGCCAGCAGGGGAAAAGCAAGGCAAGCAAAGACGTTGGGCTTCATGGCGGCAGGGATTGTGACAACGTTGTCAGCGCCTGAATATTGGGGTCGTTGCCCAGGCGTAAGGGCAGCGGCCCGCGTCCTGCGCGGGCCGCCGTCGGACCTCACTCACCCCAGCTCAAGCTGGCCCCCTGGGCCAGCACCGGGCTGCGGCGGCCGTCCACGTCCAGGCACCAGTCGCGCAGCGCGCCCTCGGTGACGGTGGCCACATAGCGGGCGCCCTCGCGCTTGACCGTACCGCGCGCAGCGACGCTGCCGTCCGTGGCGACCACCGTGAAGCCCGCGCTCGCGCCGTCGGCCAGCTCGAACACCCGCAGCACCGTGCCGCGCGCGTAGTCGTAGTCCGGCTTCTCGGTCTCGGCGCCCCAGGCGATGACGCTGCCCGGCGCCGCGTACAGCGGCAGGCTCAGGAAGTCGTGCGTCTCGCGGTGCCAGCGGCCACCTTCTCGCTTCTCGCCGCTGAGCAGGTGGGTCCACCGGCCCTGCGGCAAATAGAAGTCCACCTCGCCACTCTCGGTGAAGACGGGCGCCACGAGCAGGCTCTCGCCCAGCTGGTACTGGCGGTCCAGCGTCGCGCAGGCGGGGTCGTCGGGGTGCTCCAGCAGCATGGCGCGCATCAGCGGCACGCCGGTCTCGGTGGCTTCTCTGGCCTTGGCGTAGAGGTAGGGCATGAGCTGGTGCTTGAGCCGCGTGAACACGCGCAGCACGTCGCAGCTCTCCTCGTCCACCAGCCAGGGCACGCGGTAGAAACTGCTGCCGTGCAGTCGGCTGTGCGACGACATCAGGCCGAACTGGATCCAGCGCTTGTAGACCGCCGGCGGCGGGTTGCCTTCGAAGCCGCCGATGTCGTGGCTCCAGAAGGCGAAGCCGCAGCTGGTCAGCGACAGGCCGCCTCGGAGGCTCTCGGCCATGGATTCGAAGTTGCTCCAGCAGTCGCCACCCCAGTGCACCGGGAAGCGCTGGCCCGAGGCATAGGTGGAGCGGGCGAAGACGATGGCGTCGTCGCCCTGCACTTCCTGCAGCAGCTCGAAGACGGCTTGGTTGTAGTGCAGCGCGTAGAGGTTGTGCATCTCGACAGGATCGGAACCGTCGAAGTACTGCACGCCCTCGCTGGGGATGCGCTCACCGAAGTCGGTCTTGAAGCAGTCCGCGCCGGTGGCCAGCAGGCGGCGCAGGTGGCCCTGGTACCAGGCCTTGGCGGCCGGGTTGGTGAAGTCCACGATGGCCATGCCGGGCTGCCACTGGTCGGTCTGGAAGGTCAGCCCGTTGGTTCGCTTGATGAAGTAGCCGTGCTTCACGCCTTGCGCGAACAGCGGGCTCTTCTGCGCGACGTAGGGGTTGATCCAGAGGCTGATCTTCAGGCCCTTGGCATGCAGGCGCTGGAGCATGGCCTCGGGTTCGGGGAAGCCGCGGCGGTCCCATTCGAAGTCGCACCACTGGAACTCGCGCATCCAGAAGCAGTCGAAGTGGAAGACCGACAACGGCAGCTCGCGCCGCTTCATCTCGTCGATGAAGTGCGTGGCGGTGGCCTCGTCGTACTGCGTCGTGAACGAGGTCGTCAGCCACAGGCCGAAGCTCCAGGCCGGCGGCAGCGGGGCGCGGCCCGTCAACGCTGTCAGGCGGGACACGACATCCTTGGGTGTGGGGCCGGCGATGACGCAGTAGTCCAGGCTTTCGCCCTCGCGGCTGAACTGCACGCGGGCGACCTTCTCGGAGCCGACTTCGAAGGACACCGGGCCGGCCTCGTTGACCAGCACGCCGTAGCCGCGGTTGGTCAGGTAGAAGGGCACGCTCTTGTAGACCTGCTCGCAGGCGGTGCCGCCGTCCTTGTTGGTGTTCTCCACGACCTGACCGTTCTTGACCCAGGGCGTGAAGCGCTCGCCCAGGCCGTAGACGTTCTCGCCCACCGCCAGCGTCAGCTGCTCGTGCAGATGGTTGCGGGTGACGCCATCCTTGCCGGCCCACTGGATGTAGCCCAGGCTACGCCAGTCGCTCTTGGTGAGGATGCGCTCGCCGTCGCGGAAGACGAGGCTCCAGCCTTCGCCCTTCTTCACCTCGACGGAGAGGGTGCCGGAGCACAGTCGCGCATGGGTGTCGGTCTCGCTGACCTGCACGGCCGGGTGGTCGGCACCGACCATGGGAATGTGCAGCCGCGGCGGGGTCGAGGCGCTGTAGTGCTCGACGCTGACGCGGATGACGCCGCGCATGGGCGAAGTCAGCGTCAGGGTCAGCGTGGGGCCTTGCAGCGTGTCGCCGCGGTGCTTGATGGGCCGGGTCGTGGCCAGCACGACCAGCCGGTCTGCATGGGCCTCGACCGCATAGGCCTCGGCCGCGTAGTGCGCTGCAACGCCGGGTTGCAGCATCCACTGTCCGTCTGTGAATTTCATGGGGGTTCCTGGTTGTCTCCGAATGGCCGGCCTGGGTGCCGGCCGGCTCAGTTGTTGGGGTCTTGGGGCGCTGAGGTCTTCAAACGGCTGCGGCCCTCACATGGCGGGCGACGTAGTCGCCGTGGTCGGGCATGGCCGCCGCGGTCTGGTGGATGGCCTGGCGCAGGCGGGCGAAATGCTGCACCAGGGCGGCTTCGTCGATCAGGTCGATGAAGGGGTCATAGCTCTCGGGCCGCACGCCCAGGCCCATCAGCAGCGACACCCAGGAGGGCTCGGCAAAGCTGTCGCGATCCAGCACGGCCACGCGGCCGGTCGCACGGAACAGCTCGATCTGGTGCGCCAGCGAGTCCGGGATGGGCATGGCCGCGCAGTAGCGCCACAGCTCGCTGTCGCGCCGCTCGGTGAGCTTGTAGTGCAGCACGATGAAGTCGCGCGTGGACTCGTACTGCTGGGCCATCAGCCGGTTGAACTCGGCGGCCAGCTGCGGCTTGAAGCGCCGGTCCGGGAAGAACTGGATCAGCCGCCCGACGCCGTCCATGATGAGCTGGATGCTGGTGGACTCCAGCGGCTCCAGGAAGCCGCCGGACAGGCCGATGGCCACGACGTTCTTCACCCAGCCGGCCCGGCGCCGGCCGGTCGTGAAGCGCAGCTGGCGCGGCATGTCCAGCGCCCGGCCGTCCAGGCCCGCCAGCAGCGTGGCGGCGGCCTCGTCGTCGCTGATGAAGCCGCTGCAGTAGACATGGCCGTTGCCGGTGCGGTGCTGCAGCGGAATGCGCCACTGCCAGCCCGCGGCCTTGGCGGTGGAGGTGGTGTAGGGCGTCAGCGGCTCGGTGCGCTCGCTGGGCACGGCCAGCGCGCTGTTGCAGGGCAGCAGTGCGCTCCAGTCCTCGAAGGGTGACTTCATCGCCCCGGCTATCAGCAGCGCGCGGAAGCCCGAGCAGTCGATGAAGAGGTCGCCCTCAATGCGGCGGCCGTCCTGCAGCTTCAGCGCGGCGACGAAGCCGTCCTCGGGCCGCAGCTCGACCTCGACGATCAGCCCCTCGATGCGCTGCACGCCGTGCTTCAGCGCATGCTCGCGCAGGTAGGCGGCGTAGAGGCCGGCGTCGAAGTGATAGGCGAACGAGAACGCATTGGCCGCCGACGGCTGCTCGCCCTCGGGCGGCGTGAACCGATTGCGCCGCGCCATCACCGTCGCCATGGACCAGTCCTCGTAGCTCGGCAGGTCCGGCACGGTGCGGCTCAGCCGCAGCCAGTGCTGCCAGGGCGCGCGGTTGTCGATGCTGGGGCCGAAATCGCCGAAGCCATGGAAGAAGCGGTGGCCCACCCGGCCCCAGTCCTTGAACTCGATGCCCAGCTTGAAGCTGCCCTGAGTGCGCTGCACGAAGTCCGCGCCGGCGATGCCCAGCGCCCGGTTGAAGGCCCGGATGGGCGGCAGCGTGGCCTCGCCGACGCCGATGGTGCCGATGTCCGGCGACTCCACCACCACCACTTCCGGCCGCAGCTCGCCCGCGCGGGCGAACCGCTGCGCCAGCGGCGCAGCCGCCATCCAGCCGGCGGTACCGCCGCCCACGATGACGATCTTGCGAAGGGAGAGGTCTGGCATCGGAATCTCGCGAGGCCGCCGGCCCGGACCCGCAGGGGCGCCGACACGGCGAAGCGGCGCGATCTTCGTTGCGTCCGCGCCAAACGCGCTAGGGGCTTTCACCCAATTTACTTCGTGCGACGGCCGAACTAATATGAGCCTTCAAAGCCCATCCAAAGGGCTGCCCACTGGAGACAAATGCAGGCCGAAGCCGCCAGCAGCCAGCAGCTGCTCAAGGTCATCAATCGCATGGCACTGGTCCGGCGCCTCTGCGCCAGCCCGGGGCTGTCGCGCGCCGATCTCGCCGGCACGGTGGGCCTGACCAAGTCCACCGTCAGCCTGCTGGTGCGCGAGCTGATCCAGGAAGGCTGGCTGGTGGAGCGCGAGGTGGTCGCCACGGGCGACCTGGGCCGCCGCCCCACGCCCTTGTTCATCGACCCGGACCGGCTGCTGCTGATGGGCGCCGAGGTGGGCGTGGAGTCCGTGCGCGTCGTGGCCACCTCGCTGACCGGCGAAGTGCGCGCCTGCACGAGCGCCAACTACGGCGCCAGCCGCAGCGCCAAGGCCTGCATTGCCAGCCTGGCGACCGCGCTGCTCAAGCTGCGCCGCCAGCTGGACGCCGGCCAGCAGGTGCTGGGCATCGGCGTGGGCCTGCCGGGCGGCGTCAACGAGGCGCGCGGCGTGCTGCACTTCGCGCCCAACCTGGGCTGGCGCGACACCCCTTTCGGCGCGCTGCTGACGCTCAAGCTGCAAGACACCGCGCTGGCCGACGTGCCGCTGTTCATCCAGAACGAGGCCGACGTGGCCGCCTTGGGCGAGCTGGAGTTCAACCCCGCGCAGGCCGCCGACCCGCTGCTCTACGTCTCCATCAACCAGGGCCTGGGCGCCGGCGTCATCGTCGGCGACCGGCTGCTGACGGGCAGTCGCGGCTTTGCCGGCGAGGTGGGCCACATGGTGCTGCAGCCGGGCGGCCCGCGCTGTTCCTGCGGCCGCCGCGGCTGCGCCGAGGCCTTGATCGCGACGCGCGCCATGCTGGGCGACAGCGACAACCCGGCCGCGCTGCGCTCGCTGGCCGAGGTGCGCGCGCATCTGGTGGACGAAGACCCGCTGACGCTCAAGGCCGTCGCTTCCGCCGGCCGCACCCTGGGCGTGCTGCTGCAGAACCTGGCCACCGCCTATGACCCGGCCGCCATCGTGCTGGGCGGCGCCGTCGTGGAGCTGGGCTCGCCCTTCCTGAAGCCGGCGCTGGACACGCTGAACGACTACGCCGCCGCGGCCGGCATGCCAGCGCCGGCCGTGCGCACCTCGCGCTTCGGCGCCAATGCGGTGGCCATCGGCGCCGCCGCGCTGGCCCGCTACCGCATCACCCGGCCGGCCGTGTCGCCGGCAGACACCGGCGTGCCGGTGTCCGAACAGGAGGCTGCCTGATGTTCCTCGGCATCGACCTCGGCACCTCCGAAGTCAAGCTGCTGCTGCTCGACGACAGCGGCGCCATCGTCGGCACGGCCGGCAGCGCGCTGACGCTGCAGAGCCCGCGAGCCCTGTGGTCCGAGCAGCACCCGGCCGACTGGTGGCGCGCCACCGGCGAGGCCGTGGCCCGGCTGCGCGCCGCCCACCCGGCCGCCTTCGCCGCCGTGCGCGCCATCGGCCTGTCCGGCCAGATGCATGGCGCCGTGCTGCTGGACGAGGCCGACGCCGTGCTGCGCCCGGCCATCCTCTGGAACGACGGCCGCAGCCACGCCGAGTGCGCCGAGCTGGAAGCCGCGGCCCCCGCCCTGCACGACATCGCCGGCAACCTCGCCATGCCCGGCTTCACCGCCCCGAAGCTGCTGTGGGTGAAGAAGCACGAGCCGGACCTCTTCGCCCGCGTGGCCAGCGTGCTGCTGCCCAAGGACTGGCTGCGCCTGCAGCTCACCGGCGACAAGGTCAGCGACCCGTCCGACGCCGCCGGCACGCTGTGGCTGGACGTGGCCCGGCGCGACTGGTCCGACGCGCTGCTGGCCGCTGGCGGCCTGACGCGCGCCCACATGCCGCGCCTGGTGGAAGCCAGCCAGCCCAGCGGCGTGCTCAAGCCCGAGCTGGCCCGCGCCTGGGGGCTGGGCGCCGAAGTCATCGTGGCCGGCGGCGCCGGCGACAACGCGGCCAGCGCCATCGGCATCGGCGCCACGGCCCCGGGCGACGGCTTCATCTCGCTGGGCACCTCCGGCGTGCTGTTCGTCGTCAACGACCGCTACCGGCCCAACCCCGCCTCGGCCGTGCACGCCTTCTGCCACGCCCTGCCCCAACGCTGGCACCAGATGAGCGTGATGCTGTCCGCGGCCAGCTGCTTCAAGTGGTTCTGCCAGCTCGTGGGCCGCGACGAAGCCGCGCTGCTGGCCGAGCTCACGCCCGATGACAACGCAGTCAACGCGCCGCTGTTCCTGCCCTACCTGGCCGGCGAGCGCACGCCGCACAACGACCCCTTCGCGCCCGGCGTGTTCCACGGCCTGAGGACCGCCACCACGCGCGCCGACTGCACCTACGCCGTGCTCGAAGGCGTGGCCTTCGGCCTGGCCGACGGACTGGACGCGCTGCGCGCCGCCGGCACCCGGGTGCAGCAGCTGTCGCTGGTGGGCGGCGGCTCGCGCAGCCACTTCTGGGCGCAGCTGATCGCCGATGCGCTGCAGGTGGAGATCGTCGTGCACACCGGCAGCGAGGCCGGCGGTGCGCTGGGCGCGGCCCGCCTGGGCTGGCTGGCCTGCGGCGGCAGCGTCGAGGCCGTCTGCCCCCGCCCGCCCGTGGCGGCCCGCTTCGCTCCTGATCCTGAACGCCATGCCCGCCTGGCCCCGCGCCTGGCGCGCTTTCGTGACCTCTACCGCCGACTCCGATCCGAGACATGAGCTACTTCGAACACATCCCGCGCATCCGCTACGAGGGCGCCGACAGCCCCAACGAGCTGGCCTTCAAGCACTACGACAAGGACCGCCTCGTGCTGGGCAAGCGCATGGAAGACCACCTGCGCTTTGCCGCCTGCTACTGGCACAACTTCGTCTGGACGGGCCTGGACCCCTTTGGCGGCGCCACCTTCGAGCGCCCCTGGTTCCAGGGCGGCAGCCCGATGGAGCTGGCCCGGCTCAAGGCCGACGCGGCCTTCGAGTTCTTCGAGAAGCTGGGCGTGCCCTACTACTGCTTCCACGACCGCGACGTGGCCCCCGAAGGCGCCACGCCGCGCGAGAGCCAGGACAACTTCAAGCGCCTCGTCGAGGTGCTGGCGAAGAAGCAGCAGGACACCGGCCTCAAGCTGCTGTGGGGCACGGCCAACCTGTTCAGCCACCGCCGCTTCATGTCGGGCGCTGCCAGCAACCCCGACCCCGAGATCTTCAAGATGGCCGCACTGCAGGTGCGCGACGCGATGGACGCGACGCTCGCGCTCGGCGGCGAGAACTACGTGCTGTGGGGCGGCCGCGAGGGCTACGAGACGCTGCTGAACACCCGCCTCGGGCAGGAGCTGGACCAGCTGGGCCGCTTCCTGAACATGGTGGTCGAGTACAAGCACAAGATCGGCTTCAAGGGCGCCATCCTCATCGAGCCCAAGCCGCGCGAGCCGTCCAAGCACCAGTACGACTTCGACACCGCGACCGTCTACGGCTTCCTCGTGCGCTACGGCCTGGAGAAGGAGGTCAAGGTCAACATCGAGGCCAACCACGCCACGCTGTCGGGCCACAGCTTCGAGCACGAAATCGCCACCGCCGGCGCCCTGGGCATCCTGGGCAGCCTGGACATGAACCGCGGCGATCCGCAGCTGGGCTGGGACACCGACCAGTTCCCCAACAACGTGCCGGAGACGGCGATGGCGCTGTACCACGTCATCAAGGCCGGCGGCCTGGGCTCGGGCGGCCTGAACTTCGACGCCAAGGTGCGCCGCCAGAGCATCGATGCGGCCGACCTCTTCCACGGCCACATCGGCGGCATGGACGTGTGCGCGCAGGCGCTGCTGGTGGCCGAGAAGATGATCAACGACGGCCGGCTGCAGCAGGCGCTGGATGCGCGCTACGCCGGCTGGGACACGCCGGCCGGCCAGGACATCCTGCAAGGCCGCCGCACGCTGGACCAGCTCGCCGACGAGGTCCTGGCCAAGAACACCGACATCGCTCCCGTTTCCGGCCGCCAGGAAGTGCTGGAGAACCTGTTCAACCGGTTCTGCAACTGACGCAGCGACGCCCCCACCGCAGTACCCCGCAACACCAGCCCCGTGCCATCGAGCACATCGAGAGGAGACATCCGTGTACAAGCACCAGAGAACCGCCATTTCCCTTGCCGCCGCCCAGGCCGCGCTGCTGTGCAGCGGCCTGGCCGCGGCGCAGACCGCGCCCGCACCGGCCAGCGCCGCGTCGGCGCCGGTGCAGAAGGTCGAGACCGTCGTCGTCAGCGGCCGCCGCGCGGCGCTGGAGTCGGCGCAGAAGATCAAGCAGAACGCCGACGAGATCGTCGACTCCATCGTCGCCGATGACATCGGCAAACTGCCCGACCGCTCGGTCACCGAGGTGCTGCAGCGCGTGGTGGGCGTGACCATCGACCGCACCATGGCCAAGGGCGACCCCGAGCATTACTCGGTCGAAGGCTCCAGCGTCAACATCCGCGGCCTGTCCTATGTGCGCTCCGAGGTCAATGGCCGCGACACCTTCTCGGCCAACGGCGGCCGCGCGCTGAACTTCGAGGACGTGCCGCCCGAGCTGATGGCCGCGGTGGACGTCTACAAGAACCCGACCGCGGCGCAGATCGAAGGCTCCATCGGCGGCCTGGTGAACCTGCGCACCGCCATGCCCTTCGACTACGCCGGCTTCAAGGGCCATGTGACGGCCAGCGGCAACTACAACCAGCTGCAGGGCAAGTGGAGCCCGTCCGCCTCCGGCCTGCTGTCCAACCGCTGGAAGACCGACCTGGGCGAGGTCGGCGCGCTGCTGAGCCTGGCGCACAGCAAGAGCTCCACCCGCACCGACCTCTGGCAGGTCGAGCCCTACTACAAGATCGACGGCACGCACTGGGTGCCCAAGGGCGCGCAGTGGCGTGACTCCAACTTCGAGCGCAACCGCAATGGCACCTACGCCGCGCTGCAGTGGAAGAAGGAGGGGCTGGAAAGCTCGCTGACCTACTTCCAGTCCAAGTACAAGATGCAGTGGGACGAGAACGCGCTGTTCGCGCAGACCAACCCCTGGAACCTCGTCATCGGCAGCGACGCCAAGTACAACAGCAACAACGTCTTCGTCAGCGGCACACTGACGGCGCCGGCCGACGGCGGCGTGAACTTCGGCGCCGACACGCGCTACATGACGCGCAACTCCAAGACGCGCGACCTGGGCTGGAACCTGAGGTGGAAGGCCAGCGACCGCTGGTCCTTCAGCACCGACCTGCAGCTGGTCAAGTCCGACACCAACGCCTTCGACTCCACCGTCGCCACCGGCCTGCTGATGCCCAAGGAGACGCTGGACCTGACCGGCTCCACGCCGCGCGTGGTGTTCGACGCCAGCGACCTGGCTGCGCTGCAGAACAAGGCCAATTACTACTGGGCGTTCACGATGGAACACCAGGACCGCAGCAAGGCCGAGCAGAAGGCCTGGCGCGCCGACGCGAAGTTCAACTTCGACCATGCGGTGCTGCAGGACCTGAGCTTCGGCATCCGCCTGACCGACCGCGACGCCAACACCACCAAGACGGTGCCGGACTACAACTGGTCGGCCATCACGCAGACCTGGCAGCGCGGCTGGGACATCAGCGGCCTGGCCTACCTCAGCGACCCGCGCTTCAACGCGCCCACCCGCCTGCACGAGTTCAAGAACTTCTTCGGCGGACAGCGCGTGCCCGCGGTCTACGTGCCCGACGTGTCGCTGGCCAAGGACTATCCCAACAGCTATTCGGCGCTGCACAAGTACCACGACATCCTGTGCGCCGAGCAGGCCGCCGCGCAGGGCTGGAGCAGCGGCTGCGCGCCGTGGGCGCCGGCCTCGTTCGGCACCAGCCCGGTGGGTGAAAACGACCAGCACGAGCGCACCCAGGCCGCCTACGCCCAACTGCGCTTCGACTTCACGGAAAGCGGCACCCCCATCGACGGCAACCTGGGCCTGCGCGCCGTGCGCACGGACATGAAGGCCGCCGGCTACACCGTCTTCACCAACAAGGCCGACCAGCCCAACCCGAACCAGACCGTGCGCGGCGTGCCGGTGCCCAGCATCGCCAGCTTCGCCACGCCGATCAGCGCCGAGCAGAGCTATGTCAACGTGCTGCCCAGCCTGAACCTGCGCTTCAAGGCCAGCGACAAGCTGCAGTTCCGCGCCGCCGTGGCCAAGGGCGTGTCGCGCCCCGACTTCTCGGACATGCAGGCTTACACGTCGATGGAGCTGACCACGACCAAGCACACCGAGAACAACGACAGCGTGCTGGTCATCGACGCCGTCAACCTGAGCGGCACGGCCAACGGCAACCCGCTGCTCAAGCCCATCAAGTCCACGCAGGTGGACCTGACGGCCGAGTGGTACTTCTCCCGCAACGGCTCGCTGACGCTGGCGCTGTTCAACAAGCAGCTCTCCGACATCATCGTGAAGCAGTCGGCCACCACCGTGCTGCGCGATGCGGCCAACAACCCGCTGAACTTCACCGTCACCTCGCCCGTCAACGGCGCCAAGGGCCACGCCCGCGGCTTCGAGATCGCCTTCCAGCGCTACCTCGACATGCTGCCGGGCTGGATGTCGGGCATCGGCGTGCAGGCCAACTACACCTACGTCGACAGCAAGAGCAAGCCCTACAACCCGGTGCTGACCCCCTTCTGCGACGGCACCAGCACGGGCGCCGAGAACCTGAACCTCAACATCAACGGCTGCGACACCGATGGCCGCACCTTCGGCAACCTGCCGCTGACCAACCTGTCCCGCAACGCCTACAACCTGGCGCTGCTGTACGACTACGGTCCGGTCTCGGCGCGCGTGGCCTACAGCTGGCGCTCCAAGTACCTGCAAGGCGTCAACGTCAACGGCACCCGCAACGGCGACGGCCGCCTGTCCAACGGCACCGGTGTGGCCTACGCGCTGCCGACCTGGAGCGACGACTACGGCCAGGTCGATGCCGGCGTCACCTACCGCTTCAACGACAAGTTCAGCCTCAGCCTGGAAGGCCAGAACCTGAACAACGCGCTGGCGCGGCAGCTGATGCAGCAGAACATCGGCATGATGACCCGTGCGGTGAACTACACCGGCCGTCGCTACACGGTGCAGGCCAGCTACTCGTTCTGACCCCGCGGCCCGGCCGGCGGCCTGCCCTGCACAGGCCGCCGGCCCCTGCTCCGCCACACCCGGAATCCCGATGAAGAAGCCCCTCCTCGCGGCCGCGCTGGCCTGCCTGTCCGTCATCGCCGGCGCCGCCGAACTGCCCCGCCTCGTCACCCAGGGCGGCCGCCACGCGCTGCTGGTGGACGGCAAGCCCTTCCTGATCCTCGGCGCGCAGGCGCACAACTCCAGCAACTACCCGGCCGCGCTGGGGCCCGTCTGGGCGGCCGCCAACGACCTCAAGGCCAACACGGTGCTGATGCCGGTGGCCTGGGAACAGGTCGAACCGGAGGAAGGGCGCTTCGACTTCAGCTTCGTCGACACGCTGGTCCGGCAGGCCCGCCAGCAGAAGAAGCGCCTGGTGCTGCTGTGGTTCGCGACCTGGAAGAACACCAGCGCGCAGTACACGCCCGCCTGGGTCAAGCTCAACCCCAAGCGCTTCCCGGCCATGCTGGACGCCGACGGCAAGCCCAGCTATGCCTTGAGCCCCTTCGGCGCCGAGACGCTGCAGGCCGACAAGCGCGCCTTCGTCGCGCTGATGACGCACCTGAAGAAGATCGACGCGGCCGAGCGCACCGTGCTGATGGTGCAGGTGCAGAACGAGCCGGGCGTCTTCGGCCTGGTGCGAGACTTCGGCCCGGCCGCGCAGGCCGCCTTCGAGCAGCCGGTGCCGGCCGCCGTGCTGGCGCGGCAGAAGCCCAAGGCCGCCCCCAGCGGCAACTGGCGCCAGGTCTACGGCGACTACGCCGACGAGTACTTCCACGCCTGGGCCGTGGCGCGCTACATCGGCGAGATCGCCGCGGCCGGCCGCGCCGTGTACGACCTGCCCATGTACGTCAACAACGCGCTGCGCGACCCGCTGGAGCAGCCGCCCAAGCCCTGGAACAAGAACTTCGCTGCCGGCGGCCCGACCTGGGACGTCATCGACATCTACAAGGCCGCGGCGCCGGCCATCGACATCGTCGCCCCCGACATCTACCAGCCGGGCTCCGCACAGTTCAACGCCAACCTGCCGCTGTTCCAGCGCCCCGACAACCCGCTGTGGGTGCCCGAGTTCGGCACCCAGCCGTCCTACGGCCGCTTCATCTACGCGATGCTGGGCCGCGGCGCCATCGGCGTATCGCCGTTCGGCGTCGACTACTTCGACTACAGCAACTACCCGCTGGGCACGCTGGCCACCGACAAGACGCTGGTCGAACCCTTCGAGCGCGTCTACCGCATGTTCGTGCCCATCCAGCGGCTGTGGGCGCAGTGGGCCTTCGAGGGCCGCACCCAAGGCATCGCCGAGGGCGACGACCGCCAGCCCCAGCAGCTGGACTTTCCCGGCTGGACGGCCAAGCTGACCTACCGCATGGGCCGCTTCGGCGAGTCCAGCTGGGGCGGCGAGTTCGCCAAGCCCGCGGCAGGCACCGAGCAGCCCAGCGGCGGCCTCGCCATGGCCCAGATCGGCGCCGACGAGTTCATCCTCATCGGCCAGCGCGTGCGCGTGCGCATGGAGCCCGCCGCCGGCACGCAAGGCCTGATGCTGCGCGCCGAGCAGGGCCGCTTCGACGCCCAGGGCCGCTGGGTCATGGAGCGCGTATGGAACGGCGACCAGGTGGACTACGGCCTGAACCTGCCGGCCGAGCCGGTCATGTTGAAGGTCAAGATGGGCCGCCCGCAGTGATGCGCTTCTGGCTGCTGGTGCTGACCCTCTGCGCGGCCCTGCCCGCGCAGGCCGCCGGGCGGGTGCTGCGCTACGACCGGCCCGCACCCGACACACCGCAGGGCTGGGAGCAACAGGCCTTGCCCATCGGCAACGGCCGGCTGGGCGCGATGCTGTTCGGCCAGGTCGCGCGCGACCGGCTCCAGTTCAACGACATCACGCTGTGGACCGGCGACCGCCAGACCATGGGCGCCTTCCAGCCCTTCGGCGACGTGCTGCTGACGCTGGACGGCGCCGACGCGCCCGTCAGCGGCTACCGCCGCGAGCTGGACATCGGCCGCGCCGTGAGCCGCCTGACGTACACGCAGCAAGGCGTGCGCTTCACGCGCGAGGCCATCGCCAGCCACCCGGCCCAGGTCATCGCCTGGCGGCTGACGGCCGACCGGCCCGGTCGCTATCACGGCCGCATCGCGCTGACCGACCGCCACGGCGCCACGCTGAGCGCCGCCGGCCAGACGCTGACGGCCCAGGGCCGCCTGCCCAACGGCCTGGCCTATGCCAGCCAGCTGCGCGTGCTGCACGAGGGCGGCCGCGTGACGCGCGACGGCGACACGCTGCGCTTCGAGGGCGTGACGGCGCTGACGCTGATCCTCGGCGCCGGCACCAGCTTCGACGACGGCCGGGACCCGCTGCCGCGCGTGCAGCGCCAGGTGGCCGCCGCGCCGCGCTGGCCGCAACTGCGGGCCGCGCACGAGCGCGACGTGGGCGCGCTGCTGGGCCGCGTGACGCTGGACCTGGGCGCCAGCCCGCCCATGCGCCGCGCGCTGACCACCGACGCCCGCCTGGCCGCCTACACCCGCGACGGCGGTGACCCCGAGCTGGAGGCGCTGTACTTCCAGTTCGGCCGCTACCTGCTGGTCAGCAGCTCGCGGGACTCCCTGCCCGCCAACCTGCAAGGCCTGTGGAACGACCACCTGCAGCCGCCGTGGAACAGCGACTACCACTCCAACATCAACCTGCAGATGAACTACTGGCCGGCCGAGGTGACCAATCTCGCCGAGGCCGCACGGCCCTTCCACCGCTTCGTGCAGCGGCTGATCCCCGAATGGCGCCAGGCCGTGTCCGAGCGCGCCGCGCTGGCGCTGAAAGACCCGCAGGCCCTGCCGCCGGAAACGCCGCCCTGGGACCACTCCGTGCAGCCGCCCGTCGAGACCTTCCTGAAGGACGGCCGGCCCGTGCGCGGCTGGGCGCTGCGCACCGAGACCAACCCCTTCGGCTACCAGGGCTACCTGTGGAACATGACCGGCAATGCCTGGTATGCCCGCCACTTCTGGGAGCACTACGCCTTCACGCAGGACCGGGCCTTCTTGCGCGACGTGGCCTGGCCGGTGCTGAAGGAAGTGGGCGAGTTCTGGGAGGACCGGCTGAAGGCCCTGCCCGACGGCCGGCTGGTGGCGCCCAACGGCTGGTCGCCCGAGCACGGCCCCATCCAGGACGGCGTGGCCTACGACCAGCAGATCCTGTGGGACCACTTCGACAACATGGCCCGCGCCGCCCGCGTGCTGGGCGACCGCGCGGCCGAGGAGCGCGCCGCCGCGCTGCGCGACCGCCTCGCGGCCCCAGGCATCGGCAGCTGGGGCCAGCTGCTGGAATGGCAGGACGAGCTGCAGGACCCGGTGCTGGACACGCCCCGGGACACCCACCGCCATGTGTCCCATCTGTATGCGCTCTACCCAGGCCGCCAAATCTCGCCCACGCGCACGCCCGAGCTGGCTGCCGCGGCGCGCAAGACGCTGGAGGCGCGCGGCGACGTGAGCACCGGCTGGTCCATGGCCTGGAAGATGGCCTTCTGGGCCCGGCTGCAGGACGGCGACCGCGCCCACCAGCTGCTGCGCGGCCTGCTGGCCCAGCCCGGCGTGCGCCAGGCCCGCGAGGGCGCCGAGGTCCACCAGGGCGGCACCTATCCCAACCTGCTGGACACCCATCCACCCTTCCAGATTGACGGCAACTTCGGCGCCACGGCAGCCATTGCCGAGATGCTGCTGCAGTCGCACGACGACGTCATCGCGCTGCTGCCGGCCCTGCCCACCGCCTGGCCGACGGGCGCGGTCCAAGGCCTGCGCGCGCGTGGCGGCTTCGAGGTGGACATCGCCTGGGCCCGCGGCCGCGTCACCCACGTCACGGTGCGCGCCGTGGCCGGCCCGGGCGGCGGCCGGCTGCGCGTGGGCGACCGCGTCATCGAACTGAAGCTCAGGCCCGGCGAGGCGCGCCGGCTGAGCGCCCGGGACTGGCCATGAAACCGCTGCTTCTGCTGCTGACCCTGCTGCCGCTGACAGCGCAGTCGCTGGACCTCGACACCGGCCGCCCTGCGCCCGGCTGGCAGGTCGCCGTCACCGACTTCGAGGGCGAGGCCCGGCTCACCGGCGACCGCGTCACCGTGCCCAAGCCCGCCGCACCACGCGTGCCCGCCAGCCGCGTGGCCGCCAGGCGTGGCGACGACGGCCGCCTCACGCTGCAGTTCAGCCACAGCTGGATCGCCCAGCTGCGCTGGCAGGGCGGGCCGCCGCTGGACCTGCGCGGCCACCTGCCGCGCGGCACGGTCGAGTTCGACCTGAACGTCATCGACCTCGCCCAGGGCGGCCTGAAGTTCAAGCTGGGCTGCGGCAAGGACTGCGAGCGCAAGATCCCCTTCCTGTACGCGGGCCGCCAGCTGATCGGCCTGGGGCCCCAGCGCCTGCGCTTCGCGCTGAGCTGCTTCTGGCGCGAGGGCGACGACTTCTCCGCCGTGAACCTGCCCTTCGCGCTGGAGGCCACGGGCAGCGGCGAAGTGCAGATCGGCCAGCTGCGGCTGCGCAAGACCGGCCGCGCCACGACGCCCTGCCCCGACTACCGCACGCAGTCCGTCACGCCCGAGCCGCTGCAGGAATCCTGGGCGGTGAACTGGTGGCTGCCGCGGCACCAGGCCAAGCTCGCCGAGATCCGCGCCCACCGCGAGGCCGGGCGGCGCGTGGACCTGGTCTTCCTGGGCGACTCCATCACGCAAGGCTGGGAGAACGAGGGCCAGGCCGCGTTTGCGCAGCACTTCGCGAGGCACAACGCCGTCGCCTTAGGCTTCGGCGGCGACCGCACCGAGAACCTGCTGTGGCGGCTGCAGCATGGCGAGCTGGACGGCATGGCGCCGAAGGCCGTCGTCCTGCTGATCGGCACCAACAACACCGGCGAGCGGCTGGAAGACCCGGCGCTGACCGTCGCCGGCATCCGCGCCAACCTCGACGAGATCCGCCGCCGCCAGCCCCAGGCCCGGGTGCTGCTGCTGGCCCTGTTCCCGCGCGGCGAGAAGCCCGACGACCTGACCCGCCGCCACAACGCCCGCATCAATGCGCTGCTGCCCGCGCTGGCCGACGGCCGGCATGTCGTCTTCCTCGACCTCGGCGCACAGCTCACCCAGCCCGACGGCACGCTGTCCAAGGACATCCTGCCGGACTTCCTGCACCTCAGCCCCGCCGGCTACGACATCTGGGCCCGCAGCCTGATGCCCGTCCTGACTCCCCTCCTGACGCCCTGACGGCGCCACCGTCCTGACCCCATGACCGCACTGACCTATTCCAGCCCCTTCCCCGCCGACTTCGTGTTCGGCGTTGCCGCCGCCTCTGCCCAGATCGAGGGCGCCGCCTTCGAGGACGGCAAGGGCGAATCCATCTGGGACCGCTTCTGCCGCCAGCCCGGCAAGGTGCACGACGGCGACACGCTGGACGTTGCCTGCGACCACTACCACCGCTTCGACGAGGACTTCGCGCTGATGGCCTCCCTCGGCGTCAAGGCCTACCGCCTGTCCATCGCCTGGCCGCGCATCTATCCCAACGGCGACGGTGCGCTCAACCCCGCCGGCCTGGACTTCTATCACCGCTTGTTCGCGAGCATGAAGAAGCACGGCATCACACCCTGGGTCACGATGTTCCACTGGGACCTGCCGCAGAGCCTGGAAGACCGCGGCGGCTGGACCTCTCGCGTGACGGTGGACGCCTTCGCCCGCTATGCCGACACCCTCGTCAAGGCGTTCAGCGGCGAGGTGAAGCACTGGATCACGATGAACGAGATCCGCTGCTTCACGCTGCTGGCCTATGGCTACGGCACCAAGGCGCCGGGCCGCACCGAGAGCGCCCAGGTCGTCAACCAGACTTTCCACCATGCGCTGCTGTGCCACGGTCATGGGGTGCGTGCGGTGCGCGAGTTCGGCGGCGCCGGCGCCGTCGTGGGCCTGACGGACAACTGCGACGTCTGCATACCCGTCACCGAGACGCCTGAGGACATCGCCGCCGCCAAGGCCTGGTTCCTGGAGAAGAACGCCCATGTGCTGGGCGCCATACACGCCGGCCGCTATCCGGCGGACTACCTGGCCCGCGTGGGCGCCGATGCGCCCGTCGTGCGGCCCGGCGACTTCGAGCTCATCAGCCTGCCCACCGACCACCTGGGCCTGAACATCTACACCGGCACCTATGTGCGCGCCAGCAAGACGGGCGCAGCCTGGGAGGTCGTGCCGCTGCCGGCCAACTACCCGCGCGCCGACAGCCCCTGGCTGCACATCGCGCCGCAGTCCATCTACTGGGCCACGCGCTTCGCGGCCGAGTGCTACGGCCACCAGGCGCTCTACATCACCGAGAACGGCTGCGGCTACAACGACGAGCCGGTGGTCAACGGCGAGGTGCTGGACCTGCACCGCCGCGACTTCCTGCGCAACCACCTGCGCGAGGCTCACCGGGCGATGGCCGACGGCGTGCCGCTGCGCGGCTACTTCCTGTGGTCCTTCATCGACAACTACGAGTGGGAAGACGGCTACCAGCGCCGCTTCGGCATCGTGCACTGCGACTACGACACGCTGGTGCGCACGCCCAAGCTGTCGGCCCGCTACTACGCCGACGTGATGCGCACGCGCACCATCCTCTGAGCTGGAGCCCGCCATGACCGCCACCGTCACCCGGGACCGCGTTCCCATGCCGCAGAAGCTGGGCTATGGCCTGGGTTCCTTCCTGGACATGTGGGGGCACTGGCTCTACCAGTCGCTGGCCTTCCACGTCTTCAACGTGGGCCTGGGCATGGCGCCGGGCCTGATCTCGACGGCGCTGGGCATCAAGATCTTCATCGACGCCGCCTCCGACGCCTTCTTCGGCTGGCTGTCCGACAACACCCGCACCCGCTGGGGGCGCCGGCGTCCCTTCATGCTGGTGGGCGGCGTGCTGGCCGGCGCCGGCCTGCCGCTGATGTTCGCGGTGGGCAGGGGCTGGAGCGACACCGAGTACTTCATCTTCATCCTGGTGTCGCTGGCCATCTACGTGCCGGTCATGGCCTGCTTCAACATGCCCTGGGTCAGCCTGGGCTCGGAGATGACGCCCGACTATCACGAGCGCACCAGCGTGATGTCGATCAAGAACGCCATCCAGAAGCTGCCGGAGCTGGCGATGTTCGTCGCCGCCCAGTTCACGACGCTGGCCATCTTCCACGACGCCAGCGGCAAGCCCGACATCCTGCTGGGCGCGCAGGTCTACACCTCCATCCTGGGCGCCATCATGGTGGCCATCTCGCTGGCGATGTTCTTCCTCGTCAAGGAGCGCTACTACGAGAAGGTGGTGGTGACGCAGACCTACCGCGTGCCCTTCAAGGACACGCTGTACCGCACGCTGCGCAACCGGCCGTTCCGCATGCTGCTGGGCACGATGCTGGCCTACGGCCTGGCCACGGCCATGGTGGGGCTGCTGGGCTACTACACGACGCTGTACTACGTCTGCCGCGGCGACGTGGCGCTGGGCACGCAGTGGAACTCGGCCATGGGCGTGTCGGGCATGGTGATGGGCCTGGCCGGCATCCCGTTCGCGGGCTGGCTGGCGCGCCGCTGGGGCAAGCGCAATGCGCTGGTCGTCATCCTGTCGCTGGCCATCTGCGCCTTCATCGGGGACTGGTTCTTCTACAACCCCGAATGGCCGGCGCTGCAGCTGCTGGCCAGCGGCTGCGTGGCCTTCACCGGTGCGGGCTTCTGGACCATCTACGGCTCGGCGATGGCCGACATCATCGACCACGACGAGCTGGAGACCGGCCAGCGCCGCGAGGGCTCGTTCGCGGCCTGCCAGTCGTGGATCAGCAAGATGGGGCTGGCGCTGGGCAACGGCGCCTCGGGCTGGATCCTGCAGTTCACCGGCTTTGACGCCAAGCTGCCGGTGCAGAGCGAGGAAGCGCTGTTCATGATCCGCGTGCTGCTGTCGGGCATCCCCACCGTCGGCCTGCTGGTGGCCATCGTGGTCATCCTGCGCTTCCAGCTGACCGAGCAGCGGCTCAGCGAGATCCGCTTCAACCTGGAAGCGCGTCGGGGAGCCGTCTGATGAAGAAAACAACCCCCCTGCTCTCACGTCGTCAGGCGGTCAAGGCCGCACTGGCCGGCACGGCGGCCGTGCCGCTGGCGGGCGTACCGGCGGCCTCCGCAGCGGCCACCGGCTGCGCGCCCACGCCCCGCTTCGGCGTGGGACTGGAAGGCCAGCGCAAGGCCGACCTGGGCGACGGCCGCTACATCAACCCCATCGTCGCCGGCGACCATGCCGACCCCACCATCCTGAAGGACGGGGCCGACTACTACATGACGTTCTCGTCCTTCTCGTCCTACCCGGGCGCCGTCATCTGGCACTCGCAGGACCTGGTGAACTGGACGCCCATCACCGCGGCGCTGACCCAGCCCATCGGCACCGTCTGGGCCATGGACCTGATCAAGCACCAGGGCCGCTACTACCTCTACATCCCGGTGGTCAGCGACAAGGGGCTGGCGACCTACGTCACCTACGCCGACGACATCCGCGGCCCCTGGAGCGCACCCATCGACCTGAAGATCCCGGGCAGCATCGACCCCGGCCACGTGGTGGGCGAGGACGGCCGGCGCTACCTGTTCGTCAACGGCGGCCGGCGCGTGCGCCTGACGGCCGATGGCCTGGCCACCGACGGCGAGCTGGAGCACAACGCCTGGCAGCCCTGGCAATACCCCAAGGACTGGGTGGTCGAGCAGTTCGCACCCGAGGGCCCCAAGCTGTTCCGGCGCGGCGAGTGGTTCTACCTGATCAGCGCCGTGGGCGGCACGGCCGGGCCACCGACCAGCCACATGGTCACGCTGGCCCGCTCGCGCTCGGTGCACGGGCCGTGGGAGAACTGCCCGCACAACCCCATCGTGCGCACGGTGAGCCGGGACGAGCCCTGGTGGTCGCGCGGCCATGCCTCGGTCGTGCCCGGCCCCAGTGGCGATCCGAACGACTGGTGGATGGTCTACCACGGCTACGAGAACGGCCTGTACACGCTCGGCCGCCAGACGCTGCTGGAGCCCATCGAATGGACCGCCGACGGCTGGTTCCGTGCCAAGGGCGGCACGCTGGACCGCCCCCTGCCCAAGCCGCGTGGCGGCAGGCCCAGCCAGGCCGGCTTCGCGCTGTCCGACGATTTCGCGCGCAGCCGGATGGGCCTGCAATGGAGCTTCCATGCGCCGGGTGCCGACGAGGGCGCGCGCCTGCGCTGGGAGAACCGCAGCCTGGCCATGCGCGGCAAGGGCCAATCGCTGGCCGACTGCTCGCCGCTGTGCTGCATCGTCGGCGATCGCAGCTATGAATGCCGGATCGAGATCGAGATCAGCGGCGACGGCCATGCCGGCCTGGCCTTGTTCTACGACGAGCGCGCCCATGTGGGCCTGGGCTTCAGCAGCACGCAGATGCTGACCTATGGCTACAGCCAGGAGCATGGCTGGATGCGCCAGACCCTGCCTGCATCCACCGGCCCACGCCGCGTCCATGTCCGCCTCGTCAACCGCGAGAACGTCCTCACCTGGCACACCTCGCACGACGACGGCAAGACCTGGAACCAGCACTTCTGGCAGATGGAGGTCTCGGGCTTCCATCACAACGTCTTTGGCGGCTTCCTCTTCCTGCGACCGGCGCTGTTCGCCGCCGGCGCCTGCGAGGCACGCTTCCGCAACTTCGTCTATCGAGGACTGACCCCATGACCCAGCCCCGCCGCCGCCAGCTGCTGGCCGCCGCCGCCGCCCTGCCCCTGGTGGCCCACGCCGCCGCGCCCCAGCCGCGCCGCATCCTGCTGGACCTGGCCCAGGCCACCCAGCCACTGGACCGCTTCTTCGACCACTGCGTCGGCGCCGACTACCCCGGCACGCTGTTCCGCGAGGACTCGCTGGCCCAGCTGAAGACGGCGGTGGACGAGCTGGGCTTTCGCTACCTGCGCTTCCACGCCATCTTCCACGACGTGTTCAAGACCGTCACGCGCGACGCGGCGGGCGGGCTGGTGTTCGACTTCACGAACATCGACAAGCTCTACGACGCGATGCTGGCGCGGCGCATCAAGCCCTTCATCGAGCTGGGCTTCACGCCGCTGGCGCTGAAGACCTCGGACCTGAAGATCTTCTACTGGGCCGGCAACACCTCCCACCCCGAGCCCACCGGCTGGGTCGCGCTGATCGATGCCTTCACACGCCACCTGCTGAAGCGTTATGGCGAGCAGGAGGTGCGCAGCTGGTACTTCGAGGTCTGGAACGAGCCCAACCTCGATGGCTTCTGGGAGCGCGCCGACCAGAAGGCCTACTTCGACCTCTACACCCGCACCGCCAAGACCATCAAGGCCATAGACCCGCAGCTGCGCGTGGGCGGCCCGGCCACGGCCGGCGCGGCCTGGGTGCCGGAGTTCCTGGCGCATGCCAAGGCGACCGGCACGCCGGTGGACTTCGTCACCACCCACACCTACGGCGTGGACCATGGCTACCTGGACGAATGGGGCCAGGAAGACCGCATGCTGTCGCCCAACCCCGATGCCATCGTGGGCGACGTGCGGCGCGTGCGCCAGCAGATCGAGGCCTCGCATCTGCCCGGCCTGCCGCTGTTCTTCACCGAGTGGAGCACCAGCTACAACCCGCGCGACCTGGTGCACGACAGCTACATGAGCGCGGCCTACGTGCTCACCAAGCTGAAGCAGACGCAAGGCCTGGCCCAGCACATGAGCTATTGGGTCTACAGCGACTTGTTCGAGGAGCCTGGCCCGCCGGACGCGCCCTTCCACGGCGGCTTCGGCATGATGACCCGCGAGGGCATCCGCAAGCCCGTGTGGTTCACCTACAAATACCTCGCTCAGCTTGCCGCGCTGAACGGCAGGCAGGTCCCCAGCGACGACGAGTTCACCTGGGCCGCCACCGATGGCCAGCAACTGCAGGCCATCGTCTGGGACTGGCGCAACCCGGACCAGAAAGTCAGCAACCGCAGCTTCTTCGGCAAGCCCCGGCCCTCGCGCGACGTGGGCGCGGCCACGGTCGATCTGCGCGGCCTGGCGCCCGGCCGCTACCAGCTGACCCAGCGCCGCGTGGGCTACGAGGTCAACGACGCGCACACGGCCTACCTGAAGATGGGCTCGCCCAAGAACCTGGACGCCCAGCAGCTCGCCACGCTGCAGAGCCTGACCACGGACAAGCCCGAGGTCCAGCGCGAGCTGCGCGTGGGCGCCCAGGGAAGCGCCAGCGTCAAGCTGAAGCTGCGCAGCCATGACGTGGTGCTGCTGAGCCTGAAGCGGGTGGGCACATGAGGCGCCGCGAAGCGGCCCTGAGCCTGCTTGCCGGACTGGCCGGCTGCGGAGGGGGCGGTAGCTCCACGGCCAGCACGCCGGTGGCCGTGACGCCACCGCCGCCACCACCTCCGGCACCCGCATCGCCCTACCCGGACTACAACACCAGCCCCAAGGCCGCCGATGCCACGGGCATGGCCGACGGCGCCATGCAGATCGCGCAGAAGCTGCGCATCGGGCTGAACATCGGCAACACGCTGGAGGCGGTGGGCGGCAAGTCCGAGACCTACTGGGGCAACCCGCGCATCACGCGCGAGTTCGTGCAGTTCGCCAAGGCCTCGGGCTTCAACGCCATCCGCCTGCCCGCCTCCTGGAACCAGTATGCGGACGCCGCCACCGCCCGCATCGAGGCCGCCTGGCTGGCGCGCGTGCAGGAGGTGGTGCAGTACTGCGTGGATGCCGACCTGCACGTGGTGCTCAACATCCACTGGGACGGCGGCTGGCTGGAAGAGAACGTCACGCCCGAGCGCCAGCAGGCCGTCAACCACCGGCAGCGGGCTTTCTGGCAGCAGATCGCCACGACCCTGCGCGACTTCGACAGCCGGCTGCTGTTCGCCAGCGCCAACGAGCCCAACGTCAAGACGGCCGCGCAGATGGCCGTGCTGATGAGCTACCACCAGACCTTCATCGACGCGGTGCGTGCGACCGGCGGCCGCAACGCCCACCGCACGCTGGTCGTGCAGGGCCCGTCCACCGATGTGGAGCTGACCCACCAGCTGATGACCGGCTGGCCCACCGACACCGTGGCCGGCCGGCTGATGGCCGAGATCCACTACTACACGCCGTGGAACTTCACCGGCATGACCCAGGACGAGAGTTGGGGCAGCCCGTTCTTCTACTGGGGCCAGGGCAACCACTCCACCACCGACATTGCGCACAACCCCACCTGGGGCGAGGAAGCCACGCTCGACACCCTGATGGGCCTCATGAAGGCCCGCTTCGTCGACAAGGGCATCCCGGTCATCGTCGGCGAGTACGGCGCGCTGGACCGCAGCAGCACGCTGACCGGCGACGCCCTCGCCCTGCACCGCAGGAGCCGCGCCGCCTACTGCCAGGCCGTCACGCAGCGCTCGCGGGCGGCGGGCCTGGTGCCCTTTTACTGGGACACCGGCGGCCTGCTGGACCGCAGCCGCAACCAGGTGCTGGACGCCCCCATCCTGGCCGCGCTGATGAACGGCGCGCGCTGACATCCACTGATCCCGGAGCCCCTATGAAACGA
>JBKBVY010000004.1:0-12276 GCA_046289335.1 Roseateles sp. | reverse complement strand
ATGGATGGCATGGCTGCTGTGCCTGACCGCCTGGTGCAGCGCAGGCGCCGCCCCCTGGCGCGAGCTCAGCAGCGCCGAGCTGGCCCGCGAGATGTCGCCGGGCTGGAACCTCGGCAACTCGATGGAAGCCATCGGCGGCGAGACGGCCTGGGGCAATGCGCGCACGACCCGCCGGCTCATCCAGGCCGTCAAGGCCGCCGGCTTCAAGTCCATCCGCATCCCGCTGGCCTGGCAGCAGTACACCGACGCCCAAGGCCGCATCCAGCCCGAATGGATGGCGCGCGTGACCGAGGTGGTGGGCTGGGCCCGCGAGGCGGGGCTCATCGTCATGATCAACATCCACTGGGACGGCGGCTGGATGCAGCCCACGGCCAGGCACCAGGCCGAGGTGAACCGCCGCCTGGCGCTGTATTGGACGCAGATCGCCGAGCACTTCAAAGACCATGACGAGGGCCTGCTGTTCGCCGGCACCAACGAGGTCATGGTGGAGGGCGACTACAGCCGGCCCAAACCCGAGTACGTGAAGGCGCAGAACAGCTTCAACCAGACCTTCGTGAGCACGGTGCGCGCCACCGGCGGCCACAACCCGCGCCGACATCTCATCGTGCAGGGCTTCAACACCAACATCGACCACACGCTGGACTTCGCGGTGCTGCCCGACGACCCCACGCCCGGCCGGCTGATGATGGAGGTGCACTTCTACGACCCCTACGAGTTCACGCTGAACAACGAGGGCAAGGTCTGGCAGTGGGGCCGCGCCGCGACCGCCCCCAAGGCCACGGCCCCATGGGGCGACGAGGCCCATGTCGACAAGCAGTTCGACCGGATGAAGGCGCGGTTCATCGACCGCGGCGTGCCGGTCATCCTGGGCGAGTACGGCGCCGTCGCGCGGCCCTCGCAGCCGGGCGCGGCGCGCTACCGCATCGACTGGAACGCCTACGTCACCCGCGCGGCCCACCAGCGCGGCATCGTGCCGGTGTACTGGGACAACGGCGTGTTCAACCAGAAGGAAGGCTTCGCCCTCTTCGACCGCGCAACCGGCCAGGTGCTGGACGCGCAGCTGCTGAAGGCCATCATGGGCGCCGTGGCGGGGCGCTGAGCCCGGACAAAAGAAAACCCGCCAGCGGCGGGTGGCGACTGACGGCGGCGGGCGCTCAGCTGGGGCGGACCTGGGCCCGTCCCTCGGCGACCGTGGTGCGGCGGTGCTCGACGACCACGCGCGGCAGACGTGTCACGACCGGCACCTCGGCGCGCTGGGCAAGCACCATCGTGCGCTCCGGGATCACCGTCACGCCGGCCGCCTCCGCCGTGCCGTTGGCCAGGCCCACGCCGATGGCGGCTGCAGCGGCCACGGAGGCGAGCGCGGTAGCAAAGGTCATGGCAATGGCGTTCATGGCGGGCTCCGATGCGTGAGGGTTGTCAGTGAAGGCAGTGTCTTCAGGCGACCGGCCCGGCGCGAGCGGCAGGCGATGAATCGCAGGCGGGCGCGGATGAACTGCAGCTTTGCGGCGCCGACCGGCGCCCGCACGAATCGCGCAGCGACTTGACCGCTGGCCTGCCGAGTGCCGCCCTAGCATCGCCAGCCCGGCCCGCCACGGAGGCCGTCAAGGACCGCCCATGAAGACCCCTTTCGCCCCCGCGCCGCTGCGGCGCACCCTCACCGCAAGCGCCGTGCTGCTGGGCCTGTCCACCGGCCTGGGCGCCCAGCCAGGCCCGCGCTGGATGGAGGCGCTGGACCGCGGCACCGTGGCCGTGCCGGCGCAGGACGGCGGCGTGCTGGTGAGCTGGCGCCTGCTGGCCAACGACGCGCCCGGCGCCGCCTTCGACGTCTACCGCGACGGCGAGAAGCTCAACGCCCAGCCCCTGACCGGCGCCACCAACCTGGTCGACACGGCCGGCACCGCGCAGTCCACCTACCTGGTGCGCGCGAGTGCCGAGGGCCCGTCGCAGACCATCGCCAGCACCCCGGCACCCGTGTGGGCCGACGGCTACCTGCGCCTGCCGCTGCAGCAGCCACCCGCCGGCGTCACCCCCGCGGGCGAGCGCTACACCTACACCGCCGCCGAGGCCAGTGTGGGCGACCTGGACGGCGACGGCCGCTACGAAATCATCGTCAAGTGGGACCCCAGCAACGCCAAGGACAACGCCTTCGGCGGCTACACCGGCGAGGTCTACCTCGACGCCTACCGGCTGGACGGCCGGCGCCTGTGGCGCATCAACCTCGGCCGCAACATCCGCGCGGGCGCGCACTACACGCAGTTCCAGGTCTACGACTACGACGGCGACGGCCGCGCCGAGCTGGCCGTGCGCACCAGCGACGGCACGGTGGACGGCAGCGGCCGCGTGCTGGGCGACGCCCAGGCCGACTGGCGCGAGCCCGACGGCGAGCGCCCCACGCTCGACCGCACCGGCGCCAAGCTGCTGGCCGACGGCAGCCTGCGGGCCACGCTGCAGGGCCGCATCCTGAAAGGCCCCGAGTTCCTGACCGTGTTCGACGGCCCGACAGGCCGGGCGCTGGCCAGCGCACCCTACTGGCCCGCGCGCGACGACCGCACCCATGCGCCCAGCGAGGCACAGATGACCGAGGTCTGGGGCGACGGCTATGCCAATCGTTCGGACCGCTTCCTGGCCGGCACCGCCTACCTGGACGGCGAGCGCCCCAGCATCGTCGTGGCCCGCGGCTACTACGGCCGCAGCACGCTGGCCGCCTGGGACTGGCGCGACGGCAAGCTGACCCGGCGCTGGACCTTCGACAGCGCCACGGCCGCCCAGCCCGGCTTCGGCGGCCAGGGCAACCACCAGCTCAGCGTGGCCGACGTGGACGGCGACGGCCGCGACGAGATCATCTACGGCGCCATGGCCGTGGACGACGACGGCAAGGGCCTGTGGACCAGCGGCCTGCTGCACGGCGACGCCATGGCCGTGGGCGACCTCGACCCCAGCCGCCCGGGGCTGGAGAAGTTCGGCGCCCACGAGGTGGTGCGCAGCAACGGCGGCATCGGCTCGGCCATGCTGGACGCGCGCACGGGCCAGCTGCTGTGGAGCACGCCCGCCGACAAGGACACGGGCCGCGCCGTGGCAGCCGACATCGACCCGCGCCACCCGGGTGCCGAGGCCTGGGCCAGCAACTCGGACGCGCTCTACACCGCCCGGGGCCAAGTCATCGACGGCGTCAAGCGGCCGCGCGAGATGAGCTTCGTCGTCTGGTGGGACGGCGACGAACTGCGCGAACTGTTCGACCGCAACCGCATCACCAAGTGGGACTGGACCAGCGGCAGCTCCCGGCCGCTGCTGACCGCGCCCGGCGTGGTGCACAGCAACGGCACGAAGAACGTGCCCATGGTGTCGGCCGACCTGTTCGGCGACTGGCGCGAGGAGGTGGTGTGGCGCACGCCGGACGACCAGGCGCTGCACATCTACACGACGCCCCACCCGACCGAGCGACGGCTGGTCACGCTGATGCACGACGCGCAGTACCGCGTGGCCATCGCCTGGCAGAACACGGCCTACAACCAGCCTCCCTACCCCAGCTTCGAGCTGGGCGCCGGCATGAAGCCGCCGGCGGCGCCACGCGTCGTCGTGCGGCAGGCGCCGCGCCCGTAGCCGGTCTGACGAAGGCGGCCGCCACACGCGCCGCCCATGCCGACAACCGGCGCCAGCCAAGGCCGGGCCGGAAAAGGAAAAACCCGCTGAGCGACTGGCACTCAGCGGGTTCTTGGTATTGGTTGCGGGGGCCGGATTTGAACCGACGACCTTTGGGTTATGAGCCCAACGAGCTACCAGACTGCTCCACCCCGCGACTGAAGCTAGCAGTATACATGAGTTTTCGCGGGCTCGGCAAGGTTTTCAAGCGCCTTGCATCAGGCCCCTCGATCGACGCGCTGCGCGACGCCGGCGCCCTCGGCACGGCATGCGGCGTTGTCGGCCAATGCCGCAGCGCGCGGCGCGTGGCGCGCGGATTGGGCACACTGCGTCGATGCCCGATCTGGTCACGCGCCGGCCCGAGGGGCTTTTCTGCGAGGCCGGCGGCTTCTACATCGATCCCTGGCGGCCGGTGGACCTGGCCGTCATCACCCACGCCCACGCCGACCACTGCCGGCCCGGCCATGGCGCCTACCTCGCGCAGCGCGACGCCCTGGGCCTGATGCGCGCCCGGCTGGGCGACGACGCGCGGCTGGACGGACTGGCCTACGGCGAGCCGCGGCGCGTCGGCGATGTGATGCTGAGTCTGCACCCGGCCGGCCATGTGCTGGGCTCCGCCCAGGTGCGCATCGAGCACCGCGGCGAGGTGTGGGTGGTAGCCGGCGACTACTTCGTCAGCGGCGCGGGCGACTGCAACTTCACCTGCTCGCCGTTCGAGCCGGTGCGCTGCGACGTCTTCGTCACCGAGAGCACCTTCGGCCTGCCCATCTACCGCTGGGCGCCGCAGAACGAGGTGCTGGCCGACATGCGCGCCTGGTGGGCTGATTGCGCCGCGCAGGGCCAGCATGCGCTGCTGATGGGCTACAGCCTGGGCAAGGCGCAGCGCCTCGTCGCGGGGCTGGCCACGGACGAGGCGCCCGGTCCGGTGCTGGTGCATGCGGCCGTGGCGCGCTTGAACGCGGCCTATCGCGCGGCGGGGGTGGCGCTGCCCGACGTGCAGACGGTCACGCCCGACACCCGGTTCAAGGCACTGCGCGGCGCGCTGGTCATCGCGCCACCGGCCGTGCAGGGCAGCCGCTGGACCAAGTCGTTAGGCCCGCACAGCGACGCCTTCGCCAGCGGCTGGATGCGGCTGCGCGGCGCGCGGCGGCGGCGCGGCGTGGACCGCGGCTTCGTGTTCAGCGACCACGCGGACTGGCCGGGCCTGCTGTCGGCCATCCGGGCCACCGGCGCGCAGCGCGTCATCGTCACGCACGGCGACGAGGGCGCGCTGGTGCGCCACCTGACCGAGCTGGGCCTGCAGGCCGAGGCCTTCGCGACCGAATACGGCGACGAGGCGCAGGGCGTGGAGGCCGAGGCGTGAAGCGCTTCGTGGCGCTCTACCTCGCGCTGGATGCCAGCACGTCCACGCTGGCCAAGGTGGCGGCGCTGAAGCGCTACCTGGCCGAGGCGCCCGCGCGCGACGCAGCCTGGGGCGTCTACCTGCTGGCCGGCGGCACGCCGCGGCGGGCGGTGCCGACGGGCGAGCTGCGTGCGCTGGCCTGCGAGGCGGCGGGCCTGCCGGAGTGGCTGTTCGAGGCGGGCTATGCGGCCACGGGCGATCTGGCCGAGGCCATCGCCTATGTGCTGCCGGACCCGGTGGAGCGGCTGGACGAGCCGCTGGCGCACTGGATGGAGCAGCGCATCCTGCCGCTGCGGGGCATGGATGCGGCCGCGCGGCGCGAGGCGGTGCTGTCGGCCTGGCGCGGGCTGTCGGCGGACGAGCGCTTCATGTTCGTCAAGCTGGTGGGGGGCGGCTTCCGCGTGGGCGTCAGCAAGCTGCTGGTGCAACGGGCGCTGGCCGAGTGGTCGGGCGCGGACGCGGCCGGCATTGCGCAGCGCATGATGGGCTACACGCAGATCGACACGCCGCCCACCGCCGCGCGCTTCCAGGCGCTGCTGACCGACGATCAGAGTGGCAGCCGCGGCGGCCAGCCCTACCCCTTCTTTCTGGCGCATGCGCTGCAAGGCGGGCCGGCCGAACTGGGCGCGCGCGCGGACTGGCTGGCGGAGTGGAAGTACGACGGCATCCGCGCCCAGGTGGTCAAGCGCGATGGCCAGGTGTGGATCTGGTCGCGCGGCGAGGAGCTGGTGACCGAGCGCTTCCCGGAGGTGGTGCTGGAGGCGGGCAGCTGGCCCGACGGCACGGTGGTGGACGGCGAGCTGCTGGCCTGGCGGCATGGCGAGGACCAGCCCGCGCCGTTCGCGCTGCTGCAAAAGCGCATCGGCCGCACCAGGCTGAGCCAGGCCATCCTGGCCGAGGCGCCGGTGCGTCTGCTGGCCTACGACCTGCTGGAGAGCGACGGCATGGACCGGCGCGCGGAGCCGCTGCATCAGCGCCGCGCGCGGCTGGAGGCGCTGAACCTGCCGACCTCGCCGCTGGTCGCGGCGGCCGACTGGGCGGGCCTGGCCGCCGCGCGCGAGGGCTCGCGCGAGCGCCGCGTCGAAGGCCTGATGCTCAAGCACCGCGACTCGGCCTATGGCATCGGCCGCACGGGGGGGGCCTGGTGGAAGTGGAAGGTGGCGCCGCTGAGCGTGGATGCGGTGCTCATCTACGCCCAGGCCGGCCACGGCCGCCGCGCCAACCTCTACACGGACTACAGCTTCGCCGTCTGGAGCCGCGCGCCGCGCGATGCGGCCGAGGCCCAGGCCGCGCTGGACGGCAGCGGCGGCGCGCTGACGCTGGTGCCGTTCGCCAAGGCCTACTCGGGCCTGACCGACGAGGAGATCCGGCGCGTGGACCGCGAGATCCGCAAGACCACGGTGGAGAAGTTCGGCCCGGTGCGGCGGGTGCGGCCAACGCTGGTGTTCGAGCTGGGCTTCGAAGGCATCCAGGCCAGCGCGCGGCACAAGAGCGGCATCGCGGTGCGCTTCCCGCGCATGCTGCGCATCCGCGACGACAAGCCGCTGCACGAGGTCGACACGCTGGACAGCCTGCGCGCATTGCTGGAGGGCGCCGCCGATGCGGGCGGATGACTGGCTGGCCGCGCGCGGCTGGCGGGCCTTCCCTTTCCAGCGCCGGGTCTGGAAGGCGATGGCGCAGGGCCACTCCGGCCTGCTGCATGCCACCACCGGCGCCGGCAAGACGTTGGCCGTCTGGCTGGGCGCGCTGCAGGCCCTGGGCGACATGGAGGCGCCGCTGTCGGTGCTGTGGGTCACGCCCATGCGCGCGCTCAGCCACGACACGCTGCTGGCGCTGCAGGACGCCGCCTCGGCGCTCGTGCCGCACTGGACGCTGGCCGCCCGCACCGGCGACACGACCTCCGGTGAGCGCGCCGCGCAGCAGCGCCGCTGGCCCACCGCGCTGGTGACGACGCCGGAGTCGCTGAGCCTGATGCTGGCGCGCGCCGATGCGCCCGAGGTGCTGAAGCGCGTGCGCCTGGTCGTGGTGGACGAGTGGCACGAGCTGCTGGGCAGCAAGCGCGGCGTGCAGGTGCAGCTGGCGCTGGCCCGGCTGCGGCGCTGGAACCCGGCCCTGATGACCTGGGGCCTGTCGGCCACGCTCGCCAACCTGTACGAGGCTGCGCAGACGCTGGCACCCGGCGCCGTCATCGTGCGCGGCGCGCAGGACAAGCAGGTCGTCATCCCCACGCTGCTGCCGCCGCGCATCGAGCGCTTCGCCTGGGGCGGCCACATGGGGCTGACCATGCTGCCGGCCGTCGTCGAACGCATCGAGACCGCGGCCAGCAGCCTGGTGTTCACGAACACACGCTCGCAGGCCGAGCGCTGGTTCCAGGCGCTGCTGGACGCGCGGCCCGACTGGGCCGGACTGATCGCGCTGCACCACGGCTCCATAGACGCGGAGCCGCGCCGCTGGGTGGAAGCCGCGATGAAGGCGGGCCAGCTCAAGGCCGTGGTCTGCACAGCCAGCCTGGACCTGGGCGTGGACTTCCTGCCGGTGGAGCAGGTGCTGCAGATCGGCTCGGCCAAGGGCGTGGCGCGGCTGCTGCAGCGCGCCGGCCGCAGCGGGCATGCGCCGGGGCGGCGCTCCAGCGTCACGCTGGTGCCCACGCACAGCCTGGAGATCGTCGAGGCCTCGGCCGTGCGCGCCGCCGTCGGCGCCGGCCGCATCGAGCCGCGCCGCCCGCCCGACGCGCCGCTGGACGTGCTGGTGCAGCACCTGGTCACGGTGGCGCTGGGCGGCGGCTTCAGGCCTGACGAGCTGCTGGCCGAGGTGCGCACGGCGCCCAGCTATGCGCGGCTCGCCGACGAGGCCTGGCAATGGGCGCTGGCCTTCGTGCGCCATGGCGGCGAGAGCCTGCGCGCCTACCCCGACTTCCAGCGCGTCGTGCCCGACGACCAGGGTGTCTGGCGCGTGCCCGATGCGCGCCTGGCGCGGCGGCACCGCAGCAACATCGGCACCCTCGTGTCGGACGCGGTGATGAGCGTGCAGTTCCTCGGCGGCGGCCGCATCGCGACCGTGGAGGAGGGCTTCATCGCGCGGCTCAAGCCGGGCGACGTGTTCCTGCTGGGCGGCCGCGCGCTGGAGCTGGTGCGCACCGAAGGCCTGACGGCCTATGTGCGCCTGGCCAAGCCGGGCCGGGCGCTGCTGCCGCGCTGGAACGGCGGCCAGTTCCCGATCTCCGACACGCTGGCCGATGCGATGCTGGCGCGCTTCGACGCCGCACGCGCAGGCCGCCACCCGGACCGGGAGATGCGCTTCGTCGCGCCGTTGCTGCAGCTGCAGGCCGAGTGGTCGGCGCTGCCGGGCTCCGACCGGCTGCTGGCCGAGGTCCAGACCTCGGCCGAGGGCCACCATCTCTTCCTCTACCCCTTCGCCGGCCGCACGGTGCACCTGGGCCTGGCCGCGCTGCTGGCCTGGCGCGTGGGTCGCGACACGCCGGCCACCTTCACCGCCGCCGTCAACGACTACGGGCTGGAGCTGCTCAGCGCGAGCGACATCGACTGGGCCGCACGCCTGCCTGCGGCGCTCGCACCGGTCGACCGCGCGACGCTGCGCGACGAGGTGCTGGCCAGCATCAACGCCAGCGAGCTGGCGCGGCGGCGCTTCCGGGAGATCGCACGCATCTCGGGGCTGATCTTCCAGAGCCACCCCGGCGAGGCGCGCAGCCAGCGGCAGCTGCAGGCGTCCAGCTCGCTGTACTTCGACGTGTTCCGCCAGCACGACCCGGGCAACCGGCTGCTGCGCCAGGCCGAGGAGGAGCTGCTGTCGGCCGAGCTGGACGTGGACGCACTGGCCCGCACGCTGGACCGCCTGGCCGCGCTGCCGCTGGACCTGCAGCGGCCGCGCAAGACCTCGCCGCTGGCCTTCCCGCTGCTGGTGGAGATGCTGCGCGAGCGGGTGACGACCGAGTCCCTCGCGCAGCGGCTCACGCGCATGCTGGCCGAGCTGGAGGCTGCGGCGGGCGGCGAGGCACCGCCGGATGTGAGCGCGCGACTGGCCTTCGGGCAGGAGCGCGACACGCCCCGCGCACCACGCGCGGGCGGGAGGCGGCGGCGCCGATGAGCCTGCGGCTGGACGTGATGGGCGAGACGCTGTGGCTGCTGCCCGAGGGCGCCGTGTGGTGGCCGGCTGCGCGCACGCTGTTCGCGGCCGACCTGCACCTGGGCAAGGGGACTGCCTTCCGCGCGCAGGGCTTGGCCGTGCCGGCGGGCAGCAGTGCGCGGACGATGGCGCGACTGCAGGCACTCTTCGCCACCCACGGCGCCGAGCGGCTGGTCGTGCTCGGCGACTTCTGGCATGGGCCGGAGGGCCTGACGCCCGCCTTGCTCGACGACGTCAGCGCGTTCGGCCGGCGCGTCCCGACCGTGCTGGTCCTGGGCAACCACGACCGGCGCATCCACCCGCCCGGTCTGCCGCTGCGGGCGGTGGACGGTCTGCTCACACTGAGGCCGCTGACGGCTGCGCACGAGCCGCCGCCGCCGGGCACACCGGGCTTCACGCTGGCCGGCCACCTGCATCCGGCCGTGATGCTGGGCAGCCGCGCGGGCGACCGGCTGCGCCGGCCCTGCTTCGTGCACTGGCCGCATGCGCTGGTGCTGCCGGCCTTCGGCGGCCTGACCGGGGCGCTGACGCTGGACCGCGCCGGCCTCGCCCGCCAGCAGGCACGCGTGGCCGTGCTGGGCGACACCAGCCCGCACTGGCTGCCCTGACGGCGCTCAGCGGCGCCGCCAGACCAGCAGCATCAGGCCCGCCAGAGCCAGCAAGGCCGACGCCGGCTCGGGCACCGGCTGCGCCAGCTGCGCGCCGGGCAGACCCCAGTCCGCGCCGTGCAGGCTGGCCAGCACGCCGCTGTCGTCCAGCAACTCCGGGCGACCCAGGCGCAGGTCCACCGTGGCGCTGCCGCTGCCCTGCACGGACAAGGTCGCCGTCACGTCGAAGAAGAGGTTCAGCATGGGGCAGTTCACGCCGGGCCGGCCGGCGTCCCAGGTCGCACAGCTCAGCCAGCTGGCGTAAGGCCGCTGCACGCTGTCCAGCGACAGGTCGATGAAGAAGCCGGTCAGCGCGTCGCCGCTGAACTGCCACTGCTGCTCATGGCTCTGCAGCGCCGTGTCGGGGAGCCCGTTGGCCCGGCCGGTGACACGCAGGTCCAGGCGCCCCACCGCATCGGCCGCGGCCTCCCCGGACAGCGTCACCGGCAGGCGCAGCACGCGCGGGCTGCTGAACGCGGCCGCGGCAGCATCGCTGAGGCTCGCGGTATAGATGCTGGCGATCCGGGCCGTGGACCAGCCCCAGACGCCATAGCTCTCGGTGCCACTCAGGGGCGGCTGGTTGACGAACTGGCTGAACGAGCTTCCCTCGGCCGTCAGCCGGGCGAGGCCCAACCGCGAATCCACGCCGGCCATGGCCCGCGTCAACAGCTCGCGGGACTGCCCCAGTTCGAAGTCCAGCTGCCACCGCCGCTCGGCCCACACCCACTGCGGCCCACCCTCGGCAAACCGCTCCGGCGCGCCGTACTGCCAAGCGCTGTCGTTGCTGGTGATCACGACCGGATCTGGATGGGACACCCCACCGACGCTGTCATACAGCCAGTACGAGACGTTAGCCGACGCCATGCGGGCGTTGGCCTCCTCCTGGTACTGCGGATAGGCGCTGGCCCCCGTGGTGGCAAGCAGCCATAGCGCGCCCAGCACGGCGAAGGTTCTTGCAAGCTTCATTCGAACTCCCGTGGCGACTTCGGGCCGCCTCCACATCCCTCAACGAGAAATGGCAGGTCTGACTGTCACGCTCCCCAGGAACGGCGAGCGGCCGGTGCGGCATCGGCCCATGCCGCCCGGGTACGCAAGCAAAAAAGCCCGCTCGCGGCGGGCTTGGCAGTTCAGCGGGAGCTGAGCTTACTCGGCGGCGGGCGCCTCGGCCGGGGCTTCGGCGCGGTCGACCAATTCCACATAGGCCATGGGCGCGTTGTCACCGACGCGGAAACCCATCTTCAGGATGCGGGTGTAGCCGCCCGGACGGGTCTTGAAGCGCGGGCCCAGCTCGTTGAAGAGCTTGGTGACGATGTCACGGTCGCGCAGACGGTCGAAAGCCAGGCGGCGGTTGGCCAGCGTGGGTTCCTTGGCCAGCGTGATCAGAGGCTCGACAACCTTGCGCAGCTCCTTGGCCTTGGGGACCGTGGTCTTGATGGCTTCGTGCTGGAGCAGCGAAACCGCCATGTTGCGCAGCATCGCAGCGCGGTGGGCGCTGGTGCGGTTGAGCTTGCGGAGGCCGTTACGGTGACGCATGGTGCTTTTCCTTTCACTTCGTTAATGCCGCCAGCCGGATCAGGTACTGGCGGGTGCACCGGGTGGCGTTTGTCAACGCGCCACCCATTGACTTCGAATCAAATCAACGCTTGTCCAGGCCTTGCGGAGGCCAGTTCTCCAGGCGGGCGCCGAGGGTCAGACCACGGGAAGCCAGGACTTCCTTGATCTCGTTGAGCGACTTGCGACCCAGGTTGGGGGTCTTGAGCAGCTCGGTCTCGGTGCGCTGGATCAGGTCGCCGATGTAGTAGATGTTCTCGGCCTTCAGGCAGTTGGCCGAGCGGACGGTCAGTTCGAGCTCGTCGACCGGGCGCAGCAGGATGGGGTCGAAGCTGCTGGCGCGCTGGGCCGGCTGGTCGAAGGCATCGACCAGGTCCGTACCCTGCAGCTGAGCGAACACGGCCAGCTGTTCCACCAGGATCTTGGCCGAGGCACGGATCGCTTCCTCGGGCGAGATGGCGCCGTTGGTTTCGATCTCCATGACCAGCTTGTCCAGGTCGGTGCGCTGCTCGACGCGCGCATTCTCGACGGCGTAGCTGACGCGCTTGACGGGCGAGAACGAGGCGTCCAGGACGATGCGGCCGATGCTCTTGGTCGGCTCGTCGCCGAAGCGGCGCATCGTGCCGGGCACATAGCCACGGCCCTTCTCGACCTTGATCTGCATGTCCAGCTTGCCGCCTTGCGACAGGTGGGCGATGACGTGCTCGGGGTTGATGATCTCGACGTCGTGCGGGGTCTGGATGTCGGCCGCAGTGACGGGGCCTTCGCCTTCCTTGCGCAGGACCAGGGTCACTTCCTCACGGTTGTGCAGGCGGAAGACGACGCCCTTGAGGTTCAGCATGATGTGAACCACGTCCTCTTGCACGCCGTCGATGGCCGAGTACTCGTGCA
>JBKBVY010000048.1:0-16872 GCA_046289335.1 Roseateles sp. | reverse complement strand
TGTGGCTGTGGCCGTCCTCGTGCTGCAGGCCTTCGCCGTTCAGCGTCGTACGGCCCGACGTGCCGCCCAGCAGGAAGCCGCGCGCCTGCATGTCGCCGGCGGCCCAGGCCAGGTCGCCGATGCGCTGGAAGCCGAACATCGAGTAGTAGACGTAGAACGGGATCATGATCCGGTTGCTCGTCGAGTAGCTCGTCGCGGCGGCGATCCAGCTGGCCATGCCGCCGGCCTCGTTGATGCCTTCCTGCAGGATCTGGCCGGCCTTGTCCTCGCGGTAGTACATGACCTGGTCCTTGTCGACCGGGGTGTACAGCTGGCCCTTGGGGTTGTAGATGCCGATCTGGCGGAACAGGCCTTCCATGCCGAAGGTGCGCGCCTCGTCGACCAGGATGGGCACCACGCGCGGGCCGATGTCCTTGTCGCGCAGCAGCTGCGTCAGGAAGCGCACATAGGCCTGGGTCGTCGAGATCTCGCGGCCTTCGGCGGTGGGGTCCAGCACGGCCTGGAAGGTGGCGAGCTCGGGCACCTTGAACTGCTCGTCGGCCTTAGCGCGGCGGCTGGGCAGGTAGCCGCCCAGGGCCTTGCGGCGCTCGTGCAGATAGCGCATCTCCGGCGTGTCCTCGGCCGGCTTGTAGTACGGAATCTTGGGCAGCTCGCTGTCCGGCACCGGGATGTTGAAGCGGTCGCGGATGTAGCGGATGTCGTCGTCGGTGAGCTTCTTGGTCTGGTGGACCGTGTTCTTGCCCTCGCCGGCCTTGCCCATGCCATAGCCCTTGACGGTCTTGACCAGCAGCACGGTAGGCTGGCCCGTCGTGTTGTGGTGGGCGGCGTGGAAGGCGGCGTAGACCTTCTCCGGCTCATGGCCGCCGCGGCGCAGCTCGAAGATCTCGGCGTCGCTCATGTGCTCCACGAGCTTGGCGGTCTCGGGGTACTTGCCGAAGAAGTGCTTGCGGACATAGGCACCGTCGTTGGCCTTCATGGCCTGGTAGTCGCCGTCCACCGTTTCCATCATCAGCTGCTTCAACTTGCCGCTCTTGTCGCGCGCCAGCAGCTCGTCCCAGCCCTTGCCCCAGATCAGCTTGATGACGTTCCAGCCGCTGCCGCGGAACTCGCCTTCCAGCTCCTGGATGATCTTGCCGTTGCCGCGCACCGGGCCGTCCAGGCGCTGCAGGTTGCAGTTGACGACGAAGATCAGGTTGTCCAGCCCTTCCCGGGCCGCCAGGCTGATGGCGCCCAGGCTCTCGGGCTCGTCCATCTCGCCGTCGCCCATGAAGGCCCAGACCTTGCGGTTCTCGGTGTTGGCGATGCCGCGCGCGTGCAGGTACTTCAGGAAGCGCGCCTGGTAGATGGCCATCAGCGGACCCAGACCCATGGAGACGGTCGGGAACTGCCAGAAGTCCGGCATCAGCTTGGGGTGGGGGTAGCTGGACAGGCCCTTGCCGTCCACCTCCTGGCGGAAGTGGTCCAGCTGCTCCTCCGTCAGCCGGCCTTCCAGGTAGGCGCGGGCATAGATGCCGGGCGCGCTGTGGCCCTGGATGTAGAGGCAGTCGCCGCCGTGGTTCTCGCTCTCGGCATGCCAGAAATGGTTGAAGCCGGCGCCCAGCATGGAAGCCAGCGACGCGAACGAGCCGATGTGGCCGCCCAGGTCGCCGCCGTCCGCCGGGTTCAGCCGGTTGGCGCGCACCACCATGGCCATGGCGTTCCAGCGCATGTAGGCGCGCAGGCGCTTCTCGATCTGGATATTGCCGGGGCAGCGTGCCTCGGCGCTGGGCTCGATGGTGTTGACATAGCCCGTCGTCGCGGAGAACGGCAGGTCGATGCTGTGCTGGCGCGCATGCTCCAGCATCTCTTCGATCAGGAAATGCGCGCGCTCGGCGCCCTCGCGGTCAATGACGGCGGAGAGGGCATCCAGCCACTCCTTGGTTTCCTGCGGGTCTTGGTCGTTCGCGGCGGCGCCGAGAAACGCTTGCGGCTGGGCTGACATGTCCAGGTCTCCTACAAATGCCGCCTCTGGCGGGCAGCGGGGTGTTCTGACGGGGGGCGAACGCGGACGCAAGCCGCGGGCAGGCGCAGTGTCTCACAAAGACGCTTGCATTCTCAAATCGTGCGAAGTGTTTTTATATTGTGAAATTTACGCCTGTCCGCGGCCCGGATAATTTGGCGATGCCCCAAGACACCCCCGCCATCCCGGGTCGCAGCCGCGGCCAACGCCTGCTGACGCCGTTGCGACGCCTGGTGCTGGGCTGGTGGTTCCGGCAGTCGCCGTCGCGCCAGGACCGGCTGGCCACGCTGGGCCCGCTGATTTCGGTGCTGCTGTTCCTGGCCGCCATCATTTCGGCGTTTTGGTACCTGCGCAACGAGGAGATCGAGCGCGAGTCCGAATCGGTCAAGCGCGACACCGAGATCGCCCAGCAGCAGATCCGGCTGCGCCTGATCGAGAACCAGGAGCAGCTGGTGCGCATCGCGCGCGAGGTGGTGACGCGCCAGATCGACGCGCATGAGTTCTCGGCCCAGGCCCAGGCCTTCGCGCGCGAGCGCCCGGAGCTCACGCATGTGACCTGGCTGAGCGCCCGGCGCGACCGCCGCAGCAGCGTGGGTGCTGCCGGCTTCCAGGCCGACGGCATGATGTCCTCGGACGGCAGCGACCCGTCCATGCCCATGCCCAACCAGTCCAATGCGCCGGGCGTGGCCTTCGAGGCGGCCAAGGACCGCCGCCAGCCGGTCTACTCGCCGCCGTTCGTCGACAGCAGCGGCAACACCGTCTTCCAGCTGCACATCCCGCTGATCGACCGCGGCGGCTTCGCCGGCGTGCTGATCGCCGAGTACACGGTGGAGGCGCTGCTGCGCTACTACGTGCCCAGCGAGGTCGCCACCCGCCACAGCATCGCCGTGCTGGACGCCACGGACCAGGTCGTCAGCAGCACCGTCACGCCCATGCCGGGCCAGGGCCTGCGCCGTGCCTCGCTGCTGCACGACGTGCCGCTGGCGCCGGCACTCAACGGCCTGAAGCTGCGCGGCCAGGGCTGGCGCACCTCCATCGGCCTCATCAACAACGCCTTGTTCTGGCTGGTGCTGGCGCTGGCCGGCATGACGGTGTGGATGCTGCTGGGCACCTGGCGCCACATGCGCCGCCGCACGCAGATCCAGAACGCGCTGACGCTGGAGACCAACTTCCGCCGCGCGATGGAGAACTCCATGCTGACCGGCATGCGCGCCATGGACATGGACACGCGCATCACCTACGTGAACCCGGCCTTCTGCGCGATGACCGGCTTCTCGGAGGCCGACCTGGTGGGCCGCACGCCGCCCTACCCGTTCTGGCCGGCGGACCGCCGCGAGGAAAACGCGCGGCTGCTGCAGCAGGAGCTGCAGGGCAAGAGCCCGTCGGGCGGCGTGGAGGTCAAGATCCAGCGCAAGGACGGCAGCCAGTTCGACGCCCGCGTCTACGTCTCGCCGCTGGTGGATGCGCGCGGCAAGCAGACCGGCTGGATGACCTCCATGACCAACATCACCGAGGCCAAGCGGGTGCGCGACCAGCTGACCGCCTCGCACGAGCGCTTCACCACCGTGCTGGAAGGGCTGGACGCGGCGGTGTCGGTGCTGTCGGTGCAGCCGCCGGAGCTGCTGTTCGCCAACCGCAGCTACCGCCTGTGGTTCGGCGCCGACCCGGCTGGCCACGCGCTGCTGGCCGGCGGCCAGCTCACCGGCACCACCAGCCGCCGCGGACTGGCCGAGTCCGGCGACGAGGTGGACGACTACTCCGGCCTGCCCGCCGAGGCGCTGACCGACATCGGCTCCGACCCGCGCGAGGTCTACGTCGAGTCGCTGGCCATGTGGTTCGACGTGCGCGCCCGCTACCTGCAATGGACCGACGGGCGACTGGCGCAGATGCTGATCGCCACCGACATCACGATGCGCCGCCATGCCGAGGCCCAGGCCGCGCTGCAGGCCGAGAAGGCGCAGGTGACCAGCCGCCTGATGACCATGGGCGAGATGGCCTCCAGCGTGGCCCACGAACTGAACCAGCCGCTGACCGCCATCACCAACTACTGCAACGGCATGGTCAGCCGCGTGCGCAACGACAGCATCGACAAGGAAGCGCTGATGGCGGCGCTGGAGAAGACCGCCAAGCAGGCCGAACGCGCCGGCCAGATCATTCACCGCATCCGCAACTTCGTGAAGCGCAGCGAGCCGCAGCGCCAGCCGGCCCATGCGGCCGACATCGTCGAGGACGCGGTCGAGCTGGCCGGCATCGAGCTGCGCCGGCGCAACGTGGCCATCCACACCTACGTGGCCCAGCGCCTGCCGCAGATGATGGTGGACCCCATCCTCATCGAGCAGGTGCTGATGAACCTGCTGAAGAACGCCGCCGAGGCCATCGACAACGCCTCGCTGCCGACCTCGCGCCGCCACATCGAGCTGCGCGTGGTGCCCAAGCACAGTGCCGAGCTTGGCGGCCAGATCGAGTTCTCGGTCACCGACATGGGTCCGGGCTTGCCCGACGAGGTGCTGGCCCGCATGTACGAGGCCTTCTTCTCGACCAAGGCCGACGGGCTGGGCATCGGATTAGGGTTATGCCGGTCCATCGTCGAGTCCCACCAGGGCCGGATAAAGGCGGAGAACCTCTACAATGGTTCGCTGGTTGTCGGCTGCCGGTTCGCCTTCACGATCCCGGTCACCATCACCTCAGAACAACTGCGTCACGAAGCCTCGCAAGGCGCCTCGGGCAGCGCTCATAGAACCGAACCCACCACACCATGAGCTTGATCCCCAAGAAGGGCAATGTCTATGTCGTCGACGACGACGAAGCCGTCCGCGACTCCCTGCAATGGCTGCTCGAAGGCAAGGACTACCGCGTCAAGTGCTTTGATTCCGCCGAGTCCTTCCTGGCCCGCTACGACCCGCGCGAGGTCGCCTGCCTGATCGCCGACATCCGCATGGACGGCATGACCGGCCTGGAACTGCAGGACCGGCTGATCGAACGCAAGAGCCCGCTGCCCATCGTCTTCATCACCGGACACGGTGACGTGCCCATGGCCGTGCAGACGATGAAGAAGGGCGCGATGGACTTCATCGAGAAGCCCTTCAAGGAAGAAGAGCTGCTGGCCCTGGTCGAGCGCATGCTGGACCAGGCCCGTGATGCCTTCTCCAGCCACCAGGAAGCCGCCAGCCGCGACGCCCTGCTGGCCCGCCTGACCACGCGTGAGGCCCAGGTGCTGGAGCGCATCGTCGCCGGCCGGCTGAACAAGCAGATCGCCGACGACCTGGGCATCAGCATCAAGACGGTGGAGGCGCACCGCGCCAACATCATGGAAAAGCTCAACGCCAACACCGTGGCCGATCTGCTCAAGATCGCACTGGGTGCGACGGCGAAGGCCTGATCCCCACGCAATTTCACAGAGGCCGCTGCATGCGGCCTCTTTGCATTTAGGAGTTTGAAGATGACCGCCCAACTGATCGACGGCCTCGCCCTGGCCAAGCAGACCCGCGCCGACGTGGCCGCCCGCGCCGCTGCGCTGAGCGCCCGCGGCCACCGCCCCGGCCTGGCGGTCGTGCTGGTGGGCGACAACCCGGCCAGCCAGGTCTATGTGCGCAACAAGGTCAAGGCCTGCGAGGAAGCCGGCATCCATTCCGTGCTGGAAAAGTACGACGCCTCCATGACCGAGGCCGAGCTGCTGGCCCGCGTCGAGGCGCTGAACAACGACCCCAGCATCCACGGCATCCTGGTCCAGCTGCCGCTGCCCCAGCACATCGACGACCACAAGGTCATCGAGGCCATCTCGCCGGCCAAGGATGTGGACGGCTTCCACGTCGCCAGCGCCGGCGCGCTGATGGTGGGCGAGCCCGGCTTCAAGGCCTGCACGCCCTATGGCTGCATGAAGATGCTGGAGAGCATCGGCATGAAGGACTTGCGCGGCAAGCATGCCGTCGTCATCGGCCGCAGCAACATCGTCGGCAAGCCCATGGCCATGATGCTGCTGGCCGCCAACGCCACCGTCACCGTCTGCCACAGCGGCACGGCCGACCTGGGTGCGATGACGCGCCAGGCCGACATCGTCGTCGCCGCGGTCGGCAAGCGCAACGTGCTGACGGCCGACATGGTCAAGCCCGGCGCCGTCGTCATCGACGTGGGCATGAACCGCAACGACGAGGGCAAGCTGTGCGGCGACGTGGACTTCGACGGCGTGAAAGAGGTGGCCGGCTGGATCACCCCCGTGCCGGGTGGGGTCGGCCCGATGACCATCGCCATGCTACTCGTCAACACGCTTGAATCCGCCGAACGGGCTTGACCGCCTGCAACTGCCGTTGCACGATCCTGCAACGAATGGCTTAACAGAAGTTGTCATGGCTCTGCGCAGCAGTGATGTCGTGCCCATCAGCGATGCCCGCGCCCGGCTGACCGAGCTGGCCGAAGACGTGGTGACCGGCGGCCGCGAGAAGGTGCTGACCAAGAACGGCAGCAGCTATGTCGCCCTCGTCGATGCGCGCAAGCTCGACTACTACCATGCTCTGGAGGCCGAGCACGGCCACCTGATCCTGGCCCAGGCCGCGCTCGACGGCCTGGCCGATGTTGCCGCCGGCCGGCTGCTGGACGACGCGGCGCTCGACGCCGCGCTGGCCCTGCCGCGCTGACCTGTGCCGCTGCCGGCCAACGTCCAGCTCCAGGCTGCACAGTCCTTCGTGAGGGATGTGCGCGCCAGCGGTGAGTTCATGCGCCAGCAGGACGCCGCCAGCGCCGACGCCCGATACGCCGTTCTGCTGGCCCAGATCGCCCAGACGCGCGAACTGCTGCGCTGGAATCCGGAGGCCGGTCGCCCCGCCCGCTGGCTTGAATCGCAATCCTTCCAGGGCCGCGCCATGGCCGAGCGCGCCCGGGCACTTGCAGAAACCCACGGCCTGCCCCACCTGCGAGAACTGATCATCAAGCCTCATGTGCTGCTCTACGCCCACGGCACGGATCGCGTCGTGCTGCTGGCCTTGAAGCACGACCGGCAGTTCACCTTCAGGCTTTGAGCTTCCCACCGACACCATGACCAATCCCCTGCTCTCCACCGCCGCCCTGCCCGAGTTCGCCGCCATCCAGCCCGAACATGTGCAGCCCGCCATCCAGCAGCTGCTGGCCGAAGCGCAGGCGGCGCTGGACCAGGCGGTGAAGCCCGACACGCCGGCCGACTACGACACGCTCTCGCGCATCCTCGACACCGCCACCGAGCGCCTGGGCACCGCCTGGGGCGCCGTGGGGCATCTGAACGCCGTGGCCGACACGCCCGCGCTGCGCGAGGCCTACAACGCGATGCTGCCGGCCGTCACCGAGTTCTACACGGCGCTGGGCGCCAACGAGGCGCTGTTCGCCAAGTACAAAGCCGTCATGGCGGCACAAGGCGCCATGCTGAGCGCGCCGCGCCAGCAGCTGCTCAAGCACGCCATCCGCGACTTCGTGCTGTCCGGCGCCGAACTGCAGGGCCAGGCCCGCGAGCGCTACGCCGCCATCCAGGAGCGCAGCGCCGAGCTGCAGCAGAAGTTCAGCGAGCATGTGCTGGACGCGACCGACGGCTGGAGCTACATCGCCTCGGCGGCCGAACTGACCGGCGTGCCGCAGGACGTGCTGGACGCTACCAAGCTGGACGACGGCGGCCACAAGCTCACGCTGCACTTCCCGGTCTACCTGCCCGTCATGCAGTACGCCGAGAACCGCGCGCTGCGCCAGACCCTCTACCGCGCCTACGTGACCCGCGCCAGCGAACAGGGCAAGCCCGAGCTGGACAACACCGCCGCGATGCGCGAGATCGTCGCGCTGCGCCAGGAAGAGGCGCGGCTGCTGGGCTATGCCAACTTCGCCGAGGTGTCGCTGGCGCCCAAGATGGCCTCCTCACCCGCCGAGGTGACCCACTTCCTGCGCGACCTCGCCCGGCGCGCCCGTCCCTTCGCCGAGAAGGACCTGGCCGAGCTGCGCGAGTTCGCCCAGGGCGCGCCGCTGGAAGCCTGGGACGTGAGCTACTGGAGCGAGAAGCTCAAGGAAGCCCGCTACGCCTTCAGCGACCAGACGGTGAAGCAGTACTTCACCGCGCCCAAGGTCGTCGCCGGGCTGTTCAGCATCATCGAGAGGCTGTTCGACGTGCGCATCAGCGAAGCCGCCGCGCCCGTCTGGCACGACAGCGTCAAGCACTACGAGCTGCGCCGCGGCAGCCAGGTGGTCGCCGGCTTCTACCTGGACCTCTACGCCCGGCCGGGCAAGCGCCCGGGCGCCTGGATGGACGGCGTGCGCAACCGCTGGCTCAAGCCCACGGGCGAGCAGCAGCTGCCGGTGGCCCACCTGGTGTGCAACTTCGCATCGCCCGTCGGCCTGAATGGACAAGAAAGGCCAGCCCTGCTGACGCACGACGACGTCATCACCCTCTTCCACGAGTTCGGCCACGGCCTGCACCACATGCTGACGCAGGTGAACGACCTGGGCGTGTCGGGCATCTCCGGCGTCGAGTGGGATGCGGTGGAGCTGCCCAGCCAGTTCATGGAGAACTTCTGCTGGGAGTGGGAAGTGCTACAACAGCTGAGCGGCCACGTCGACACCGGCGAGCCGCTGCCGCGCGAGCTGTTCGACAAGATGCTGGCCGCCAAGAACTTCCAGAGCGGCCTGCAGACGCTGCGCCAGATCGAGTTCGCGCTGTTCGACATGCGGCTGCACGGCGAGCCCGGCCGCGAGGCCGACGTGCAGCAGCTGCTGGACGAGGTGCGCGCCGAGGTGGCGGTGCTCATCCCGCCGGCCTTCAACCGCTTCCAGCACAGCTTCAGCCACATCTTTGCGGGCGGCTATGCGGCGGGCTACTACAGCTACAAGTGGGCCGAGCTGCTGAGCGCCGACGCCTGGAGTGCCTTCGAGGAGGAAGGCGTGTTCAACCCCGCCACCGGCCGGCGCTTCCTGACCGAGGTGCTGGAGCGCGGCGGCGCGCGCGACGCCATCACCAACTTCAAGGCCTTCCGCGGCCGCGAGCCGCAGATCGACGCGCTGCTGCGCCACCAGGGCATGGGCGGCTGACGCCCATGCGCTACGTCGCCCTCTGGCGCGGCATCAACGTCGGCAAGGCCAAGCGCCTGGCCATGGCCGACCTGAAGGCGCTGCTGGCCGAACTCGGCGCCACCGGCGTGACCACGCTGCTGAACAGCGGCAACGTCGTCTTCGACACGAAGAAGCCGCTCGGCGCCGACAGGATCCGCACCGCGGTGGCCGACAAGCTGGGCGTCGATGCCGCCGTCATCCTGAAGACGGCCGAAGAATGGGCCAACATCGCGGCCGAACAGCCCCTGGCCGAGGCCGACGACCCGAGCCGGCTGCTGGTGGCCATCCCGGCCAATGCCGCAGCGCTGCAGGCCGCCGCCGGCATCGTGGCCGGCAGCGGTGAGCGCTTCGTCGTCACGGCCCATGCGGCTTATCTGTGGTGCGGCAACGGCATCCTGGAGAGCAAGGCGGCCGTCGCGCTGCTCAAGCAGCTGGGCGAGGCCGGCACCACACGCAACTGGGCCACGGTGCAGAAGCTGGCCGCGCTGGCCCAGCCGCGCTGAGCAGGTCTGTCAGGCGCCCACAGCGCCGCCGCCCTGGAAGCCGCTGACGGCCTGCGGTGCGCGTCGGGCCATGGGCGCGCGTCGTCAGCGGGACGCAGGCGCGGGCCCCGGCCTGCCGTCCTCGAAGCCCAGCAGCCCCTCGGCCACGGCCTTGCCGTGGCGGCGCTCGATCTCGGCGCGCATGACGCGGTTGTAGGCGTCGGCAAAGGCGGTCGCCTCCGGCGTGACCTCGCCGGCCTTGTGCACCCACTGGATGCCGTAGCGCTGGGTCATGCGCTCGGCGCGCGCCTTCTCGGCCTTGGTGGGCTCGGGGCCCAGGGTCTGCAGCTTCAGCTCACCGGCCTCCAGATCATGGCGGGCCAGCGCGGCACCGCGCTCTGCGGCCAGCGCCGGCGTGCCCAGGCGCAGGTCCACCGTGGCGATCAGCTGGCGCTCGCCGTCCGACGAACCCGTCGGCAGGATGCCGAACGCCGTGAACATGGCCACCACGCCGCCAGCGGCCGCCAGCGCACACAGCACGGCGACCACGTGCACGCGGCGGATGCCACGGCGGCGCTGCCACTTGGGCTCCTGCCATTCGGTCAGCAGCGGCATGAGCGGGCTCCGTCTCGTCGTGCCTGCGGGGCCGGCGCCCTGCGGCGCTCCTTGCATCCATCCATCGCGTCAGTTCCTCGTCGTCGAGGCCGGATTTTGGGCCAGCAGCGCCAGCGCCGCCCGCACCCGGCCTTGCCAGTGCGCCTGCGCGGCGGCATCCCAGTCGGCCCAGCACGGCGCCTCGGCCTCCAGCTCGTCGGCCAGCGCCTGCAGCTCCGCCCGGCCGGTCACCGCGGCGGCCAGCGTCAGCCGGGCCTGCCACTCCTGCGCCTGGCGCACACGCGGATAGGCCGCGAACAGCCAGCGCGCCACCTCGGGCCGCGCGCGCCAGTCGGCGCTGCCGAAGCGCTCGACGGCCTGGGCCGTCAGCCGCTGGCCGGCGCCCAGGCAGTCGAAGGCCACGCAGCCGCTGAAGCCCTGCTCGACCAGCCCGGCATGGATGCCGCAGCGGTGGTCGGCGCAGAGGTGGTGGCAGGGCGTCTCGGCCGGCTTGTCGAAGCCGAAGCCCTGGACGGCGTCGAAGGGCGGGACCACGCAGCACAGCGCCACGCAGGCCGAGCAGTCGGCCTTCAGCCGGTCGGGCAGCCGCGGCGCGGCATCAAGGGGTCTTGAAGTCACCGGCCGTGGAGACGATGAAGCCGTCCGCCTGGATGTATTTGCGCCAGGCCGCCGCGGCCTGCTCGACCGTGACGGCGGCCAGCGCCTCGTCGCGCTTTTGCGCGGCGGCCCAGGTCTCGCCGCGCTCGGCCAGGCTGGTCAGCCCGCCGGCCAGCGCGCCGAGGTCGGCGCGGCCCTGCTTGCGGCCTTCCAGGATGTCCTTCTTGGCACGCGCCAGCTCGGCGGCGGTCACGCCGTCGCGGGTCATGCGCGCGACCTCTTCCTGGATCACGGCGATGACGCGCTCGCGCTGGTCCGGCGCATAGCTGGCCTGGATGGCGAAGCTGCCGGCATTGCCCCAGAACCCGGCGCTCAAGGACGCGCCGATGCCATAGGTCAGCCCCTCCTTCTGGCGCACGCGCTCGGACAGCCGGCTCTCCAGCCCGCCGCCGCCGAAGATGTGCACGGCCAGCTCCAGCGCCGCGTAGTCGGCGTCCTCGCTGTTCAGCGCCAGCGGCTGGTGCAGGCGCACGATGGCATTGGCCTTGTCGCGGGCGATGGCATCGAAGCGCGCCGGCGGCACGGCCACGTGGCGCGGGATGTGGCGCACGAACTTGGGCGCGGCGGGCTTCTTCCAGTCGCCGAACAGCTGCTCCAGCTCGGCCGCCAGGCCGTCGGGCAGCGCGCCCACGACGCTGACCTGGGCCTCGTTGGCGCTCCAGTAGTCGGCGTAGAAGGCCTTCACGTCGTCCAGCGTCGTGCGCTTGAGCTCGGCGATGCGCTCGTCCACGCCCATCACGTAGTCCGGGTGGCCCAGGCTCACGCCGCGGGCGCGGTTGTAGTGGGCGCGCGTGGCCTCCTGGCGCAGCACGCCGGGCTCCTGGCGCGAAGCCTCGATGCCGGCGATCGCCGCCTTCAGCTCGCGCTCGAACGCGTCCTGCGGCAGCGTCGGGCGGCGCAGCACGTCGGCCGCCACGCGCAGCGCGGGCAGCAGCGTGTCGCGCTCGGCGCTCAGGAACACGGTGGCGCCCTGGTCCTCGCTGTGGATGCTGAGGCCGGCGCGCAGCTTGATCAGCGCGTCCTGCAGCTGCTGGCGGGTGAAGCCGGCGCTGCCCTCGTTCATCAGCGAGCCGATGAAGCCGGTGCCGTGGCGTGCGAAGGTCGCCTCGCGCTCGCCCCAGCGCAGCTGCATCTGCAGCACCACGGTGTTGCCGCGCGTCTGCTTGCGCAGCGTGTGCAGGCCGATGCCGCTGGGCAGCATGGCGCGGGCGGTGCGCGATTCCAGCACCGCGGGCACGGGCTCCAGCTGCTCGCCGGCCTCCACCTTGGGCGGGCCCTGCAGCGCGGCCAGGCGCTGCTCCAGCGGCGGCGCAGGCGGGATCTCCACGCGCTCCACCTGGTCGGCCGGCAGGTAGCGGCCCAGCGTGCGGTTGGCGGGCCTGAAGTAGGCGGCGCGCACGCGGGCCACGTCGGCCAGCGTGACCTTGGGGATGTCCTCCATCAGCTGGAACAGCAGCCGCCAGTCGCCGGCCGCGATCAGGCCGGAGATCTGCTGGATGAGCTGCTCCGGGTTCTTCATCTGCTGGCGGTAGCTGTTGACGGCGATGTCGCGCACCCGCGCCAGCTCGCTCTCGTCGAAGGGCTGGTCCTTGCGGCCTTCGGCCAGGTCCAGCAGCAGCGCCTCGGCCTTGGCGACATCCGCGCCCGGCGGCAGCACCGCGTAGGCGCTGGCGGTGCCGGGGTCGGCGCCGCCCACGCCGGCAATGCCCGCGGCGATGGCGATCTTGGGCTCCACCAGCTGCTTGTAGAGCTGGCCGCTGGGCTGCAGGCTCATCAGGAGGCCATAGACCAGGATGGCCGGCGTGTCCGGGTGGGTGATGGCCGGCACGTGGTAAGCCGCGAGAAGAATCGGCTGGCCGCCCACGCGGCGCACCACCACGCTGCGCTCGCCGTCCTGTGGCGGTTCCACCGTGTAGGGCCGCGGCACCGGCTGTGCAGGCCGCGCAAGCGGGCCGAAGTGGCGGGCGATCAGCGCCAGCGTGGCGGCGCGGTCGAACTGGCCGGCGACGAACAGCGTCGCGTTGTCGGGCCGGTAGTAGCGCTTGTAGAAGGCCTGCAGCTTCTCGATGGGCACGTTCTCGATGTCGCTCTTGGGGCCGATGGTGGCGTGGCCATAGGGGTGCCAGGCATAGGCCGCGGCGGCCACGCGCTGGTTCAGCACCGCGAAGGGCTGGTTCTCGCCGCGCTCGAACTCGTTGCGCACCACCGTCATCTCGGTGTCCAGGTCGGCCTTGGCCACCCGGCTGTTGACCATGCGGTCGGCCTCCAGGTCCAGCAGGAAGGCCAGCGTGTCGGCGTTGGCGTTGAACGACGCGAAGTAGTTGGTGCGGTCCACCGTCGTGGTGCCGTTGAAGCGCACGCCGCGCTGCGCCATCGCGCCGGGGATGTCCTTCTGGCGCTCGGTGCCCTTGAACAGCATGTGCTCCAGCAGATGGGCCATGCCGTACTCGCCCGGCGCCTCATGGCGGCTGCCGACGCGGTAGGTGATGTTGACCGTCGTGGTGGTCTGCGTCGCGTCGGGGAACAGCAGGATCTGCAGGCCGTTGGGCAGGCGGTACTCCTCGATGCCGCCCAGCTCGCGCACCCGCTCGGGCAGCGGCACCGCGGCGGGCACCTGGGCGCGTGCCGCACCGGGCTTGGCCTTGGCCGCAGCTGGCTGGGCCTGCGCCCCGCCAGCCACCGCCAGCGCCAGCAGCGCCATGCCCAGCCCCCGGGCCAGGCGCCCGCTCCACGTCGTCCTCATCGTGTCTCCTTCAATCGCCGCCGTCGTGTGGACGGGCGCCGGCATTCTCAGCGCTTTCGCTGCCCCGGCCCTTCGTCACTGCCCACGGCGGGATTGACGGGTTCAGCGGAACACGCTGACGGCATCCACCAGACTGGCGGCCTGCTGCTTCAGGCTCATGGATGCGGCGCTGCTCTGCTCCACCAGCGCGGCGTTCTGCTGGGTCATCTGGTCCAGGTGGCTGACGGCCTGGCCCACCTGCGCGATGCCGGTGCTCTGCTCGCGCACGGAGCCGCTGATCTCGCCGATCAGGTGCGACACGCGCTGCACCTTGGCGACGATCTCGCCCATGGCCTGCCCGGCAGCGTCCACCAGCCGCGAGCCGGCCTCCACCTGCTCGACGCTGGCGCCGATCAGCGTCTTGATCTCCTTGGCCGCGTCGGCGCTGCGCTGCGCCAGCAGCCGCACCTCGCCGGCCACCACGGCAAAGCCGCGGCCCTGCTCGCCGGCGCGTGCGGCCTCCACCGCGGCATTGAGCGCCAGGATGTTGGTCTGGAAGGCGATGCCGTCGATGACGCCGATGATGTCGGCGATCTTCTTGGAGCTGGCGCTGATGTCGCCCATGCGCGAAATCACCTGCGACACCGCCTGACCGCCCTGCTCGGCCGCCTGGCTGGCCTGGGCCGACAAGTCGTTGGCCTGGCCGGCGGTATCAGCATTGTTCTTCACGGTGGCCGTCATCTGCTCCATGGACGACGCCGTCTGCTCCAGGCTGGACGCCGTCTGCTCGGTGCGCGCGCTCAGGTCCTCGTTGCCCTTGGCAATCTCGTTGACGGCGGTCTGCAGGTTCACGACCTGCTGGCTCACGTCGCTGACCAGCCAGCGGAACATCAGCCCCAGCTGGCTGATGCAGCGCATGCTCATGCCGATCTCGTCCACGCGGTCCATGCCGGTCACCTCCTGCTGCTCGCCGGTGGCCACGGCCAGCGCCATGCGGCGCAGCTGCTCCAGCGGCCGCGCGATCATGTGGTCCAGCACGACCGAGGTGATGACCATGGCCACGCCCACCACGGCCGCCAGCTTGGCCAGCGCCGTCGTGTCGTTGGACAGCGGAATGCCCACCAGCAGCATGGCCAGCCACATCAGCGCCAGCGTCAGCCGCATGCGGGCGCGCACGCCCAGCGTCTGGCGCCAGCTCAGCAGCGACGCCGCGCCGGTGCGCACGATCAGGCCCTTGTGCAGCTTGACGCCGCCGGCCCGCCCCGCGCGCATGTCGGCATACAGCTTCTCGGCGGCCGCGGCATCCTCGCGCGTGGCGCGGGTGCGCACGGACATGTAGCCCTGCGTCTTGCCGCCGCGCACGATGGGCACGGCGTTGGCCCGCACCCAGTAGTGGTCGCCGTCCTTGCGGCGGTTCTTGACCAGGCCGGTCCAGGGTTCGCCGCCCTTCAGCGTGGCCCACATGTCGGCAAAGGCCGCCTCGGGCATGTCCGGATGACGCACCAGGTTGTGCGGCTGGCCGATGACCTCCTCGCGGCTGAAGCCGCTGACGGCAATGAAGGCATCGTTGGCGTACTTGACGTAGCTCTGCGGATCCGTCGTGGACATCAGCGTGGCGTCGGCCGAGAACTCGAACTCCCGCTGGGTCACGGGCTGGTTGACGCGCATATCACCTCCCTATGCAGTTGCATGAACCGGCGCCCGATGCTGGGCGCCTTTCCCATGATCGCGCAGCCGACCGGCAAATGTGCGAATCGTTTGTCGCCAGGCTTGCGCAGCTGGCCGGCGCGAGTCAGGTGTGCGTCAGCGCCTCCATGGCTGGCGCTGGATGGCCTCAGTCGCCTGCGCCTCGGGCATGGCCTTGGCGAACAGCCAGCCCTGCCCCACCTGCACGCCCAGCTGGGCCAGCAGCTCGGCCTGCTTCTCGTCCTCCACGCCCTCGGCCAGTGTCTGCTTGCCCAGAGCCACGCCCAGGCCGACGATGGTGCGCACGATCTCCTGGGCCTCGCGGCCCTGGTGCAGCCGGATGACGAAGCTGCGGTCCACCTTCAGCGTGTCGAACGGGAAGCGGTGCAGATAGGCCAGCGACGAGTAGCCGGTGCCGAAGTCATCGATGCTGAGCTTGAAGCCCATGCGCGCCAGCTCCTGCAAGACCTCGGCGCTGCGCTGCGGGTTGGCCATGGCCATGCTCTCGGTGACCTCCAGCTTGAGCCGGTGCGCCGGCACCGCCCCCAGGGCCGCCAGCGTGGCGCGCGCGTCGGCCAGCAGCTCCACATCGCGCTCCAGCTGCACGCCCGACAGGTTGACGGCCAGCTCGCCGCTGAAGCCCACCGCCTGCCAGCGCCGCAGCTGGGCCGCGGCCTCCAGCAGCGCCCAGCGGCCTATCGCGCAGATCTGGCCGCTGGCCTCCGCCACCGGGATGAAGTCGCCCGGCATGATCAGCCCCTTGCCCGGGTGGCGCCAGCGGATCAGCGCCTCGAAGCCCAGCAGCGCGCGGTCGCCCAGCCGCACGAAGGGCTGGTAGTGCAGCTCGAACTGGTCGCCCGCGGCCAGCGCGGCGTCGATGGCGTCGCGCAGCCAGCGGCGCGACTGCTCGACCAGCTGCTCGGCCGGGTCGAACTCATGCATCTGCCCCGGACCGCCGGCCTTGGCCCGCGCCAGCGCGCCCTCGGCCGCAGCCAGCAGCTCGTCGGCGCTGACCGGGCCGTGACGGCGCTGGGCCCAGGCGATGCCGGCCGTCAGCTGCAGCATGGGCGTGGCGACGTTGAACGGCGGCCGCAGCAGGTCCTGCACCTGGCGCGCCAGCTGCGGTGCCGAGTCGCCGCCGGCCAGCAGCAGCGCGAACTCGTCCGGTCCCATGCGTGCCACCAGATGCCGCGCGCCGAAGGCCTGGCGCAGCCGGCCGGCCAGCTCGGTCAGGACCGCGTCGCCCACCACCGGGCCATGCGTCTCGTTCAGAGGCCGGAAGCCGTCCAGCCCCAGCAGCAGCAGCCCGGTCTCGGGCGCCGGCACGCCGCTCAACAGCTGCGTCAACTGCTCGCGGAACAGCACGCGGTTGGCCAGGCCGGTCAGGCGGTCGTGCAGCGCGTCGAAGCTGATCTGGCGCTGCAGGCGCTGGCTCTCGGAGATGTCGGTCAGCGACCCCGCCATGCGCACCGGCTCGCCACCCTCGCGCACGGCCAGGCCGCGCGCCAGCAGCCAGCGCTCCTGCCCGCCCTGCTGGAAGTGCAGCACATGGTGGAACTGCAGGCTCTCGCCGCGCAGGTGGGCCTTGAGCTCGTCGTCGAAGGCCTGGGCGGGGCCGGGCTCCAGCGGCCGCGTCCAGGCCGAGATGTGCTGCCCGG
>JBKBVY010000376.1:0-555 GCA_046289335.1 Roseateles sp. | reverse complement strand
CGGCCGTGGTCAGTTCGATGGCCGTGCGCTGCCGCCCGCGCAGCGGTGCACCGTAGAGCCGGGCGCTGTGCGTGACCTGTTCCAGCCGACCGCTGCGCAGGCCCGTGGCCGTGGCGGCCACCACCACCATGTCGTCCCGGCTGTGGGGCACAGCACCATTCAGCACCTGGCGCAGCAGATCGCGCCGCTCGAGCAGTCGCAGCCCGTGCAGCAGCAGGTGCATGGCGTCGCGGTGGCCCGGGTGGCGAATGGTCTTGTAGTTCAGGTTGCGCACGCGGCCGGCCAGCGTTTCGCACAGCGTGCCCAGGCCGCCTGAGGTGTTGAAGGCCTCGAACACCTGCCCGTCGAGGTTGAGGCTTTCCAGGCCCTCCAGTGCTTGCACATTGGTGAACTGGCCGCCCACGATGGCGTCACAGGGATTGCAGTACTCGTTGATGACGCCATCCGGGCTCCAGGTGAAGTGGTAGCGCAGCGCATTCGTGGCGTGGCGCGTGAGGGCGCCCACACGCAGTTGCAGGTCATAGAGCTCGTCAAACTGCCCGGCCAGATGCCCGC
>JBKBVY010000375.1:307-559 GCA_046289335.1 Roseateles sp. | reverse complement strand
CGCCGCCGAGCCGAACGCGACGCCGAGCGCGATGGCCAGAACGCCCAGGCGGAACAGCTCGCGTGAGCCGGTGTGGGCCACGCGGTGCAGGATCCACGGGATCACCCGCCGGCCGACGATCAGCATCAGGGCCACGAAGGCGACGACCTTGCCGATGGTCAGGGCGAAGGCCCCCAGCACCCCGCCGGCGGCCGCGCCGCCCTTGGCGTGCGCCATCGGCGTCTCGCCGCCCAGCACGCCCGACAGGGCCGG
>JBKBVY010000375.1:0-297 GCA_046289335.1 Roseateles sp. | reverse complement strand
CACCAGCGCCAGAACCATCGCCAGGTCTTCCACGATCAGCCAGCCGACGGCGATCTTGCCGCGTCCGGTCTCGACGAGGCGCCGCTCCTGCAGGGCCCGCAAAAGCACGACTGTCGAGGCCACCGACAGCGCCAGGCCGAACACCAGGCCCGCCCCGACGCTCCAGCCCAAAGCGACCGCCAGGCCAAGGCCCATCACCGTCGCCGCAGCGATCTGCGCCATGGCGCCGGGAATGGCGATGGTCTTCACCGCCAGAAGGTCCTTCAGCGAAAAGTGCAGGCCGACGCCGAACATCAG
>JBKBVY010000047.1:0-16936 GCA_046289335.1 Roseateles sp. | reverse complement strand
TTCGCCGCCGCGGGCCGTGTGGCAGCCGGCGCAGTTGCCCACCGCGGCGAGGTAGGCGCCGCGCCGCAGGTCGACGGGGGTGGTCGACGGCGGCGTCGGGTCCGGCAGGTGGCGCTGCCAGGCCAGCAGCGCGGCGCCGGCCGCGACCAGGGCGGCGGCGATCAGTGCCAGTGCGATCAGCAGCCGCTTCATGGCAGGCCCCCGCAGCGCAGCGGCGCAGGGGCGGGCAGGGACGCGGCGGGATGCGGGTCGGCCGGCATGGGCTGGCCGGCCAGGTACTGCGTCATCGCGTTGATCTCGGCCACGGTCAGCGTCTTGGCGATCTGGGCCATGCAGTCCGGCGCCTGCGCACGGCGCTGGCCGCTGCGCCAGGCACCCAGCTGGCCGTTCAGGTAGTCGCGCGACAGGCCCAGCAGCCCGGGCACGGCGGGCTGGGCGCCGGTCAGGCGCTCGCCGTGGCAGGCGGTGCAGGCGGGCAGCTTGCGCGCGGCGTCGCCCTGGCGGATCAGCTGTTCGGCCCGCGCCAGCTCGGGCGCCGGCAGCGTGGGCCGCTGCGGCGGCGGGTAGGGCAGGTCCAGCGCAGCGAAGTGGTCGGCCAGCTCCTGCAGGTAGGCGTCGGACAGCGGCGCGATCAGCTCGCTCATCAGGCCGTAGTCGCGCCGGCCGTCACGGAAGTTCAGCAGCTGGTTGTAGAGATAGCCCGCCGGCTTGCCGGCCAGCCGCGGGTAATAGCCGTCGGGCGCGGCACGCCCCTGCTTGTCGTGGCAGCCGGTGCAGGCGAGGGCGCGTTGCGCGAGCGTGTCGGGCACGGGCTGGGCGATCGAGGCCGGGGCCAGGGCGGCCAAGGCGAGGGAAGCGAGGGCAGGGAGAAAGCGGCGGAGCATGGGCGCGCAGTGTGCCCCGTCCTCAGCGGGCGCCGCGCGCGCCGAAGATGGCCGAGCCGACGCGCACCATGGTCGAGCCGGCGGCAATGGCGTCTTCGAGGTCGGCGCTCATGCCCAGCGACAGCGTGTCCAGCGCCAGGCCCTGCCGCTGCAGGCGGCCGAACAGCGCCGCCATCGCCTGGTGCTGGGCCAGCGCGCCCGGGCCGGGCTCGGGCACCGCCATCAGGCCGCGCAGCCGCAGCCGGGGCAGGGCGGCGACCTGTTGCGCCAGCGCGGCCACGTCGTCGGGCAGCAGGCCGCTCTTGCTGGCCTCGCCGCTGATGTTGACCTGCAGGCAGACGTTCAGCGGCGGCAGCTCGGCCGGGCGCTGCTCGTTCAGCCGCTCGGCGATCTTGAGCCGGTCCACCGAGTGCACCCAGTCGAACTGCTCGGCCACCGGCCGCGTCTTGTTGGACTGCAGCGGGCCGATCAGGTGCCACTCGATGCGACCGCGCAGGTCGATGAGCTCGACGATCTTGGCCAGGCCTTCCTGCACGTAGTTCTCGCCGAAGGCGCAGGCGCCGGCCTCGAAGGCCTCGCGCACCGCGCTGGCCGGAAAGGTCTTGCTGACCACCAGCAACTGCACCTCCTCGGGCGGGCGGCCGGCCGCGACACATGCCGCAGCGATACGGTTTTTGGTGACTTGTAGGGAGTCTGAGATCGCCATAATCAGCCGAGCTCTCTCATCCGCACACCATGGACATCACTCAGCTGCTGGCATTCTCGGTCAAGAACAAGGCGTCCGACCTGCACCTCTCGGCCGGCCTGCCGCCGATGATCCGGGTGCATGGCGACGTGCGTCGCATCAACGTCGAGGCCCTGGACCACCGCGCGGTCCACGACATGGTCTACGACATCATGAACGACTCGCAGCGCAAGGTGTATGAGGAGACGCTGGAGGTCGACTTCTCGTTCGAGATCCAGGGCCTGGCGCGCTTCCGCGTCAACGCCTTCAACCAGAACCGCGGCGCGGGCGCGGTGTTCCGCACCATTCCCAGCAAGATCCTGACGCTGGAGCAGCTGGCCGCGCCCAAGGTGTTCGCCGAGCTGGCGCTCAAGCCGCGCGGCCTGGTGCTGGTGACCGGGCCCACCGGCTCCGGCAAGAGCACGACGCTGGCGGCCATGATCAACCACCTCAACGAGAACGAGTACGGCCACATCCTGACCATCGAGGACCCCATCGAGTTCGTGCACGCTGCGCTCGGCGCTGCGCGAGGACCCGGACGCCGTGCTGGTGGGCGAAATGCGCGACCTGGAGACCATCCGCCTGGCGCTGACCGCCGCCGAGACCGGCCACCTGGTGTTCGGCACGCTGCACACCTCGTCGGCCGCCAAGACAGTGGACCGCATCGTGGACGTGTTCCCGGCGGCCGAGAAGGAGATGGTGCGGGCGATGGTGTCGGAGTCGCTGGTGGCCGTCATCTCGCAGAGCCTGTGCAAGCTCAAGGACGGCACGGGCCGCGTCGCGGCGCACGAGATCATGCTGGGCACCTCGGCCATCCGCAACCTGATCCGCGAGAACAAGGTGGCGCAGATGTACTCGGCCATCCAGACCGGCAACGCGATGGGCATGCAGACGCTGGACCAGAACCTGACGGACCTGGTGAGGCGCAACATCATCTCGCCGGCCGAGGCGCGATCCAAGGCCAAGTTCCCGGAGAACTTCCCCGGCTGATCGACGCAAAGGACACCCACCATGGAACGCGATCAAGCCTCGAAATTCATCAACGACCTGCTGCGGCTGATGCTGTCGCGCAAGGGCTCCGACCTGTTCCTGACGGCCGAATTCCCGCCCGCCATCAAGGTGGACGGCAAGATGACCAAGGTGTCGCCGCAGCCGCTGACGGGTCAGCACACGCTGCAGCTGGCGCGGGCCATCATGAACGACAAGCAGGCGGCCGAGTTCGAGCGCACCAAGGAGTGCAACTTCGCGATCTCGCCGCACGGCATCGGGCGCTTTCGCGTCAACGCCTTCGTGCAGCAGGGCCAGGTGGGCCTGGTGCTGCGGACCATCCCGTCCACGCTGCCCACCATCGCGTCGCTGGACCTGCCGCCGGTGCTGCGCGAGGTGGTGCAGGCCAAGCGCGGGCTGGTCATCGTGGTGGGTGCCACCGGCTCGGGCAAGAGCACCTCGCTGGCGGCCATGATCGACGAGCGCAACGAGACGACCTACGGCCACATCGTCACCATCGAAGACCCCATCGAGTTCGTCCACCCGCACAAGAACTGCATCGTCACCCAGCGCGAGCTGGGCATAGACACCGACAGCTGGGAGGCGGCGCTGAAGAACTCGCTGCGCCAGGCGCCCGACGTCATCCTGATGGGCGAGCTGCGTGACCGCGAGACCATGGACCATGCCATCGCCTTCGCCGAGACCGGCCACCTGTGCATGGCCACGCTGCACGCCAACAGCGCCAACCAGGCGCTGGACCGCATCATCAACTTCTTCCCGGAAGACCGCCGCCAGCAGCTGCTGATGGACTTGTCGCTGAACCTGCGCGCCCTGATCAGCCAGCGCCTGCTGCCGCGCCGAGAGGGCAAGGGCCGGGTCGCCGCGGTGGAGATCCTGCTGAACACGCCGCTGGTCTCGGACCTGATCTTCAAGGGCGAGATCAGCGAGATCAAGGAGCTGATGAAGCGCTCGCGCGAGCAGGGCATGCAGACCTTCGACCAGGCGCTGTTCGACCTCTACGAGAGCGGCAAGGTCACCTACGAAGACGCGCTGCGCAACGCCGATTCCGTCAACGACCTGCGCCTGCAGATCAAGCTGAACAGCGAGCGCGCCCGCAGCGGCGACCTGTCCAGCGGCACCGAGCACCTCACCATTGTTTGAACCCCATGAGCACCCGCAGCTACGACCCCGTTCCCTCCCGTCGCGTGGCCTTCCTGGGCCTGGGTGTCATGGGCCATCCCATGGCCGGCCACCTGGCCCGCGCCGGCCACCAGGTCACGGTCTACAACCGCATGGCAGCCAAGGCCCAGGCCTGGGTGCAGGAATACGGCGGCCGCGCGGCCGCCACGCCGGCTGAGGCCGTCAAGGGCGCGGACTTCGTGTTCTGCTGCGTCGGCAACGACGACGACCTGCGCTCGGTCGTGCTGGGTGAGCAGGGCGCGTTGGCCGGCATGGCCGCGGGCGCTGTGTTCGTGGACCACACGACAGCCTCCGCCGAGGTGGCGCGTGAACTCCACGCCGAGGCGGCCAAGCGCGGCGTGGCCTTCGTCGATGCGCCCGTGTCCGGCGGCCAGGCCGGCGCGGTCAACGGCGCGCTGACGGTGATGTGCGGCGGCGACGCGCCGGCCTTCGACGCGATGAAGCCCGTCGCGCTGGCCTTTGCCAGGGCCGTCACGCTGCTGGGCGGGCCAGGCTCGGGTCAGCTGGCCAAGATGGTCAACCAGATCTGCATCGCGGGCGTCGTGCAGGGCCTGGCCGAGGCCGTGCGCTTCGGTCAGAAATCGGGCCTGGACATGGTCCAGGTGCTGGACGTCATCGGCAACGGTGCGGCCCAGAGCTGGCAGATGGACAACCGCGGCAAGACCATGGTGGAAGACAAGTTCGACTTCGGCTTCGCGGTGGACTGGATGCGCAAGGACCTGGGCCTGGTGCTGGACGAGGCCCGCCGCAACGGCGCCCGCCTGCCGCTGACGGCGCTGGTGGACCAGTTCTACGCCGATGTGCAGGCCATGGGCGGCAATCGCTGGGACACGTCCAGCCTGATCAAGCGGCTCTGAGCTATTGATTCAAGCGCGCCGCCGGGCCGCCCCAAGGCGCGTTTGGGCCGATGTGCGAGCGGGCCATCGCCCGCGAGCATCGGCGTCCCCTCGGGGGGCGACCAGCGCATCAGCGCTGGGCGAGGGGCTTATTGCGGCGCCTTGGGCGCGTAGCGGGCGAGTTCATCCTCGCTGATGATCTCGAACGCCCGGATCACCTTGCGCACGCCGCTGATCTGGCGCGCGATCTCGGTGGCGCGGTGCGCCTCGCGCTCGCTGACGCGGCCCATCAGGTAGACGTTGCCGCGCTCCACCACCACGTAGAAGGCATTGCTGATCAGGTCACGCGCTTCGATGAGCTTGGCCTTGATCTTGCCCTGGATGACCACGTCGTTGGAGCGGCTGCTCAGCGAGCTGGCCGGGCCCACGGCCACCTCGTTGAGCACCTTCTGCACGTTCTCGACACCGCCCACCAGCGCCTCGACGCGGGCGCGCGTTTCCTCGGAGTTGGCCTCGCCGGTGATGAGCGCGATGCGGTTGTAGCTGTTGACGTTGATGTGGGCCTTGTCGCCGATCTGCTCGCGGATGCGGGCGCCGGCCTTGACTTCGATGGTCTGGTCTTCCAGCTGCGTGCCGGAGGTGCGGCGGTCGGTGGCGACATTGACGCCGCCCACCATGGCGCCGCCGATCAGCAGCGGGGCGCAGCCCGTGCCCAGCAGGCTGGCGAGGACGGCGGCGACAAGGGTGCGGTTCAGGGAGGACTTCATCGGCTTTCCATCAAAAGGGTTCATTCGTCGCTGCCGAGCAGCTGCACGTCGACGGCGTCGGCCAGCGCATGCAGCAGCACGCGCTGGGCCTCGATAACGCGCGGCTCGCGCGCATGGCTGACGCGGATCTGGATGTCGGTGTCCTGCAGCAGGCCGCGCCATTCATCGCCGACGCCGCCGGTCAGCGCGATGACGCTCATCTCCTGCGAATGCGCCACGGACAGCGCGGCGGCCCAGGCGTCGCGCTGGTCGCGCAGCGGCTCCAGCATGACGAGCACGTCGCCGGGGTGACCATGGGCCTGCAGCAGCCGTGCCAGATCCAGCCCCGCCGCGTCGCGGGCCTGGGCGGCCAGGCTCCAGGCGGCCAGCCCGGGGCGTTCCTGCTCGAAGCGGCCGGCCAGGCGGGCGGCCAGGTAGTCGGCGTCCAGGGCCGCCAGGCCTTGCGCGGCGCACAGGATGCGGTTGCCGCCGGTGATGGCGTCCACCACCATCTGCGCGGCCATGGCCAGGGGGCGGGCCAGTTGCTCGGCCGCCTGGTAGAGCAGGTCGGCGCTTTCGAAGAACTGCTGCTGGATACGTTGCTCGATCATCGGGGCGGGATCATAGGGTCAGCCCGAAGAGACATCGAAGGCGCCTTGCAACCAGGTGAGTTCGTCGCCGTCGATGGCCACCACGTCGAAGCGGCAGGGCGGCGGGCTGGCGTGGCGCTGCAGGTAATGCTGGGCGGCGTAGATCAAGCGCTGCTGCTTGCGGGCCGTGACGCTGGCTGCTGCGCCGCCGTGGGATGCGTCCCGGCGGGCGCGCACTTCCACGAAGACCAGCGTGCCATCGCGGTCCTGCATGATCAGGTCCACTTCGCCCGCGCGGCGGCTGGGGCCGGCGGCGACTCGATAATTCCGCTCCAGAAGGCGCAGGCCCGCGCGTTGCAGGTGGGCCAGCGCCCGGTCCTCGGCGGCGTCGCCCGACGCCTTGGTTGCCGGTTTTGAACGAGAGCCCCAGTTGAACATTGACGCCTCCCTGCTGCGCCAGGCCGCGCAGGCCGCGGCCGGCGGCCAGCAGTATCCGGCCGCCACGCTGTACGTGGTGGCCACGCCCATCGGCAACCTGGCCGACCTGTCGCTGCGCGCCATCCATGCGCTGGGCCTGGTTGACGCGCTGGCCTGCGAGGACACGCGCCAGGGCGGCGGCCTGCTGCGCCACCTGGGCCTGCACAAGCCGCTGATCGCCGTGCACCAGCACAACGAGCGCGAGGGCAGCGCCGCCGTCATCGCGCGGCTGGCAGCCGGCGAGCGCGTGGCCTATGTGTCGGACGCCGGCACGCCGGCCATCTCCGACCCCGGCGCGGTGCTGGTGCGGGAGGTGGCGGCCGCCGGCTACCGCGTGCTGCCGCTGCCCGGGCCCAGCAGCGCGGTGACGGCCCTGTCCGTCGCCGGCGATGCCGCCGCGACGAGCTTTGCCTTCCACGGCTTTCTGCCCACCAAGGCCGGCGAGCGGCGCACGGCGCTGCAGGCGCTGCTGGCGGTGGAGGGCCAGAGCCAGGTGGTGTTCGAGGCGCCGCATCGCATCCAGGAGTTGATCGCGCTGCTGGCCGAGCTGGCGCCCGGGCGGCGCGTGACGCTGGGGCGCGAGCTGACCAAGCAGTTCGAGAGCATCCACACGGCCGAGGCGGCGACGCTGCCCGCCTGGCTGGCGGCCGATGCGCAACGCCAGCGCGGCGAGTTCGTGCTGGTGCTGCATGCATCGACGCCGCAGGCCGCGGCCGACGACGACCTGCCTGCCGACGCGCTGCGCGTGCTGGGCGTGCTGGCGGCGGAGCTGCCGCTGAAGCAGGCGGTCGCGCTGGCGGCGCAGATCAGCGGCGCGCCGCGCAACCGGCTCTACGACGCCGGGCTGGCGCTCAGGCGCGACCGCGAAGCCGGCTGAGCGGCCGCATCCTTCAGCCCGGCGCGCTGGCGGCGCGGTCGTTGTGGCGCTTGCGGTGGATGTCGCGGCTGGCGCCGTCCTGCATGTGGTGCAAGCGGCGACGCTCACGCGCCGTGACCGTGCCGTCGGACTTGGCCTTGGCCTCGGCGTGGGCGATGTGGGCTTGCTCGCGTTCCAGCCGGCGCGTCTCCTGCGCGGTCAGGCTGCCGCTGGCGGCACCCTGGGCGATGCGCGCCTGCTGACGCGCCTCGCGGTGGTCGATGTGTGGCGTGTTCGTGCCGGGTGCGGAGGCTGGCGTCTGCGCGAAGGCCTGGGTGCCGGCCAGGGACAGCAGGGTGATCAGGGCACTGACGAAGCGTGTCATCTCGGGTCCTTTGTTGAGTTGCACAAGGCCTGTCCACAACGAGGCCCGACCCACCGCCGTCGACAGCGGATGCGTAAAGAAGCATGTCGGCGATCTGCTTCCTAGAATCGGGCCATGATCGCCGTCGAACCCACCCTGGCCCGCCTGGCCACCGCCCGCTCGCAACTGCTGGAGCCCTTCGGGCTGACCGAGGCCTCGCTGTCGCAGGCGCTGCGCCTGATCACCGAGCACCGCGTCGACGACGCCGACCTGTACTTCCAGACCACCCGCGCCGAGGGCTGGAGCCTGGAGGAGGGCATCGTCAAGAGCGGCAGCTTCAGCATCGACCAGGGCGTGGGCGTGCGCGCCGTGGCCGGCGAGAAGACGGCGTTCGCCTACTCCGACGACATCTCGCTGGACTCGCTGCTGGACGCCGCCCGCACCGTGCGCACCATCGCCGCGGCGGGCCAGAGCCGCAAGGTCAAGGTGCCGGGCCAGAGCCGCGTGGCCGGCAGCCGCGAGCTGTATGGCGTGGCCGACCCCATCGCCAGTCTCGACAGCGCCGCCAAGGTCGCGCTGCTGGAGCGCGCCGAGAAGATGGCCCGCGCCAAGGACCCGCGCATCGTGCAGGTGAGGGCCGGCCTGGCCGCCGCGCACGAGGTGGTGCTGATCGCCCGCGCCGATGGCACGCTGGCCGCGGACGTGCGGCCGCTGGTGCGGCTGTCGCTGACGGTGATTGCCGAGAGCAACGGCCGCCGTGAGGTGGGTTCGGGCGGCGGCGGCGGGCGCTTCGGCCTGGCGTACTTCACTGACGAGATGATCGCCAGCTATGTCGAGCAGGCGGTGCACGCCGCGCTGACCAACCTGGAGAGCCGCCCCGCGCCGGCCGGCGAGATGACCGTGGTGCTGGGCCCGGGCTGGCCCGGCGTGCTGCTGCACGAGGCGGTGGGCCACGGCCTGGAGGGCGACTTCAACCGCAAGGGGTCCAGCGCCTTCTCCGGCCGCATCGGCCAGCGCGTGGCCGCCAAGGGCGTGACGGTGCTGGACGACGGCACCCTGCCCGACCGCCGCGGCTCGCTGAACGTGGACGACGAGGGTACGGCCAGCCAGCGCAATGTGCTGATCGAGGACGGCATCCTGAAGGGCTACATCCAGGACGCGATGAACGCACGGCTGATGAAGGTGGCGCCCACCGGCAACGGCCGCCGCGAGAGCTATGCCCATGTGCCCATGCCGCGCATGACCAATACCTACATGCTCGGCGGCAAGGACGACCCCAAGGAGATCGTCGCGTCCATCAAGAAGGGCTTGTACGCGACCAATTTCGGCGGTGGCCAGGTGGACATCACCAGCGGCAAGTTCGTGTTCTCGGCCAGCGAGGCCTACTGGGTGGAGAACGGCCGGGTCCAGTACCCCGTCAAGGGCGCCACCATCATCGGCAACGGCCCGGACGCGCTGACCCGCGTCAGCATGATCGGCAACGACATGAGCCTGGACACCGGCGTGGGCGTGTGCGGCAAGGAAGGCCAGAGCGTGCCGGTGGGCGTGGGCCAGCCGACGCTGCGCATCGACGGGCTGACTGTGGGCGGCACGGCCTGAAAGCTTGCCTTGGCATCTGACGAAACCGTGCCGCGGTCGCCGTGCTAGATTCCGCTCCCATGTCCCGCGCCGTCTACTTTCGCTTTTGGTTTTTTCCCCGCCCTGGCGGTGGAGAGTCCTGAGCGCGCGCGCTGAACACAGAAACTCCCCAGAAACCGCCGAGGCCGCCCAGCCCGGCGGTTTTTTCTTTGCAAGGTGCCCGAAGATGAATGCGACCAAGCTCCAGTCCGTCGAACCCGAAGCCCAGCGCTGGTACTCCCAGGACGACAAGACCAGCGCCACCGATGACGAGCGCATCCTGGACATCACGCCGCTGCCGCCGCCGGAGCACCTGATCCGCTTCTTCCCCATCCGCAACACGCCGATGGAAGCGCTGATCAGCCAGACCCGCCAGCGCATCCGCAAGATCATGAGCGGCGAGGACGATCGGCTGCTGGTGGTCATCGGCCCCTGCTCCATCCACGATCCGGCCGCCGCCATCGAGTACGCCCGCAAGCTCAAGGAGCAGCGCGACAAGTACGCCGGCACGCTGGAAATCGTCATGCGCGTGTACTTCGAGAAGCCGCGCACGACGGTGGGCTGGAAGGGCCTGATCAACGACCCCTACCTGGACGAGAGCTACCGCATCGACGAGGGCCTGCGCATCGCGCGGCAACTGCTGCTGGAGATCAACCGCCTGGGCATGCCCGCCGGCAGTGAATTCCTGGACGTGATCTCGCCGCAGTACATCGGCGACCTGATCGCCTGGGGTGCCATCGGCGCACGCACGACCGAGAGCCAGGTGCACCGCGAGCTGGCCTCGGGCCTCTCAGCCCCGATCGGCTTCAAGAACGGCACCGACGGCAACATCAAGATCGCGACCGACGCCATCCAGGCCGCGGCCCGCGGCCACCATTTCCTGTCGGTGCACAAGAATGGCCAGGTCGCCATCGTCGAGACGCGCGGCAATGCCGACTGCCACGTCATCCTGCGCGGCGGCAAGACGCCCAACTATGACGCCGCCCATGTCGCCGCCGCCTGTGCCGACCTCGCCAAGGCCGGCCTGCCCGAGCGCCTGATGGTGGACTGCTCGCATGCCAACTCCAGCAAGCAGCACCAGCGCCAGCTGGACGTGGCGCGCGACATCGCCGGCCAGCTGCGCGAGGGCAGCAACAGCATCTTCGGCGTCATGGTGGAAAGCCACCTGAACGACGGTGCCCAGAAGTTCACCCCCGGCCAGGACGACCCGGCCCGGCTGCAGTACGGCAAGAGCATCACCGACGCCTGCCTGGGCTGGGACGACTCGCTGGCGGTGCTGGACGTGCTGTCGGAGGCGGTCAAGTCCCGCCGTTGAACCTGACCTCTTGAAGACCCCGGACGCGGCCCCATATGGGCCGCGTTTCGCTTTTCAGCCCTCTACCCGCCATGACCAAGCAAACCCACGCCTTCCAGGCCGAAGTTAAGCAGATCCTGCACCTCGTCACCCACTCGCTGTACTCCAACAAGGAGATCTTCCTGCGCGAGCTGGTCAGCAACGCCAGCGACGCCTGCGACAAGCTGCGCTTCGAGGCGCTGGACAACGCGGCGCTGTTCGAGGACCAGCCCAACCTGGAAGTGCGCATCAGCTTCGATGAAGAAGCCCGCACGCTGACCATCAGCGACAACGGCATCGGCATGAGCGCCGAGGAAGCCGCGGCCCACCTGGGCACCATCGCCAAGAGCGGCACGCGCGAGTTCATGGCCAGGCTGGAGGGCGACCAGAAGAAGGATGCCCAGCTGATCGGCCAGTTCGGCGTGGGCTTTTATTCGGGCTTCATCGTTGCCGACCGCATCACCGTCGAGACCCGCCGCGCCGGGCTGCCGGCCGACCAGGCCGTGCGCTGGAGCAGCGAGGGCACCGGCGAGTACGACCTGGAGACCATCACCAAGCCCGGCCGCGGCACCGACGTCATCCTGCACCTGCGCGAGGGCGAGGAGGAGTTCCTGAAGACCTGGCGGGTGAAGTCGGTCGTCAGCAAGTACAGCGACCACATCTCGCTGCCCATCCTGATGCGCAAGGAGACCTGGGACGCGGAGAACGCCAAGCAGGTCATGACGGACGAGTGGGAGCCGGTCAACAAGGCCTCGGCACTGTGGACGCGCAGCAAGAGCGACATCACCCAGGAGCAGTACGAGGAGTTCTACAAGCAGATCTCCTACGACACCGAGGCGCCGTTGGCCTACACGCACAACCGCGTCGAAGGCCGCAGCGAATACACCCAGCTGCTCTACATCCCCAAGAAGGCCCCCTTCGACCTGTGGAACCGCGACAAGCGCGGCGGCGTGAAGCTGTACGTGAAGCGCGTCTTCATCATGGACGACGCCGAGGCGCTGATGCCGGTCTACCTGCGCTTCGTCAAGGGCGTCATCGACTCGGCCGACCTGCCGCTGAACGTCAGCCGTGAGCTGCTGCAGGAAAGCCGTGACGTGAAGGCCATCCGCGAAGGCTCCACCAAGCGCGTGCTGGGCATGCTGGAGAGCCTGGCCAACAGCGAGGACGCCGCCGAGCGCCAGAAGTACGCCGATTTCTGGAAAGACTTCGGCCAGGTGCTCAAGGAAGGCATCGGCGAGGACCACCAGAACCAGGAACGTCTGGCCAAGCTGTTCCGCTTCGCGTCCACGCAGGCTGACGAAGGCGTGAGCCTGACCGACTATGTGGGCCGCATGAAGGAAGGCCAGGAGGCCATCTACTACATCACCGCCGACAGCCTGGCCGCCGCCAAGCACAGCCCGCAGCTGGAGATCTTCCGCAAGAAGGGCATCGAGGTGCTGCTGCTGGTGGACCGCGTGGACGAGTGGATGCTGAGCCACCTCTACGAGTTCGACGGCAAGCCGCTGCAGTCGGTCGCCAAGGGCGCCATCGACCTGGGCAAGCTGCAGGACGAGGAAGAGAAGAAGAAGGCCGAGGAGGTCGCGGAGTCCCTGAAGCCGCTGATCGACAAGCTCAAGGAGGCGCTGAAGGACCGCGCCAAGGATGTGCGCGTGACCACCCGCCTGGTCGATTCGCCGGCCTGCATCGTCGTGGAGGAGGGCGATGTGTCCGGCCACCTGGCGCGGCTGCTGAAGCAGGCCGGCCAGGCCGCGCCGGTGTCCAAGCCCACGCTGGAGATCAACCCCGAGCATGCGCTGGTCAAGAAGCTGGACGCGAGTTCGGCCTCCCAGGCCCAGTTCGACGACCTGGCCCAGGTGTTGTTCGACCAGGCCGTGCTGGCCGAAGGCGGCCATCTGGACGACCCCGCCGCCTATGTGAAACGCGTCAATGCGCTGCTGACCGCCTGAGTCCGCGCGCGCCACCCCGGCCGCCGGGGTGGCGTTTTCTGCGCTATTGCGCGGATTTGTGACAGCAATGCGACAAATCCCGCCAGCCGGGGGCTTCCGGTCGGGCCTGCGAGTGGCTACCCTCCTAGGGTTTCTACCGAAGTTCGACTAGATGGTCCAGATTGAGTTCAGCGAGCCCGTCGCCGCCGTTCCGGCCGCCATGGTCACCCGCCGCCTGGTGCTGCGCCCACCCCGAGAGAGCGATCTGGAACTTCTGGTGGCCTTGTACGCCGACCCCGCCGTGAGCCGCTTCTGCGCCGCGGCCACGCCCCAGGGGCGGGCGGCGACTCAGGCCCAATTGCATGCCTGGCTGGACCACTGGCAGACCCGCGGTTTCGGCCACTGGGCCATCGCCGAGCGCGAGCAGCCGGACCAGCTCATCGGCTTCGGCGGCCTGATGCACCGCAGCGTGGCCGGTCATGCCGGCCTCTTCCTGTACTACCGCATCACGCCCCGCGCCTGGGGCCGCGGCCTGGCGTCCGAGATGGCGCAGTACGCGTTCGCGCAGGCCTTCGAGCAGCGCCGCGAGCCCTCCGTCGTGGCGGCCGTGCTGCCCAACAACGCGCCCACCCGCAAGACCCTGGAGAGCCTGGGCCTGCGGCCCAAGGGCACGCTGGCCGATGGCCCCGGCAGCGCCGCCGCGCTGCTGTACGAACTGACCGCCGACCGCTGGGCCACGCTGCCGCGCGGCGAGCCCGAGGCCGTCGCGTTCGCCGCCTGATCAGGCCGGAAAGCGCCGCAGCCCGGCCAGGTCCAGCACCCGCAGCCCGCCGTATTCGATGCGGATCAGCCCGGCGTGGCCGAGGCGGTGCAGCGCCTGGTTCACCCGCTGGCGCGACAGCCCCACCAGATAGCCCAGTTCCTGCTGCGTGATGCGCAGCCAGCTGCCCACGCCGGGGTACAGCTGCGGGTGGAAGAGGGCGGCCAGATTGCGCGCCACGCGCACGTCGGGGTCGTGGATGCGGTCGGTCTCGCGTGCGGCGATGAACTGGCCCAGCCGCTCGTTCAGCTGGTCCAGCACGAAGCGGTTGAAGGCGATGCTGCCGTCCAGCAGCGCATGGAAGCTGGCGATGGGCAGGCCGGCCACCACGCTGGGCCGCAGCGCCTGGATGTTGTAGCGGTAGGCCTCGCGCTTGAGCAGCGTGCCCTCGCCGAACCAGCCGCCCGGCGGGATGCCGGTGAAGGTGATGGCCTGGCCGGTGGAGTCGTCGTTGTTCATCTTCAGCAGGCCGTCCACCACGCCGAACCAGAAGTTGGCCGGCCGGCCGATGCGGCACAGGCGCTCGCCCCGCGCGGCGTCGGCCACTTCCAGCGTGGCCACCGCCAGCTCGCGCTGGGCGCCGTCCAGCAGTGCCAGCCAGGGAATGGCGGCCAGCTCGGCGGCGCTGGGGCGGCGGGCCCGCTGTCGTAGGGGAAGGGGCGCGAGGTCGACCACAAGCGTGCGGGAAAGTCTGGGCCGTGAAGACCCGTAGATTGTCGTTGGACCGACAGATGGGCGTCAAAGTCATCGCCAGAATGGGGCGCACAGACGGAGGCTCCAGCCCCCGCGACGGAGACAAGCTTGACGGACACCTTTCCTCGGCTGCTGCTCGACCATGCCGCGCGCCGGCCGCGCGCGCCGGCGCTGCGCGAGAAGGCGTTCGGCCTGTGGCAGACGCTGAGCTGGGGCGAGCTGGCCGAGCTGGTGCAGGACCTGGCGCTGGGCCTGGCGGCGGCCGGCCTGCGCCGCGGCCAGCATCTGGTGGTGATCGGCGAGAACCGGCCGCGGCTGTATGCCAGCATGCTGGCTGCCCAGGCGCTGGGCGCGGTGCCGGTGCCGCTGTACCAGGACGCCGTGGCCGCCGAGTTCGCCTTCCCGATCAACAACGCCGAGATCGCGTTTGCGGTGGTGGAGGACCAGGAGCAGGTCGACAAGCTGCTGTCGCTGCGCGAGGACTGCCCGCAGCTGGCACACATCTGGTTCGACGACCCCCGCGGCCTGCGCCATTACGACGACCCCGGCCTGGCGGCGCTGGACGCGCTGATCGCGCAGGGGCGCGCCGCGCGGGCCGAGCGGCCGGATGCGTTTGCCGCCGAGGTGGCGGCGGGGCGACCGGATGACGTGGCGGCGCTGTTTTTCACGTCCGGCACGACGGGCCATCCCAAGGGCGTCATCCACACGCATGCGACGCTGATCGACCGCGCCCGCGCCGGCCAGCGCTTCGACCGGCTGACCGAGCGCGAGGAGGTGCTGGCCTACCTGCCGCCGGCCTGGATTGGCCAGAACATCTTCAGCTTCGCGCAGTGGCTGGTGTGCGGCTATGTCGTCAACTGCCCGGAGTCGGCGGCCACGGTGGGCATCGACCTGAAGGAGGTCGGCCCGACCTACTACTTCGCGCCGCCGCGCGTGTTCGAGGGCCTGCTGACGACGGTGATGATCCGCATGGAAGATGCGGCCGCCCCCAAGCGCTGGCTGTTCGAGCGCTGCATGGCGCTGGCCCGGCGCGTCGGCACGCGGCTGATGGACGGTGAGCGCGTGGGTTGGCCGGACCGGCTGGCCTACGCGCTGGGCGATGTGCTGATCTACGGCCCGCTGCGCAACACGCTGGGCTTCTCGCGCGTGCGTGTGGCCTACACGGCGGGCGAGGCCATAGGCCCGGACCTGTTCAGCTTCTACCGCGCCATCGGCATCAACCTCAAGCAGCTCTACGGCTCCACCGAGACCGCCGTGTTCGTCTGCCTGCAGCCCGACCACGAGGCCCGCGCGGACACGGTGGGCGTGCCCATCGCCGGCGTGGAGATCAAGCTGACCGACAGCGGCGAACTGCTGGTGCGCTCGCCGGGGCTGCTGAAGGGCTACTACAAGAACGAGGCCGCCACGCGCGAGGCGCTGACCGAGGACGGCTGGTTCCACACCGGCGACGCCGGCTTCCTGACGCCCGGCGGCCACCTGAAGATCATCGACCGCGCCAAGGACGTGGGCCGTCTGCGCGGCGGTGCCTTCGACGGCGCGCTGTTCGCGCCCAAGTACGTGGAGAACAAGCTGAAGTTCTTCCCGCACATCAAGGAGGCGGTCTGCTTCGGCGACGGGCGCGAGAAGGTCTGCGCCTTCATCAACATCGACTTCGAGGCCGTCGGCAACTGGGCCGAGCGCCGCAACCTGCCCTATGCCGGCTACACCGACCTGGCCCAGCGCGCCGAGGTCTACCAGCTGATGCTGGACTGCGTCGAGAAGGTCAACGCCGACCTGGCCCAGGACGAACTGCTGGCCGGCAGCCAGATCAGCCGCTTCCTCATCCTGCACAAGGAGCTGGACGCCGACGACGGCGAGCTCACGCGCACGCGCAAGGTCCGCCGCGGCGCCATCGCCGAGAAGTACGGCGTGCTCATCGCGGCGCTGTACGACGGCAAGGCCTCGCAGCACATCGAGACGCAAGTGAAGTTCGAGGATGGCCGCACGTCTCTCGTCGAGGCGGACCTGCGCATTGTCGAGGCGAAGACCTTCCCCGCAGTCAAGGGCGTCGCCGCATGAAGCAGATCGGCGACGTCATCCTCGACGTGAAGAACATCTCGCTGGCCTTTGGCGGTGTGAAGGCGCTGACCGACATCAGCTTCGACGTGCGCGAGCACGAGGTGCGCGCCATCATCGGCCCCAACGGCGCCGGCAAGAGCTCCATGCTCAACTGCATCAACGGCGTCTACCAGCCGCAGCAGGGCGAGATCACGCTGCGCGGCCGGCACTACCACCACATGAAGCCGCGCCAGGTCGCCGAGATGGGTGTGGCGCGCACCTTTCAGAACCTCGCGCTGTTCAAGGGCATGAGCGTGCTGGACAACATCATGACCGGCCGCAACCTGCGCATGAAGCGCGGCCTGTTCTGGCAGGCGCTGCACCTGGGCCCCGCGCGGCGCGAGGAGACCGAGCAGCGCGCGGTGGTGGAGCGCATCATCGACTTCCTGGAGATCCAGGCCTGGCGCAAGACGCCGGTGGGCCGCCTGCCCTACGGCCTGCAAAAGCGCGTGGACCTGGGCCGGGCGCTGGCCATGGAGCCCAGCCTGCTGCTGCTGGACGAGCCCATGGCCGGCATGAACGTCGAGGAGAAGCAGGACATGTGCCGCTTCATCCTGGACGTGAACGACGAGTTCGGCACCACCATCGTGCTGATCGAGCACGACATGGGCGTCGTCATGGACATCTCGGATCGCGTGGTGGTGCTGGACTACGGCCGCAAGATCGGCGACGGCACGCCGGACGAGGTACGGCGCAACGAAGACGTCATCAAGGCCTACCTCGGAGCGAGCCACTGATGGGCCCCTTCCTCGAAACCCTCATCGGCGGGCTGATGGCCGGCATGCTG
>JBKBVY010000374.1:287-568 GCA_046289335.1 Roseateles sp. | reverse complement strand
ATCGTGGGCCATGGCGATGATGGTGCGCACCAAGGTAAGGTCGCGCTCCGAGGTCTCCAACCCCATTACGAAGCCGCGATCGATCTTGAGCACGGAGGCAGGCAGTTGCTGGAGATACTGCAGATTGCTGTAGCCGGTGCCGAAATCGTCGATTGCCACGTCAATGCCGGCATCGCGCAGAAGGCTGAGCTGCTCGGTCACGCGTGCACTGTCACGCGCGACGGCACTTTCGGTGAATTCGAGTTCCAGCGACGCTGTGCTGACACCGTGGGCGTCGATGG
>JBKBVY010000374.1:0-277 GCA_046289335.1 Roseateles sp. | reverse complement strand
AGATTAAGCGCCGAGACATTGATCGACACCTTCAACTCCAATCCCGCCGCATTCCATGCCTGAATCTGCCGCAGCGCCGTGTTAGCGACCCAGGCGGTCAACGGCCGGACCAGCGCGGTTTCCTCGACCGAAGGGATGAACTCGGCCGGCGGGATCGGACCCAATGTCGGGTGGGTCCAGCGCAATAGCGCCTCGGCACCGATGCAGGCACCGGTTCGCATGTCGATGCGGGGCTGGTAGACCAGCGACAACTGGTCATCGGACTCCAGCGCCAGCT
>JBKBVY010000373.1:301-586 GCA_046289335.1 Roseateles sp. | reverse complement strand
TGGTGGCCGGCAGCCGGCCCATCCTGCAGGCAGCCTCGGCGGCGGTCAATGCGGTGGTGCGGGTGCTGCCGCTGCCGCGTCCCATGGCGTTTTACTTCACCACGCTGTCGCTGGTGCCGTTGCTGGGGTCTTTCATCACCGAGCCGGCGGCCATGACGCTGGCGGCGTTGCTGATGCGCGGCCCGATCTTTGCGCAACTGCCCTCGCGCCTGAAGTATGCGACGCTGGGAACGCTGTTCGTGAACGTGTCGATTGGCGGGACGCTGACGCCGTTTGCGGCCCCGC
>JBKBVY010000373.1:0-291 GCA_046289335.1 Roseateles sp. | reverse complement strand
CGCCGGTGCTGATGGTGGCGGCCAAATGGGGTTTCGACCTGTCGTACATGATCACCCACATCGGCTGGAAAGCCGCGCTGGCGGTGTTCATCAACGCTGCCGTGCTCACGGCGCTCAATGCCGGCACGTTGCGCGGGTTGACGGTGGCCGCCGAGTCGCCCTACCGCGGTGTGCCCGCGCACATGGTGGCGGTGCACGTGGGCTTTTTGACCCTGATCGTGCTGCTGTCGCACCATCCGGCGGCATTTTTGTCGGTGTTTTTGCTCTTCATGGGGGTGGCGACCGCGTACC
>JBKBVY010000046.1:0-17069 GCA_046289335.1 Roseateles sp. | reverse complement strand
CCGGAGAAGCCTGCGGAGAAGGCGGCAGACAAGCCCGCCGAGAAGTCCACCGAGAAGCCCGCTGACAAACCTGCCGCAGCCGCCGAGCCGCCCGACCCGCGGCTGGCGCGTCTGGCCACGACGCCGGGTCAGTCGGCCGTCGCGCTGGTGGGGCCGCCCGGCACCAAGGCCCAGGCCGAGGCCTTGCTGGCGAAGATGAAGGCCGGCCTGGTCGGCGTGCACAGCAACCCCGACGCGCTGCAGGCCGACGTCATCCAGACCCCTGAGGGCTGGCGCGCAACGATCTGGCCTTTCCCCAGCCGCGAGCAGGCCCAGCTCATCAACGCGACGCTGGTGGCGCGCGGGCTGAAGACCAAGGCGGTGAACTTCTAGCCCGGCGGGCGCCGGATGACGAAGGCGCGCTTGTCGCCGGCGTCGAAGCCGCAGCGCTCGTAGAAGGCCCAGACCGCCGGGTCCTTGCGGCTGGTGGTCAGCACCACCTTGTAGGCGCCCGCTGACCAGGCCTGCTCGATGGCATGGCGGATGACGACCTGGCCATGGCCGCGGCCGCGGTGGTCGGCATGCGTCACGACGTTCTCGATGACGCCATAGCTGCGGCCGCCGCGTGTCAGGTTGGGAATGACGGCGAAGTTGCAACTGGCCGTCAGCGCATCGCCGACGAACAGACCGAAGTGCCGCAGCCCCGGATGCGCGAACACGGCGCGCACCGCCTCGTCCGAGGGCGGCGCGTCGCCGGCGTTCAGGTGCTGGTAGAGGGCCAGCAGGGCCGGCACGTCGGCCAGCCCCAGGTCACGGATCACTTCACTTCCAGGCCCATCGCATGGGCGATGAAGGCCAGCACGTCGCTGCGCTCCTCGATGATCTTGGAGGTCGGCTTGCCGGCGCCGTGGCCGGCATTGACCTCGATGCGGATCAGCTTGGGCGCCGGGCCGGTGTCGGCGGCCTGCAGCGCGGCGGTGTACTTGAAGCTGTGCGCCGGCACGACGCGGTCGTCGTGGTCGGCCGTCGTGACCAGCACCGCCGGGTACTTGGCGCCCGCCTTGATGTTGTGCAGCGGCGAGTAGGCGTACAGCGCCTTGAACATCTCGGGGCTGTCGGCGCTGGTACCGTAGTCCGACGCCCAGGCCCAGCCGATGGTGAAGTGCTGGTAGCGCAGCATGTCCATCACGCCCACCTGCGGCACGGCCGCGGCGAACAGGTCGGGGCGCTGGTTGGCCACCGCGCCCACCAGCAGGCCGCCGTTGCTGCCGCCGTTGATGGCCAGCGTGGCGGGGCTGGCGATGCCGTTCTTGACCAGCCACTCGCCGGCGGCGATGAAGTCGTCGAAGACGTTCTGCTTGTTCAGCTTGGTGCCGGCCTCGTGCCAGGCCGAGCCGTACTCGCCGCCGCCGCGGATGGACGCGATGACGTAGACGCCGCCCATCTTCAGCCAGGTGGCCGCGGTGACGCCGTAGCCGGGCGTGATGGGGATGTTGAAGCCGCCATAGCCGTACAGCAGCGTGGGGTTGCGGCCGTCCAGCTTCAGGCCCTTCTTGGCGGCGATGAAGATGGGGAAGCGCGTGCCGTCCTTGCTGGTGACGAACTCGCGGCGGGTCTCGAACTCGTCGGTGTTGAAGGCGGTCTTGGGCTTCTTGAACGGCTCGATCTTGCCGGTCTTCACGTCGTAGCGATGGATCTCGGACGGCGTGGTCAGGCTGGTGTAGCTGAAGAAGGTCTCGGTGTCGCTCCAGCGGCCGCCGAAGCCGCTGGCCGTGCCCACGCCGGGCAGTTGCACGTCGGACAGCGGCTTGCCGTCGGCGCCGTGCACGCGCACCAGCGTGGCGGCGTCCTTCAGGTAGCTCAGCAGGTAGCGGCCGCCCACGGCGGAGGCGCCGGTCATCGCGTCGGGGCCTTCAGCCACCAGCGTCTTCCAGCCGGCGGGGGCCGGGTTCTTCAGGTCGATGGTGATGAGCTTGCCGCGCGGCGCACCCTTGTCGGTGCGCACCACCAGCTTGCCACCGGTGACGGCGACGGGGCTGTACATCGCGTCGAAGTCCAGCGTGATGGGCCGGGGCTTGCCGCCGGCGAACGCGCCCTTGGGCAGCGGCAGCACCAGCAGGCCGTTCTTGCTGCCGGCGCTCTTCCAGACGTTGATCAGCAGCCACTGGCCGTCGTCGGACACGTCGGCGCCGAAGCCCCATTCCTTGTCGTCGCGGTTCTCGGCCACCAGCACATCCTCGGACTGCGGCGTGCCCAGGCGGTGGTAGTAGAGCTTCTGGAAGTAGTTGGCGCCCTTGAGCTTGTCGCCATCCTTGGGCGCGTCGTAGCGGGAGTAGAAGAAGCCGCGGCCGTCGGCCGTCCAGGCGGCGCTGCTGAACTTGACCCACTCGATCTTGTCGGCCAGGTCCTGGCCCGTGGCCAGGTCGCGCACGCGCCAGGTCTGCCAGTCGGAGCCGGCGCCGGCCACGCCGTAGGCCAGCAGCTTGCCGTCGCGCGAGGGCACCACGCCGCTCAAGGCCACCGTGCCGTCCTTGGAGAAGCCGTTGGGGTCCAGCGCCACCACCGGCGTGTCCTTCAGCGACTTGGCGGTGTAGAGCACGTTCTGCTGCTGCAGGCCGTCGTTGCGGCTCCAGAAGTAGCGGCCGCCCTCCTGGAAGGGGATGCCGAAGCGCTCGAAGTTGTAGAGCTCGGTGTAGATGCGGCGCGCCGGCTGGCGTTGCGGCATGGCGTCGAGAAACTTGTCGGTGACGGCGTTCTGCGCACTGACCCAGGCCTTGGTCTCGGCGCTGTTGTCGTCTTCCAGCCAGCGGTAGGGATCGGCGACGTTGGTGCCGTGATAGCTGTCGGTCTGGTCGACCTTGCGCGTGACAGGGTAGTTCAGCGACTGGGCGTGAGCCGCGGTGGTCAGCGTGGCCGCGAGGGTGACGGCGGTCAGGGAGAGCTTCATCGTGCGAAGTCCTGGGTTCAAGAAGGGGCGGATTCTCCCTTCCCCTCCCGGACGCCACCGATGGTCATGCGATGAAGCCCTGACAGCGAAAACCCCAGGGCGCCGGCCGCCGCGGTGGTCAGCTCCGGTAATCGGCGTTGATGCTGACGTAGTCGTGGCTGAGGTCGCAGGTCCAGACGGTGGCGCTGGCCGAGCCGCGGTTCAGGCCCACGCGGATGGTGATCTCGCTCTGCTTCATGACGCGCTGACCGTCTTCCTCGCGGTACTCGGGCCGGCGGCCGCCGCGGGTGACCACGTGCACGTCGTCCAGGTGCAGGTCGATCAGACCCTGGTCCAGATCGGCGATGCCGGCATAGCCCACCGCCGCCAGGATGCGGCCCAGGTTGGGGTCGCTGGCGAAGAACGCCGTCTTGACCAGCGGCGAGTGGGCGATGGCATAGGCCGCCAGCTTGCACTCGGCCTCGTCGCGGCCGCCTTCGACGGTGATGGTGATGAACTTGGTCGCGCCCTCACCGTCGCGCACGATGGCCTGGGCCAGCTCCTGGCTCAGCGATACCAGCGCGTCGCGCAGCGTATTCGCCTCGGCGCTGTCCAGCGACGTGATCTCGGCATGCGCAGCGCGGCGGGAGGCGATCAGCATGAAGCAGTCGTTGGTGGACGTGTCGCCGTCGATGGTGATGCGGTTGAAGGACGCGTCGGCGGCCTGCTGGACCAGCGGCTGCAGCAGCGCCGGGGCGATGTTGGCATCGGTGGCGACGAAGCCCAACATGGTGGCCATGTTGGGCCGGATCATGCCGGCGCCCTTGGAGATGCCCGACAGCGTGACCGGCACGCCGCCGATCGTGATGCGCCGCGACGCCGCCTTGGGCAGCGTGTCGGTGGTCATGATGCCGGCGGCGGCCTCGCCCCAGCCGTCCTCGCGCAGCGCCGCCAGCGCGGCGGGCAGGCCCGCGGTGATGCGGTCCACCGGCAGCGTCTCCATGATGACGCCGGTGGAGAAGGGCAGTACCTGCTGCGGCGTGCAGCCGATCAGGCCGGCCAGCGCCGCGCAGGTCTGGCGTGCCCGGGCCAGGCCGTCGGCACCGGTGCCGGCATTGGCATTGCCGGTGTTGATGACCAGCGCGCGCACCGCGCTGCCGCCGGCGAGGTGCTCGCGGCACACCTGCACCGGCGCGGCGCAGAAGCGGTTGGTCGTGAACACGCCGGCCACGGCCGCGCCCTCGTCCAGCGCGATGACGGTGAGGTCGCGCCGGTTGGCCTTGCGCACGCCCGCCATGGTCACGCCGAGGCGCACGCCCGGCACGGGCAACAGGGTGGCGGGATCGGGGGCGGAAAGGTTGACGGGCATGGGGCGCTCGGTGGTGTCTGAAAGGCCGGCGAATTCTAAGAAGCGCAAAAGGCTCCCGAAGGAGCCTTTTGCAGCAGTGCGCGACGGATCAGCGCGGCAGGCGGCGGCGGGCCATCATGCCGATGGCGCCCAGACCGGCCAGGAACAGCGCGTAGCTCTCGGGCTCCGGCACGGCCGTGACGGCGGTGGCCACCACCAGATCCTGCAGGCTGGCATTGCTCAGACGGGTCAGCTCGTAGCGGGCCGGGCCGTTGTAGGCCAGCGCCTGAGTCAGGAAGCTGTTGGCCAGCGCGGCCACGGCGGTGCTGGTGGCATCGTTGCCGACGACGTGGAAGCTGCCGCTGCTGGCGTTCAGCGAGGGGCTGCTTTCGCGCATCAGCTCCCACAGCGCCAGCTGGAAGGCGGCCTTGTCGTCGTAGGTCGACAGGCTGGCATAGCTGCTGGAGAACAGGCCTTGCAGCTGCTGGGCCTGCTGGCCCGAGAAGCCGCCCACGTCGTAGACGCGGCTCACGCCGGCACGGCCGTTGACCTGGCTGGGCTCGATGCACCAGGCGATGAAGCTCTCGTTGGTGTCGACGTAGGTGTAGTTCAGCGCCGTGGTGGCGTAGTTGCTGGTGACCGGCGTGGTCGCCGACACGGCTGCGTCCATCGTGCTCAGCTTGATGCCGGCGAGGTCCACGCCCTGCCACTTGATGGTGACGGTGCCCGCCGCGGCGGCGGCCTGGGCGGCCAGCAGGCCGACGGACAGGAGGCTGGTGACGAGAATGCGCTTCATGGGGAATCCGGTTCGGTAGAGGGCTCAGGCCTTGCGGCGGCGAAGGCTGGCAGCGCCGGCGCCCACGAGGGCCAGCAGGGCCAGGGCCACGCTGCCGGGCTCGGGCAGCTCCAGCGAGGCGTCATAGCCATGGCCGATCTTGTCGGCATAGCTGATGCCAGCGATCGCCAGCTCCCAGTTGCCGGCGCTCAGCTGGCGCACGGGCAGGCTCCACTGCTCCACGCCACCGACGGCAATGTCCCAGTCGATGGCGATGGTCTCGGTCCAGCCAATGTCGCTGCCGATGCGGCGCAGCTTGACCGACTGCACGTCGATGGAGGGGTCGCCCGCCAGCAGCGAGCTGGTGGCCAGCAGGCCGCTGACCCAGGTGTCGCCATCCAGCGAGAAGCTGTAGACGTCCTCGAAGGCCTGACCGAAGCCCGTGGCATCCTGGTGAGCGTGGTTGCTGAAGCTGACGGTGCCGGCCGAGGCGCTGGTGGCCAGGGCGATCGCTGCGGCTGCGAGCAGGGCTTTCATGCAGGACTTTCTGAAACTTCTATCGGGTTAACCCCCGAAGGGGTGGCTTGGAATGCACTGTAGGGGGGTGGTCGCGGCCCGAGCACCCCCCAAGCGTGTGGCGGCCCCGGCTGATCGTGTGCAAACGCACATTTTTCCCCCTGAATGGGTGGGGTCCACGCGCCGTCCGCCCCATGAAGAACGGGCCGTCAGGGCCGGCCCGTCAGGGGGCGAAGCCGATCCGGATTCAGGCCAGCTTGCCGTGGCAGGCCTTGAACTTCTTGCCGCTGCCGCAGGGGCAGGGGTCATTGCGGCCGACATGGCCGTACTGCTGCAGCAGCGTGGCGGGATCGACCTCCTGGGACACGGAGCCGTCCTCGTTGGGATGCTGGTAGGTCACGTTGGCCACCGCCTCGGCGCGGCGCTCCATGGCCTCGGCGGCGGCGTTGGCCTCCTCCTGGCTCTGGATGCGCACGTTCAGCAGCGTGCGGGTGACTTCCATCTTCACCAGGTCCAGCAGCTGCGAGAACAGCTCGAAGGCCTCGCGCTTGTATTCCTGCTTGGGGTTCTTCTGGGCGTAGCCGCGCAGGTGGATGCCCTGGCGCAGGTAGTCCAGCGCGGCCAGGTGCTCGCGCCAGCGCTGGTCGATGCTCTGCAGCAGCACCATGCGCATGAAGGGGTTGAACTGCTCGATGCCCACCCGGTCCAGCTTGCTCTGGAACAGCTCGTCACCAGCCTTCAGCACCAGGTCCAGGATCTCCTCGTCGGTGATGGAGTCGCTCTGCTTGACCAGGTCGGCCAGCGGAATGTCGAGCTGCCACTCGTCCTTCAGCACCCGCTGCAGGCCGGCCAGATCCCACTGCTCCTCCAGGCTTTCGGCCGGCACATAGGTGCGCACGACATCGGTCAGCGTGGAGGCGCGCAGCGACGCGATCTGCGCGACCAGGCTGTCGGCCTCCAGGATGTCGTTGCGCTGCTGGTAGATGACCTTGCGCTGGTCGTTCGACACGTCGTCGTACTCCAGCAGCTGCTTGCGGATGTCGAAGTTGCGCGCTTCGACCTTGCGCTGCGCGCCTTCGATGCTGCGCGTGACGATGCCGGCCTCGATGGCCTCGCCCTCGGGCATCTTGAGGCGGTCCATGATGGCGCGCACGCGCTCGCCGGCGAAGATGCGCATCAGCTGGTCGTCCAGCGACAAGTAGAAGCGCGAACTGCCCGGGTCGCCCTGGCGGCCGGCGCGGCCACGCAGCTGGTTGTCGATGCGGCGACTTTCGTGGCGCTCGGTCGCGATGATGCGCAGGCCGCCCTCGGCCTTGACCTTGTCGTGCAAGCCCTGCCACTCGTCCTTGAGCTGCTGGATGCGGCGCGCCTTCTCGTCGGCCGGAATGCTGTCGTCGGCCTCGATGAACTGGATCTGCTTCTCGACGTTGCCGCCCAGCACGATGTCGGTGCCGCGGCCGGCCATGTTGGTCGCGATGGTGATCATGCCGGGCCGGCCGGCCTGGGCCACGATCTGCGCCTCCTTTTCGTGCTGCTTGGCGTTCAGCACGTTGTGCGGCAGCTTGGCCTCGGTCAGCAGCTTGGAGATCAGCTCCGAGTTCTCGATGGAGGTGGTGCCCACCAGCACCGGCTGGCCGCGCTCGTGGCAGCGCCGGATGTCCTCGATGACCGCGGCGTATTTTTCCTTGTCGGTCTTGTAGACCAGGTCCAGCTCGTCCTTGCGGATGGTGGGCTTGTTCGGCGGGATGACCACGGTCTCCAGACCGTAGATCTCCTGGAACTCGTAGGCCTCGGTATCGGCCGTGCCCGTCATGCCGGACAGCTTGCCGTACATGCGGAAGTAGTTCTGGAAGGTGATGGAGGCCAGCGTCTGGTTCTCGGCCTGGATCTGCACGCCTTCCTTGGCCTCGACGGCCTGGTGCAGGCCGTCGCTCCAGCGCCGTCCGCTCATCAGGCGGCCGGTGAACTCGTCGACGATGATGACCTCGCCGTTCTGCACGACGTAGTGCTGGTCCTTGTGATAGACATGGTGGGCCCGCAGCGCAGCATTGAGGTGATGCATCAGCGTGATGTTGGCCGCGTCGTACAGGCTGGCGCCCTCGGCGATCAGGCCGGCCTGGCTGAGCAGCCGTTCGGCGTTCTCGTGGCCGTCTTCGGTCAGGTGGACCTGGTGCGACTTCTCGTCCACCGTGAAGTCGCCCGGCTCGATGACGCCTTCACCCGTGCGCGGATCCAGCTCGCCGATCTGCTTCTTCAGATGCGGCACGACGGCGTTGATCTTCAGGTAGACGTCGGTGTGGTCGTCGGCCTGGCCCGAGATGATCAGCGGCGTGCGCGCCTCGTCGATGAGGATGGAGTCCACCTCGTCGACGATGGCGTAGGCCAGGCCGCGCTGCACGCGGTCGGCCGTCTCGTAGACCATGTTGTCGCGCAGGTAGTCGAAGCCGTACTCGTTGTTCGTGCCGTAGGTGACGTCGGCGGCGTAGGCAGCCTGCTTCTGCTCGCGCGGCATCTGCGGCAGGTTGATGCCCACCGACAGGCCCAGGAAGTTGTACAGCTTGCCCATCCACTCCGCGTCGCGGCGCGCGAGGTAGTCGTTCACCGTGACGACATGGACGCCCTTGCCCGTCAGCGCGTTCAGGTAGACCGGCAGCGTGGCCATCAGCGTCTTGCCTTCGCCGGTGCGCATCTCGGCGACCTTGCCGGCATTCAGCACCATGCCGCCGATCAGCTGCACGTCGAAGTGGCGCATCTTCAGCGCCCGCTTGCTGCCCTCGCGGCACACGGCGAAGGCCTCGGGCAGGATGTCGTCCACCGTCTCGCCGGCGGCGATGCGCTGCTTGAACGCCTCGGTCTGGCCGCGCAGTTCGTCGTCGCTCATCGCCTCGTACTTGGGCTCCAGTGCATTGATCTGCTGCACGGTGCGGCGGTATTGCTTGAGCAGGCGCTCGTTGCGACTACCGAAGATCGAAGTGAGAAGCTTGGGCAACATGCTGGAATTGGGATGGGCGTGCGGCGATGTGCCGGCGTGACGCGCGAAACTGGGGGCGCGAGGGCGCATTGCAAGAAGCACTTGCCCGCCTGCGCAAAGCGGGGCAGTTTAGCAGTCGCGCCATGCGGACCCGGCTGGCTGACTACACTGCCGCCATGGCCCTGCCCCGCTACCTCGCACCCAAAGGCGTGCGCGCCAGCATCCCCGATCCCATGCCGGTTGCGCAGGCCTTGCGCGCGCATGAGAGCCTGGTGCGCCTGGGCGAGCGGCTGGAGGCGTCGCGGCGTCGGCTGCGCGTGATTGCGCCGGCCTTGCCGGGCAATCTGCTGGCCAGCATCCAGCCCGGTCCGCTGGACGAGGAGGGCTGGAGCCTGCTGGTGGCCAATGCGGCCGTCGCGGCCAAGCTGCGCCACCTGCTGCCGCGCCTGGAGGCCTTGCTCGCCCAGGCCGGACTGCCGGGCCGCATCCGCGTGAAGCTGGCGCAGAAATAAGAAACCCACGGTCTTCAAGCGCTGAAGGCCGTGGGTTTGCAATGGTGCCGGCTGTCGGATTCGAACTGACGACCTACCGCTTACAAGGCGGTTGCTCTACCAACTGAGCTAAGCCGGCGAAAGAGAACGCGATTCTAGGGGCTGGACGAGCCCGCTCACTTCACCCGTTTGAGGGCCGGGCGCGCGCCGCCACCCGACCCGTCGGGCGCAGGCGTGCCGTCGTCATCATGCTCACCGGCCTCGCTCGCCAGCCGCAGGCCGTTGCGACGCGGCTCGGCCGGTGCGGGCACCGGTGCGGGCGGGGCCGCGCCCTCGGCCAGCGGCTCGGGCGCCGGGAAGGCCATGCCTTGGCCGTTCTCACGGGCGTAGATGGCCACGACATGATCCACCGGGATGATGATCTCCCGTGCCACGCCGCCGAAGCGGGCCTTGAACTGGATGAAGTCGTTGCCGAGGTCCAGCCCGCTGGTCGCGTCGAAGCCGATGTTCAGCACGATCTCGTTGTTGGACACGTACTCCGTCGGCACCTGCACCGAGCGGTCGACGTGGACCGCGATGTAGGGCGTGAAGCCGTTGTCCGTGCACCAGTCGTGCAGCGCGCGGATCAGGTAGGGCCGCGTGGACGTGCCGTTGCCAGCACCTGAGGCCGGGGTCTGGTCCATCAGCGGCGCATCACCTTTTCCGAGGGCGTCAGCGCCTCGATGTAGGCCGGGCGGCTGAAGATGCGCTCGGCGTACTTCAGCAGCGGCAGCGCGTTCTTGGACATGTCGATGCCGTAGTAGTCCAGGCGCCACAGCAGCGGCGCGATGGCCACGTCGAGCATGGAGAAGTCGTCGCCCAGCATGTACTTGTTCTTCAGGAAGATGGGCGCGAGCTGGGTCAGGCGATCACGGATCTGCGCGCGGGCCTTCTCCAGTTGCTTGTCCGTCGCCTTGGTCGCCATGCCGCGGCCTTCGAGCACGTTCACATGGGCGAATAGTTCCTTCTCGAAGTTCAGCAGGAACAGGCGCACGCGGGCGCGGGCCACCGGGTCGCCGGGCATCAGCTGCGGATGCGGGAAGCGCTCGTCGATGTACTCGTTGATGATGTGCGATTCGTACAGGATGAGGTCGCGCTCGACGAGGATGGGCACCTCGTTGTACGGGTTCATCAGGGCGATGTCTTCGGGCTTGGCGAACAAGTCGACATCGCGAATTTCGAAGTCCATGCCTTTCTCGAACAGCACAAAACGGCAGCGGTGCGAGTAGGGGTCGGTGGTGCCGGAGTAGAGGACCATCATGGCTTGGGCTCCCGAGGGGTCAGTCAATCAAAGGGCGCGGCGGGCCGCGCTGAAAAAGCAAACGCAGTGGGTGGCTGGAAGCCCGCCCCACTGCGTGTTTGGCGCCGCCTCAGCGGGCGGCGCCGGGACTCAGAGGTTTACTTCACGTCCTTCCAGTAAGACGCGTTCAGGCGCCAGGCGAACACGGTCAGCACGCCGAGGAAGATCAGCACGATGACGCCCAGACGGAAGCGCTGCGACTGAGCCGGCTCGCCCATCCACTGCAGGTAGGCCACCAGATCGGCCACCGCCTCGTCGTACTGGCGCTCGGTCAGCGTACCGGGCGTGAGCTGCTCGTAGCCGGCGAACACATGCGTCTTCTTGCTCGGGTCGTGCGGGTCGGCGACCTCTTCGAACTTCGCGGCGCGCTGGCCTTGCAGTTCCCACAGCACATGCGGCATCGCGACGCTGGGGAAGGCGAGGTTGTTCCAGCCCGTCGCCTTGGTGTCGTCGCGGTAGAAGTTCCGCATGTAGGTGTAAAGGTAGTCCGCACCCGAGCCCTTGGACACGTCGGCCCGCGAACGGGCGATGACGGTCAGGTCGGGCGGGTTGGCCCCGAACCAGTCCTTGGCGTCATTGGCGTTCATGCTGACCTTCATGGTCTCGCCCACCTTGTCGGCAGCGAACAGCAGGTTGGCCTTGATGTCGGCATCGGTCAGGCCGATGTCGCGCATGCGGTTGTAGCGGTGGAAGGCCGCGGCGTGGCAGTTCAGGCAGTAGTTGACGAACAGCTTGGCGCCGTTTTGCAGCGCAGCCATGTCCGACATCTTTTCCTTCGGGAACTTGTCCCAGGCGATGCCGCCGCCGGCGGCATGGGCGGCACCGGCGAGGCTCAGCGAAGCCAGCAGGATGGCGATCAGCTTTTTCATTTCTGTTGTTGCTCCGCGGCTCAGTGGGCGTGGAAGGTCACGCGGTCGGGCACCGGCTTGGGCGTCCCGAGGCGGCTCCACCAGGGCATCAGCAGGAAGAAGCCGAAATAGAACAGCGTGCCCACCTGCGCCACCAGCGTGCCCAGGTCGCTGGGCGGCTGGATGCCCAGGTAACCCAGCACCAGGAAGAACACGACGAACACCGTGTACACCCACTTGTGCCAGTCCGGGCGATAACGGATGGACTTGACCGGGCTGTGGTCCAGCCAGGGCAGGAAGAACAGGATCACGACGGCACCGCCCATCACGACCACGCCCCAGAACTTCGCGTCGAAGACCTTGAGCAGGAAGATCAGCACGGCCGCACCGACCAGCAGCGCGATCTTGGCGCCGCCGCCGAACTTGCCCTTCAGGAAGCTCACCACGGCCGCGATGGCGATGACGCCGCACAGCACGTTGACCATCACGTCGGTGGTCGCTCGCAGCATCGAATAGAACGGCGTGAAGTACCAGACCGGCGCGATGTGCGCGGGCGTCTTCAGCGGGTCGGCCGGGATGAAGTTGTTGTACTCCAGGAAGTAGCCGCCGAACTCGGGCGCGAAGAACACGATGGCGGTGAAGACCATCAGGAACAGGCAGACGCCGTAGATGTCGTGCACCGTGTAGAAGGGGTGGAATGGCACGGCATCCAGCGGCTTGCCATTCGCGTCCTTCGGACCCTTCTTGATCTCGACGCCATCGGGGTTGTTGGAGCCGACGTCGTGCAGCGCCAGCAGGTGGGCCACCACCAGGCCCAACAGCACCAGCGGCACGGCAATGACGTGGAAGCTGAAGAAGCGGTTCAGCGTCGCGTCGCCGACGACGTAGTCGCCACGGATCATCAGGGCCAGGTCTTCACCGACGAAGGGCACGGCGGCGAACAGGTTCACGATGACCTGGGCACCCCAGTAGGACATCTGGCCCCAGGGCAGCAGATAACCCATGAAGGCCTCGGCCATCAGGCACAGGAAGATCGCACAGCCGAAGATCCAGACCAGCTCGCGCGGCTTGCGGTAGCTGCCGTAGATCAGGCCGCGGAACATGTGCAGGTAGACGACCACGAAGAAGGCCGAGGCGCCCGTGCTGTGCATGTAGCGGATCAGCCAGCCCCAGGGCACGTCGCGCATGATGTATTCCACCGACGCGAACGCGAGGTTGGCGTCCGGCTTGTAGTGCATCACGAGGAAGATGCCGGTGACGATCTGGATCACCAGCACCAACAGCGCCAGCGAGCCGAAGATGTACCACCAGTTGAAGTTCTTCGGCGCGTAGTACTCCGCCATGTGGACCTTGTAGGCATCGAACGCGGTCGGAAACCGGTTCTCCAGCCAGGTCATGGTCTTCACGCCCATCGAGGCGCCTGCGGGAGCTTCCTTGAATTCAGCCATGTGTCGTCCCGATTTCTAGTTAGGCCTTCTTGTCCTCGCCGATCAGCAGCTTGGCGTCGGACAGGTACATGTGGGGCGGCACCTCGAGGTTGTCGGGCGCGGGCTTGTTCTTGAAGACGCGGCCGGCCATGTCGAAGGTCGAACCGTGGCAGGGGCACAGGAAGCCGCCCGCCCAGTCGTCCGGCAGCGAGGGCTGCGGGCCGGCGGCAAACTTGTCGCTGGGCGAGCAGCCCAGGTGCGAACAGATGCCCACCGCGACGAAGAACTCGGGCTTGATCGAGCGGTACTCGTTCTTGGCGTACTCGGGGGTCGGGTAGGCCTTGCGGTCCGAGTTGGGGTCGGCCAGCTGGCCGTCGAGCTTCTTCAGGGCCTCCAGTTGTTCCGGCGTGCGGCGCACGATCCAGACGGGCTTGCCGCGCCACTCCACCGTCAGCTTCTCGCCGGGCTTGAGGTTGGAAATGTCCACCTCCACGGGGGCGCCGGCCGCCTTGGCCCGCTCGCTGGGGGCAAAGGTGCTGACGAAGGGAACGGCCGTCGCAACGCCACCAACGGCGCCGGCGCATCCGGTGGCGATCAACCAGGTGCGCTTGCCTTGGTCCACTTGCTGGTCACTCATGAGGGTCCTCTGAAGAGACTTCTATTCGGGGCAGCCGAGGATTCTAGCGGACACCGGTTTGCGATCCGCCCGGCCCCCCCGCCTGCCGGACCACAGGTTTACCCGCCTTCCGCGGCCCTGAGGCCGGCATCAACAATCCCTGCCTACACTTCGCCGGTTCCTGGGAGCCCCACGCATGAGTTTCTTTTCCGAGTTCAAGGAGTTCGCCGTCAAAGGCAACGTGATCGACCTGGCGGTCGGCGTCATCATCGGCGGCGCCTTCGGCAAGATCGTCGACTCGCTGGTGGGCGACGTCATCATGCCGGTGGTCAGCAAGATCTTCGGCGGGCTGGACTTCAGCAACTACTTCATCCCGCTGGCCGGCCAGACGGCCACCACGCTGGCCGAAGCCAAGAAGGAAGGAGCCGTGCTGGCCTACGGCAGCTTCATCACCGTGTCGCTGAACTTCATGATCCTGGCCTTCGTCATCTTCCTGATGATCAAGCAGATCAACCGGCTCAAGCGCGCCGAGCCCGCGCCGGCGCCCGCCGAGCCGCCGCCCACGCCGGAAGACATCCAGCTGTTGCGGGAAATCCGCGACTCGCTGAAGCGATAGCCAGCGCCTCTTGACGCGCCGCGCCCGGTAAGCAATGGTTACCGGGCTTTTTTTTGTCACAGAGTTGGCACCTGGCGAAAACCCGCACCTGTTGCTGGCGCGATACTTTCCGGGCCTCCCGTGAATCCCCGTTGATGAACGCGCCCGAGCCACGCCTGAACCCGCACCTCGAAGCCTCGCTGACCCGCATCCGACTTGCGGCCGAGCAGGCGGCGGAGCGGTGCGCGGAGGGCCTGGGCCTGTCGGCGCTGTCCGCGGGGCAGGTCAAGCGGCGCGATGCACTGCTGGCGGCGCAGTTCGTGTTCCGCCAGCAGCAGGGCACCTTCCTGCAGCGCCTGCTGCACAGCCTGCGGCGTCAGATCACCGCCGAACAGGGCCAGGACAAGCCGGTGGCCGCGCCAGCCAAGAAGGACTGGGGCGAGCTGTCACTGATGGATGACGACCAGGTCAACAACCTGGTCGCGGCCGACCGCATCGGCCTGGCGATCGGCCACCACTGCGAGTGGGAACTGCGCGAGGTCGAGTCCTACGTCGCCGGCATCCAGGTCGGCGAGCGCAACCCGCTGCGGCCTGAACTCATCGGCCAGGCGCTGCTTGACGCCGTGCAATCGATCACCGACGACCCGCTCAGCCGCCAGACGCTGACGGACGAGCTAACCCGCTCGCTGGCCCAAGAGATGCGCGCCTGCTACGCCGACATCGCCGAGCTGCTGCGCTCGCGCGGCCTGCGGCCGCAGGACCTGCGCGTGCGCGCGTCCTCGGACGGCGGCTCGCGCCAGGGTGCGCTGGGCGGCGCCACGCAGCCCGGCGAGTTCGACTCCGGTCACGGCGGCATGTCCACCCGCGGCGGCTACGGCATGTCGGGACATGGCGGGCTGGGCGCCGGCATGGGACGCGCCGGCGGCCGCAGCAGCGGCCATGGCGGCTTTGGCGGCCGCGGTGGCGGTGGTGGCGGCTTCGGCCGGGTCGACCCGCAGATGATGGACCTGCTGCGCCGGCTCGCGCAGGCGCCGGCCGCCCATGACGGCGGCTACGACGGGGGCTACGACGCCGGCCCCTCGGGCCGCATGGGGCTGGACAGCTTGTCCGGCGAGCCCAGTGCCTGGGGCCAGTTGCCGGCGCCGGCCAACTTGATCCACCAGCACCGCGACGAACTGCGCCAGGCCGCCACCGGGCGGCTGGACCACATGGTCATCGACGTCGTCGCGGGCCTGTTCGACCAGATCCTGGCCGATCCCAAGGTGCCGCCGCAGATGGCGCGGCTGCTGGCACGGCTGCAGCTGCCGGTGCTGCGCGTGGCGCTGGGCGACGAGACCTTCTTCTCGTCCCGCCGCCATCCGGTGCGCCAGTTCGTCAACCGCATGGCGTCGCTGGCCTGCGCCTTCGACGACTTCTCGGAAGATCCCGGCCGAGCCTTCCTGACCCATGTGCGCGACCTGGTACAGGACGTGGCCAACGGCGACTTCGACCGCATGGACGTCTACACGGCCAAGCTGGACGCGCTGGAAGCCTTCATCGCCGAGCAGACCCGCAACACGCTGAAGGCCACCGGCGACGCCGCCGCGGTAGTCGAGCGGCGCGAGACCGACCTGCGCCTGCAGCAGCGCTATGCGCTGCAGCTGCAGCAGCAGCTGGCCAAGGTGCCGATGCAGGAGTTCCTGCGCAACTTCCTGGCGCAGGTCTGGAGCCAGGCCATCGTGCTGGCCTCGCGCGAGGGCGCACCGGAACGCGCGCTGCGCCTGCGCACGCTGGGCCGCAGCCTGGTCATGAGCGTGCAGCCCAAGGGCGGCACCGCGGCGCGCGCGGACTTCCTGCGCGAGCTGCCCAACCTGATGCGCACGCTCAACGAGGGGCTGGACCTGATCCGCTGGCCCGACGGCCCGCGCAAGGACTTCTTCGGCGCGCTGCTGCCCGCGCATGCCGAGTCGCTGAAGGGCCAGGCCCCCAGCGCGCTCGAAACCAACCTGCTGATCAAGCAGCTGGACCAGATCTTCGGCGTGGCGCCGCCCAGCGAGGCCGACCTCGCCAAGCCCATCGCCGGCGAGAGCCAGCCGGCCGAGCTGGATGCCAGCCAGCGCCTGACGCCTGCCGAGGCCAAGAGCCTGGGTCTGGTCGACGAGGCCAATGTCGACTGGACCGGCGAGCTGGACCTGGACCTGTCCGGCAACGACGCCCAGGCCGCCGCCGAACCGCTGCAGGCCGTGGACATCTCCATCGACGGCCTGCCCGCCGCCGAGAGCGCGCCCGAGCCCAGCAGCGGCGCGCTGCTGATGGACAACATGCAGCTGGGCTTCGCCTACCAGATGCACACCGGCGAGCGCTGGCAGAAGATGCGTCTGGCCCACATCAGCACAGGACGCAGCTTCTTCATCTTCACGCACGGCAACCGCCACCAGGAAACCGTCACGATGACGGCCCGCATGCTCAGGAAGCTGTGCGAGGCCGGTCGCATGCGCGCCTACGAGCACGCCCACCTGCTGGAGCGCGCGACGGCGCGCGCACGGGCGCAGCTGGCCGCGCTGTCTACGCCGCGCTGAGGCGGCGCGCCATCACGACCGCCGCCTGCAGGCTGGCCGGATCGGCGATGCCCCGGCCGGCGATGTCGAAGGCCGTGCCGTGGTCGGGGCTGGTGCGCACAAAGGGCAGCCCCAGCGTGACGTTGACGCCCTGCTCCACGCCGAGGTATTTGACCGGGATGAGGCCGTGGTCGTGCGTCATGGCCACCACCACGTCGAACTCGCCGCGGCGGGCACGCATGAAGACGGTGTCGGGCGCATAGGGACCGCTGGCGTCCCAGCCCGCGGCACGCGCATCGGCGATGGCCGGCGCGATGTGGACGATCTCCTCGTCGCCGAACAGCCCGCCCTCGCCCGCATGCGGATTCAGCCCCGCCACCGCGATGCGCGGCGCGGCCAAGCCCATGCGCTGCAGCGCGGCGCCGGTGATCTGCAGCGTCTCCAGCACCGCGGCGCGGGTCACGCCGGCGATGGCGTCGCGCAGCGAGCAATGGATGGTGACCAGCACCGTGCGCAGCTCCTCGTTGGCCAGCATCATGCGCACCGGCGGGCCGCCGGCCAGGGCCTGCAGCATTTCCGTGTGCCCGGGGTACGGCGAGCCGGCCGCATGCAAGGCCTCCTTGTGGATGGGCGCCGTGACCAGCGCCCGACCCCGGCCGGTCTGGATCTCCGCCACGGCAGCCTCGATGCAGCGCGCCGCG
>JBKBVY010000372.1:0-599 GCA_046289335.1 Roseateles sp. | reverse complement strand
GGCGCAACGAGAGCCTGGCCGCCATGGTCGAGCCCTACCGCGATGCCCCGCCGCTCACCGACCGCGCCCCGGCCACGCGCCTGCTGGAGATCGCCGCGAAGGCGACGCCGGGCATGGCGGCGGACTTCATCGCCTTCCCCGGCACGCGCTTCTCCAGCGAGCATCATTACGCGGTGTTCATGAAAGGCAGCACGCACCTGACCTCGCACCTGTGGACCCCGGTGCTAATCGACGCCCGCACCCTGCAGGTCACCGCCGTCGGTACCCGCCCCTGGTACATGGACGCCCTGGCCATGTCGCAGCCGCTGCACTTCGGCGACTACGGCGGGCGACCGATGCAGATCCTCTGGGCGGTGCTGGATGTGCTGACGCTGATCGTCCTCGGCAGCGGCCTGTACCTCTGGTGGGTGCGCCGCCGCGCACCGCGCGCGGCCTTGCGTGACGAGGTGGCAGCATGAGGCAGTCGACCTTCTTCATCCCCGCGCTGCTGGCCGCAGGCGGCGCCGCCGGCCTGTTCGCCGCCCTGCTCGGCGACGGCGCGTGGGATGCCCTGGCCTGGCTCGGCCTGGGCCTGCCGGCCGTGATCGGCACCTGGCCGC
>JBKBVY010000045.1:0-17180 GCA_046289335.1 Roseateles sp. | reverse complement strand
GGCGCTGCAACGCGCGCGCTACAGCGAGCACCTGGCCCAGCTGGGCCGGCTGGCGGTGGACGCACGCGACCCGCAGGTGCTGCTGCAGCAGGTGCCCGCCATCGCGGCCGAGGCGCTGGAGGTCGAGACGGCGCTGGTGGCGCTGCTGGAGACCGACCGGCTGGCGCTGCGCGTGGCCGGCGGCGTGGGCCTGACGGCCGGCGAGGCGCTGGGCGCGACGCTGCCGCACCGCGGCGACACGCTGCTGGGCCATGTGCTGACCCAGGACCGTCCGGTCGTCGTCGAGGACTTCCGCACCGAGTCGCGCTTCGCCGTGCCGGCGGGCTACCTGGAGGCCGGCCTGGTCGGCGCGCTGGCGGCGCCGCTGATGGACCGCGGCCGCGTCATCGGCGCGCTGATGGTGATGTCGCATGCGCCCCAGCGCTTCGGCGACGACGAGCAGCGCTTCCTGGAGTCGCTGGCCAGCCTGCTGGGCACCTGCCTGCAGCGGGCGCAGACGGAGGAGGCACTCAACCATGCGCAGCGGCTGGAGAGCGTGGGCCAGCTGACCGGCGGCATCGCGCATGACTTCAACAACCTGCTGACCGTCATCCAGGGCAACCTGCAGGTGCTGGAGGAGTTGCCGGCGCTGGCCCAGGACGCCGGTGCGCAGCAGTTGGTCAACGCCGCCATGCGCGCCTCGCGCCGCGGCGCGGAGCTGACGGCCAAGCTGCTCGCGTTCTCGCGCCGCCAGGTGCTGCAGCCCAGCGCGGTGGACGTGCAAGGGCTGCTGCTGCCGCTGTCGGACATGCTGCGCCGCACGCTGGACCAGCGCATCCGCATCAGCGTGGACGTCGCCGCCGGCTGCCCCATGGTGCTGGCCGATGCCGGACAGCTGGAGGCGGCGCTGCTGAACATCGCGATCAATGCGCGCGACGCGATGCTGGACGGCGGCGAGCTGCGCTTTCGCGCCGCCGCCGCCGCACCGGCCACGCTGCCGGTCAGCGTGCGCGGCGAGCTGGGGGATGGCGATTTCGTCTGCATCGCCGTGACCGACACCGGCACCGGCATGCCCGAGGCGGTCAAGGAGCGGGCGTTCGAGCCCTTCTTCACGACCAAGGAAGCCGGCCGTGGCACCGGGCTGGGACTGAGCGCCGTCTACGGCTTCGTCAAGCAGTCCAAGGGCGCCGTGGCGCTGGACAGCGCGCCCGGCGAGGGCACCACGATCAGCCTCTACCTGCCCGTGCCGCAGCGGGCGCAGGCCGGCCACGCCGACAGCGAGGCGGGCGCTGCCACCGTGCCGCCGGGGCTGCGTGTGCTGCTGGTGGAGGACGACGCGGAGGTGCGGGCCGTGGCGCAGCGCTTCCTGACCGCGCTGGGCTGCGAGCCGAGCGCCTGCGCCAGCGCCGAACAGGCGCTGTCGCTGCTGACGCCGGACGCCGCCTTCGACCTGCTGCTCACCGACATCGCGCTGGGTGCCGGCATGCGCGGCACCGAGTTGGCGCGCATCGCGCAGCAGCGCCTGCCGGGGCTGGCCATCCTGCTGATGTCGGGCTTCTCGGCGGAGTTGCTGGACGCCGACCGCGAGTCGCCCGCCGACTGGGAGCTGCTGCCCAAGCCCTACAGCCGCGGTCAGCTGGTGCAGGCCATCACGCGCGTGCTGGGCGTGTAGCGGCCCCCGACGGGTTGGCCCGCTGACGGGCCTCACGCCGCAGCTGGACCGCATCGGTGCGAGGCAGCACGGCGGCCGACTGCGAGAGGCGGAACACGCGCAGCGCGGTGTTCACCTCGTCGGACTGCGACAGCATCTGCCGCGCCGACCCCGCCAGCTGCGCCACCAGGCCGGCGTTCTGCTGCGTGAAGCCGTCCAGCTGCTGGATGGCCTGCTGCATCTGGGAGATGCCCAGCAGCTGCTCCTGCGCGCCGCGGTCGATGTCGGCGATCAGCGTCGCGAAGCTGACGATCGAGGCCAGGGTGTCGTCGATGCTGGCGCGTGCGCCGGCCGCCTGCTGTTCGGCGGCCTGCACCTGCTCGGTGGATGACAGGATGAGCTGCTTGATCTCACGTGCGGCGGCAGCGCTGCGCTGCGCCAGCGCCCGCACCTCGCCGGCCACCACCGCGAAACCCCGCCCGTGCTCGCCGGCCCGCGCCGACTCCACCGCCGCGTTGAGCGCGAGGATGTTGGTCTGGAAGGCGATGCCGTCGATGACCTGGATGATGTCGCCGATGCGGCGGGACGACGCGGCGATGCCGCCCATGGCGGAGGTCACGGCATGCACGACCTCGGCGCTGCGGCGTGACGACTCGCGCAGCGTCTCGGCCACGCCGCTGGCCTGGTGGGTGGCCGAGGTGCTCTGGCGCACCGTGGCCGTGATCTGCTCCATGCTGGCGGCGGCCTGCTCCAGGCTGGCGGCCTGGGCCTCAGTGCGACCGGACAAGTCCTGGCTGCTCTGCGCGATCTCGCGGCTCACGCCGTCCATGTGCTCCAGCTCGACACGGGTGTCCGACACCAGCGAGCGCATGTTGACCGCCAGCTGCGAAAGCGCCGCAGCCAGGTCGGCGCCCAGGCGGCTGTTGCTGGGCGGCAAGACCTGGCTCAGGTCGCCGGCCGCCAGCTGGTTGGCGTAGCGCTCCAGGGGCTCGAGGGCGCGGCGCTGGCGGCGGTGGGTCCAGGCCGCCGCGCCCGCCGAAACCAGGGCCACACCGGCCAGCGCCGCGGCGGGCCCGAGCACGGCCAGCCCCAGGCCCAGCGCACCCACGCCGGCATAGCCCGGCGCCAGGCGCAGCCAGGGCATGGCCTGCAGCCATGTCGACAGGCGGCCGCGCCAGTCGCGGCGCTGCAGCTCGCCGCCGCGCAGCGCATGCAGCAGCACGCCCGCCTGCTGCTCCTCGCGCATGCGCGCATACAACGCCTCCGCCGCCTCGATCTCGGCCCGGCTCGGGCACGAACGCACCGACATGTAGGCCACGGGCCGGCCGTTCTCCAGCAGCGGCGTGACATTGGCCTTGACCCAGTAGTGATCACCGTCCTTGCGGCGGTTCTTGACCAGGCCGGACCAGGGGTGGCCGGCCGCCACGGTATCCCACAGGTCGCGGAAGGCCTCGGCCGGCATGTCCGGGTGGCGCACCAGGTTGTGGGGCTGGCCCAGCAGCTCGTCGCGCGAGTAGCCGCTGACCTCCACGAAGGCGGCATTGCAATGCAGGATGCGGCCCTGCAGGTCGGTGGTGGACACCAGGTTGCGATCCTTGGGCACCTCGTACTCGCGTTGGGTCACGGGCAGGTTGACTCGCATGATGTTCTCCATGCCGCACAGGCGGCGTCCAGGTGGGGTCAGGTGTTCAGCACGTGAGGGTTTCGGCGGCCAGCAACTGCTGCAGCGCGACCGCCGGGGCCGGGCGGCCGAAGTGGTAGCCCTGCATCTCATCACAGCCCTGCTCGCGCAGATAGTCGCGCTGCAGCGCCGTCTCCACGCCCTCGGCCACCACCCGCAGGTGCAGCCGGTGGGCCAGCGCGATGACGGCGTCCACCAGCGCCGCGCCGTCGGGCTGCTCGCCGATGCGGCGGGTGAAGGACTGGTCGATCTTCAGCGCGTCCAGCGGGAAATGCTGCAGATAGGCCAGGCTGGAGTAGCCGGTGCCGAAGTCGTCCAGCGACAGCCTGACGCCCAGCGCCTTGATGCGCTGGAGCATCTGGATGCCGGCCTCGGGGTCGGTGATCAGCATGCCCTCGGTGATCTCGATCTCCAGCCAGCGGGCGTCCACGCCATGGCGCAGCAGCGCACGGGCGATGACCTGGTCCAGGTCGCCCGCGGCGAACTGCCGCGCCGCGACGTTGACGGCCACGCGCACCAGCGGCTGGCCGGCGTCCATCCAGGCGCGGATCTGCCGGCAGGCGGCGTCCACCACCCAGGCGCCGATGTCCAGGATCAGGCTGCTCTGCTCGGCAATCGGGATGAACTGGCCCGGCGGCACCAGGCCGTCGCCGCCGCGGCACCAGCGCAGCAGCGCCTCGGCGCCCACCACGCGGCCGGTCCGCGCATCGACCTTGGGCTGGTAGTGCAGCAGCAGCTCGCTGCGCTCCAACGCGCGGCTCAGCGCGGCCTCCATCTCCAGCCGGGCCACCGCCTCGGCGTTCATGTTGCTGGTGTAGAAGCAGAAGCAGTTGCGGCCCTGGGCCTTGGCGCGGTACATGGCGGCGTCGGCGTCGCGCAGCAGCTCGACCGAGCCGACGCTGCCGTCCGTCGGGTGCAGGCTGATGCCGATGCTGGCCGTCACGTAGGCATCGCGGCCGCCAGCCAGCGGCACCGGCGCGGCCACCGAGGCCAGCAGCTGGCCGGCCAGCGTGGCCACCTCGGCCGGCGAGCCGCAGTTCTCCACCATCACCAGGAACTCGTCGCCGCCCAGGCGGCCCAGCACGTCGTCCGGCCGCAGGCATTCCTGCAGGCGCGCGGCCATGCAGACCAGCAGCTCGTCGCCGGCCGGATGGCCCAGGCTGTCGTTGACCGTCTTGAAGCCGTCCAGGTCGATGACCAGCACCGCCGTCGTGCAGCCCAGGCGACGGCCACGCTGCAGCGCCTGGCGCAGCCGCGCCTGCAGCAGCACGCGGTTGGGCATCCCGGTCAGCGCATCGTAGTGGGCCAGCCGCTCGAGCTGGGCCTCGGCGCTCTTGCTGCGCGTGACGTCGGTGAACACGCCCACGTAATGCGTCACCCGGCCCGCCGCATCGCGCACCGCATTCAGCGTCAGCAGCTCAGGGTAGACCTCGCCGTTCTTGCGGCGGTTCCAGATCTCGCCCTGCCAGCGGTCTTCCTGCAGCAGCGTGGCCCACATCTGCGCGTAGAACTCCGGGCCATGGCGGCCGGACTGCAGCAGGCTGGGGGATGCGCCCACCACCTCGTCGGCTGCATAGCCGGTGATGGCCGAGAACGCGGCGTTGACGGTCTGGATGCGGGCATGGGCGTCGGTGATCATGACGCCGTCGCGGATGTTCTCGAAGGCCGTGGCCCACTGCTGCCAGCGGGCCTCCTCGCGGCGGCGCTCCGTCACGTCGCGGCTGAGGCCGAACACGCCCAGCAGCTGGCCCGACGCGTCGCGCAGCGCGCCGCTGGTCGTCATGTAGATGCGCTCGCCGTCGGCCGTGTGCAGCGCCAGATCGCGGTGCACGGGGTGTTCGGCCGCCAGCGCTGCCTGGTCATGCGCCGCCAGCTGCTGCGCCTGCTCGGCGGGCAGCAGCTTGTCCACCGTGTGGCCCAGCAGCTGGTCCACGCCGGTGCCCAGCAGGCGCCCCGTCTCGCGGTTGGCGAACAGGTAGCGGCCCTGCAGGTCCTTCACGTAGATCGCATCGGTGGAGTGCTCCGCGATGGCCTCCAGCAGCCGCCAGGCCCGCTGGCGCTGGGCGCGCTCGACGTGGCGCAGCTGCTGAGATCGGCGGTCGCGAAGCAGCAGCAGCCGGTACAGCAGCAGGCCCGTGACCAGCACGAAGCCCATGCCCTTGAGCCGGCCGAAGTCGACCAGCTGCGCGCCGTCGTGCGCGATGGCCAGCAGCAGGCTGTCGGAGTAGCCGATCCAGGCCAGCCCCAGCACCACATAGCTCAGCGCCACCCAGGCCGGGTAGCCCTGGCCGGCCCGGCTGCCGCCGACCTCATCGGTCGGTGCGCGCAGCGCAGTCTGCTCGGTCATGCAAGGTCTCCCCGGCCTTGTCGCTCGATGTCCGATCCGGCGGTCACTGCAGCGTGCGGCCCACCGGCGTGAGGCAGCCCTGGATGTAGGCCTCCAGACGGCCCAGGTCGGGGATGCCGATGTCGCGGCGGCCCTTGCCGGTGAAGCAGATCAGCTGCAGCCGCACCAGCTTGGACAGCGCACGGCTGACGGTCTCCAGCGTCATGCTCAGGTAGTTGCCGATCTCGGCGCGCGTCATGCACAGCGAGAACTCGTCGGTGCGCAGGCCGCGGCGGGCGCGGCAGTCGGCCCAGTAGCGCAGGAAGTCGGCCACGCGCGCATCGGCCGGCAGCGTGCAGACGGACATCATGGAGTCGCGGTCGCGCACGATCTCGCCGCTCATGGCCTCGTGCACGCGCACCATCAGCTCGGGATGCCGCGCGCAGGCCGCCAGCAGCTCGTCGTAACGGATGGCCCAGACCTCGCCGGTGTCCATGGCGATGGCGTCGCAGGCATGGTGGCCCTGGGCGATGGCGGCAAAGCCCAGCCAGTCGCCGCGGAACTTCAGGCCCACCACCTGCTCGCGGCCATCGGCCGCCAGGCTGCGCTGCTTGAACGCGCCGGAGTTGAGGATGTAGAGCTGGCTGAACGGCTCGCCCATCTGGTAGAGGGCCTCGCCGGCCCGCACGATGCGGCGCTGCGGCTGCAGCGTGCTGGCCAGCAGCTGCAGCGTCTCGGCGATGCGCCGGCTGCTGCCACGCACGTCGGCCGCCTGGCGCGGCAGCTGGGCCGACACGGGGCTGGTTCGCGTCTCGCGGGTGCAGGGGGTGGCGTCGAGCATGTGCGTCTCCGGGTTCGAGAAGTCCTCATGCTAGGAAGCGGGCGCAAACGCCCGAGCAATGCCCCGCATCAGTCGGTGACGCTGCGTCAACGAACTGCAAACGGCGCGTAACAGCGGCACCCGTTCGGTCACACGCATGTAAGCGAGGCCTGCCTTTTGATCGGGGTCAAGGCGCGGCGCTGCGGTGTCACTAGGCTTCGCGTCATTGCAACGGCGCACTGGCGTCCAAGGTCCAGACCATGTATCCCGTCTCCTGGCTGAGCCGCCTGACCTCGCGCGAAAGCCCCCCCGCCGAGGACGTGCAGGCGCTGCTGCGGCAGGCGCAGGCGCTGCAACAAGCGGCGTCGCCTGCGCGCCGGCCGCTGGCCGGCAAGCGGCTGGGACTGATGAGCGCCCATCCGGAGGACGAGGACGGCCGGTTGTTCGAGCAGGCGGCGTGCGAGCTGGGCGCCCATGTCGCGCGCATCGCCGCACCGGCCGACGCTCGCGACGGCGATGCTCAGCGGCTCGCCGACATTGGGCGGCTGCTGGGGCGGCTGTACGACACGGTGGAATGCCAGGGCATGGGTGCTGCGACGGTGCAGCGTCTGGCGCAGGCGGGCAACCTGCCGGTGCTGCCGGGCCTGGCCGGCCGCGAGCACTGGCTATTCCGCCTGGCCCAGGGCTGGCCGGCGCCGGCTCCGCTGGCGGACCGGCGGCGCTGGCTCATCCAGGCCGCGCTGCTGGCGGCGCTGGACTGAGACGCCCAGGGCCTGCGCCCGTCGTGTGAACAGACCCTAGCGCACCTGCACCCAGGCCAGCTCCAGCCAGTTGTCGGGCCGGTGCACCGGCGTCACGTTGGCGCGGGCTGCCCAGGGAATGATCTGGCGGTGCAGCGGGATCACGGCCACCTGCTCGCGCAGCTCGGTCAGCGCGGCGCGGATCAGCGCCTCGCGCTTCTTGGCGTCGGGCTCCACGCTGCTCTGCGCCATCAGCGCGTCGGCGCGGTCGTTGCGCACGTTGCCGTAGTTGTAGTAGCCCACGCCCTTGTCGCCGCGGTTGCGGTAGAGCGGCGTCAGGATGGTCTCGGCGTCGGTGATGCTGCCGCCCCAGCCGTACATGAACAGACTGGTGTCCAGCTTCTCCAGCTTGGGGAAGTACAGCACGCGCGGCATGGCGTTGACGCGCACCTTGATCTTCAGCTGCGCCCACATGGCGGCGAGCGCGGCGCAGATCTGCTCGTCGTTGATGTAGCGGTTGTTGGGGCAGTCCAGCGTCACCTCAAAGCCGTCGGGGTAGCCGGCCTCGGCCATCAGCCTGCGGGCCGCGGCGATGTCGAAGGGCAGCCGCGTCTGCAGCGCCGGGTCGTCGAAGGAGGCGTCCGACGACGGCGTGAGCCCGCCGGTGGGCTGGGACAGCCCCGCCATCAGCTTGGCCCGCAAGGCCTCGATGTCGATGGCCTGGTAGAGCGCGCGGCGCACGCGCAGATCCTTGAACGGGTTCTTGTCGCCGGGCACCTTGCCGTACAGCAGCTTGTCGCGAGCCTGGTCCATGCCAATGAACACGATGCGGTTCTCCGGCCCCTCGATGACCTTGACGCCCGCGGTGTTGCGCAGCCGGGCGATGTCGCGCGGCGCGGGGTCGTGCACGAAGTCGATCTCGCCGGAGATCAGCGCGGCCAGCCGCGTCGCATCGCTGGCGATCGGCGTGTAGACCACCTCCTGCACATTGCCCTGGAACTTGCCCCACCAGTTGGGGTTGCGCTTCAGCACGGTCTTGATGCCCGGCTGGCGGCTCACCAGCAGGTAGGGTCCGGTGCCGTTGGCATGCAGCGAGGTGTGGCTCTCTTCCTTGTTCTTGAAGTCCAGCGGCCGGGTGACGCGATGCGTCTCGCACCACTTGCGGCTCATGATCCACAGCTGGTCGATGTGCTGCAGAAAGATGGGGTTGAAGCTGGCGAGCTGGAAGTCCACCGTCAGGTCGTCCACCCGCTTCGGCGTGCCCACGGCGTTGGCGTAGACGGCGACCTGCGAGGTCGGCTCCTTGGCGCGCTGGATGGAGAAGACCACGTCGTCGGCCGTCAGCGGCGTGCCGTCGTGGAACTTCACGCCGGCCCGCAGCTTGAAGCGCCAGCTCAGCGGCCCGGTCTGCGTCCACTGCTCGGCCAGACCCGGCACCAGGCCCAGCCTGGCATTGCGGCTGGTGAGCCGCTCGTAGATCTGGCCGTTGACCATGTTGGTCAGGCTCTCGTTCTGCGAGTGCGGATCCATGGTCTGCGGATCGCCCTGGTTGGCCCAGCGCAGCGTCTGCGCCGACGCACCCAGGGCCAGGCCCAGCAAGGCCACGCCAATCCAACGCTTCATCATCTGTCTCCCAACGGCAAGGGCGGCAGTTTAGGAGCGCCGCCCTGGCTTGGAGCTCGGCGCCCCTACGCCTTGGGTGGCTTCCAGAGATCGTCCAGGTGCTTGAAGCCCCAGGGCTCGGGCGCTTCGCGACCCACGATGCGGTCGCTCTCGCCCGGCGCCGACAGGTCCAGCAGCTGCACGGGAACGGGCATGCCGGACTTGGTCGAGAAGAACACCTTCACGCGCGGCGCCACCAGCGACGCGGCGTTCTGCTCCACCACCACGGCCAGCCGGCCCGACTTCAGCCGCACCAGCGTGCCGGTCGGGTAGATGCCGATGCTCTTCACGAAGGCCTGGAACACCACCGGGTCGAACTGCCCCTGCCACTGCGACATGCGCTGCAGCGAGCCGGCCGGATCCCAGGCGGCCTTGTAGGGCCGCGTGGAGGTGATGGCGTCGTACACATCGCAGACCGCGCCCATGCGCGCGAACAGGCTGATCTGCTCGCCGGCCAGCTTGTGAGGATAGCCCGTGCCGTCCATCTTCTCGTGATGGTGCAGGCAGACGTCCAGTGCCGACTCGGGCACCTTGGCCCCCTCGCGCAGCAGCTCCCAGCCGCGCTCCGGATGGCTGCGCATGATGCTGAACTCCGCATCCGTCAGCGCGCCGGGCTTGTTCAGCACCGCCAGCGGCATCTGCATCTTGCCCACGTCGTGCAGCAGGCCGGCCAGGCCGGCCTCGCGCACCTGCTCGTCTGCCAGGCCCAGGTGGCGGGCCAGCGCCACCATCAGGCCGCAGACGGCCACGGAGTGCATGTAGGTGTAGTCGTCCTTGGTCTTGAGCCTGGCCAGGCTGACGAAGGCCGACGGATTGCGCGCCAGCGATGACGCGACCTCGTCGACGATGGGCAGGCAGGTCTCGGAGTCGACGGCCTTGCCCAGCCGCGCCTCGTTGAACAGCGCCATCACGGCCACCTTGGAGCGACTCAGCACCTGGGCGGCACGGTCCAGCTCGTCCTCCAGGCTGGCCCGCGGCTCGGGCAACGGATGAGGCGAGGCCGGCTCGGCGGGCGGCGCGATGGCGGGAGCAGCTGCTGCAGGTACCGCGGGCGCCGGCTCGGCCTGGGCCACGGCGACCACGTCACCGCCCTTGCTGCTGTCTATCCAGACGGCCGGCACGCCGCTGCCCTTCAACGCGGCCAGGTCTGCCGGGTCGCGCAGCACAAACTTGGTCTTCCAGAACGGGTGGGCCAGCCAGCTACCCTCCAGGGACTGGATGAACATGCCCAGCTTCACGTCGGCGGTCGGAATCTTTTTCAGCATGGCGCGCGTCGGCTCGGTAACACCGAGTATCGATCGCCCGCCTGACGGCCGGCTGTGCAGACTTGCACGCTGGCTCCGCCTTTCATGCGCAGCAGACAGCAGGCAAGCTCGGCGCAAGAAAAAGCCGCCTCTCGCGAACGAGGGCGGCCGTTGCTGGCGCGCAGCGGCGATCAGCGAATCTTGGGCTGCGGCACCGTGGCCAGCTCGGTGGGCAGGCTGGCGATGTAGTTCGCCATGGCCTTGAGCTCGGCGTTGCTGAACTGCTTGACCTGGCCGGCCATCACGCCGTTGCTGCGGCCGATGGTGTTGTTCTTCTCGGTCTTGTAGGCCTTGAGCGCGACGGTCAGGTAGTCCGCATGCTGGCCGGCCAGCTTGGGATAGCTGGGGTCGATGGGCTTGCTGAAGTTGGCGCCATGGCAGGAGATGCAGGCGCCCTTGGTCAACAGCTCGGCCACCTTGGCCGGCGCGGCCGGCACGTTCTCGGGCGCCGGCGGCAGCTTGGCCTGCTGCTCGTAGAAGGCGGCGATGTCGGCCATGTCCTGCTCGGACAGCGAGGCCGCGATGCCACGCATGGTCGGGTGCTTGCGGTCGCCCTTGGCATAGCCCTGCAGCGCCGCGACGATGTACTTGGCATTCTGGCCCGCGATCATCGGGACCTTGTGAATCTCGGGGAAGCTGGCCTGGTAGCCGGGGATGCCATGACAGCCGATGCACATGGCGATCTTCTTCTCGCCGGCCTTGACGTCCTGGGCCCAGGCGCCGTGAGCGCCGAAGGCAGCGGCCAGGGCAAGCGAGATCTGCAGCAGTTTTTTCATGGTCCCCAGTGAGGTCGTGTTCTTAAGCGGCGGCGATTATAGGAGGCCTCCTATACTGGCCCGGCCCCCTCCAGCTCGGGTTTTGCCCCGGTTTTCCCGATGAAGTTCCAAGGTTCCGATCAATACGTCGCCACCGCCGACCTCATGCTCGCGGTCAATGCCGCGGCCACCTTGCAGCGCCCGCTGCTCATCAAGGGCGAGCCCGGCACCGGCAAGACCATGCTGGCCGAGGAGGTGGCCGGCGCCTTAGGCATGCCGCTGCTGCAGTGGCACATCAAGAGCACCACCAAGGCCCAGCAAGGCCTGTACGAGTACGACGCCGTGAGCCGGCTGCGCGACAGCCAGCTCGCCGGCATCGAGGGCAGCGAGCGCGTCCGCCACATCGAGAACTACATCGTCAAGGGCGTGCTGTGGCAGGCCTTCGAGTCGGACGTGCCGGTGGTGCTGCTCATCGACGAGATCGACAAGGCCGACATCGAGTTCCCGAACGACTTGCTGCGCGAGATCGACCGCATGGAGTTCTACGTCTACGAGACGCGGCAACTCGTCAAGGCGAAGCACCGCCCGCTGGTCTTCATCACCAGCAACAACGAGAAGGAGCTGCCCGACGCCTTCCTGCGCCGCTGCTTCTTCCACTACATCAGGTTCCCCGACGCCGAGACGATGCAGAAGATCGTCCAGGTGCACTTCCCGACGCTCAAGCAGGACCTGCTGGCCGCGGCGCTGAAGAACTTCTATGACGTGCGCAACCTGCCCGGGCTGAAGAAGAAGCCCAGCACCTCCGAGCTGATCGACTGGCTCAAGCTGCTGCTGGCCGAGGACGTGCCGGTGGAGGCGCTGCAGGCCCGGGACGACAAGGTCGTCATCCCGCCGCTGGTGGGCGCGCTGCTCAAGAACGAGCAAGACCTGACGCTGTTCGAAAAACTCGTCTTCATGCAGAAGAGCAACCGCTGATGGCACAGGACTTTGACCGCGCGGTGCGCGAAGGGCTGGCCGACGCGGTCGGCTTCGTGGGCGGCGCACTGGCCGGCTGGTGGCTGGGCCGGCTGCTGGGCGTGGACTTCATCAACAGCGACGAATGGAACGCGCAGCAGATGGGGGCGCTGGTGCTCATCGTCGTCGGCTGCGGCGCGGGCCGCTTCGTCGCGCGGCGGCTGATGCTCCGCGACAAGCCATGAGACCGGTGGCGCCGGTCACGCTGGCGGCCGGCCCCATCCGCCTGGTGCCGCTGGCACCGGACCATGTGCCCGGCCTGCAGGCCGCGGCTGCCGACGGCGAACTGTGGCACCTGCGCTTCACCAGCGTGCCGGCGCCCGACGAGACCGTGGCCTACGTCGAGACCGCGCTGGCAGCCCAGGCCGCGGGCCACCGTCTGCCCTTCGCGGTGCTGGACGCCGCCAGCGGCGACGTGCTGGGCTCCACCAGCTATCACGACATCGTGCCGGCCATCGCGCGGCTGGAGATCGGCTACACCTGGTACGCCCACCGCGTGCAGCGCAGCGCCGTGAACACCACAGCCAAGCTGCTGCTGACCCATGCCTTCGAGACGCTGGGCGCAAGCGTAGTGGGCTGGCGTACCGACAACTTCAACCACGCCTCTCAGCGCGCCATCGAGCGCCTGGGCGCCAAGCGCGACGGCGTGATCCGCCACCATGCGCTGCGCCGCGACGGCACGGTGCGCGACACCGTGATGTACAGCCTCACCGCAGGCGAATGGCCCGAGGTGAAGGCGCACCTGCACTGGCAACTGACAAGACCGAGACCATGAGCAAGACCGCCAGGCCTTTCGACACGAACTTCGACGTGGATGCACTCTGGGCCCTGGACCGCATCGGTGCCCCCAGCCTCAGCCCCGACGGCGCCCAGGCCGTGGCCGCCGTCACGCGGCACACGATGGAGACCAACCAGGCCCAGGCCAGCCTGTGGCTGTTCTCCACGCTGGGCGGCGCACCGCGGCGGCTGACAGAGGCCGGCGACAAGGACGGCAACCCGCAGTGGAGCCCGCGCGGCGACCTGATCGCCTTCACCGCCAAGCGCGAGCAAGGCGGAGCCAGGGACGAAGAAGCGCAGCTCTACGTCATCGCGCCGGACGGCGGCGAGGCCCGCCGCGTGGGCCAGGTGCCCACCGGCGTGGAGGCCTTCCGCTGGTTCCCCGACGGCCGCCGCATCGCCTTCGTGTCCTGGGTCTGGCCCGACCGCAAGGCCGCCGCCCAGGGCGACGCGCTGCGTGAGTTCAAGGCGCGCAAGGAGACGGCCTACGTCACCGACGAGGCGCTCTACCGCTTCTGGGACCACCACATCCCCATGGGCCGCGTGCCGCACCTGCACGTGATGGACATCGAGACCGGCCGGGCCCGCGACCTGTTCGAGGGCAGCGCCTGGGAGCTGGAGCGCGCCGAACCCGACGCGAACAGCTTCGACATCTCGCCCGACGGCCGGCGCATCGCCTTCGTCTTCGACCCCGCGGCCGACAAGCGGCTGGACAACCGCTACGCGCTGGCCGAGATCGACGTGAAGACGCGCCGCGCCCAGGTGCTGCTGCAGGACGCCGACTGGCATTTCGACGCGCCGCGCTACAGCCATGCGGGCCACCACATCGCCTTCCTGGCCAGCCACCAGGCGCTGGGCCACAACCAGCCCGACCGGCTGGCCGTGCTGGACCAGCAGGGCCGCTGGGCCGTGTTCAGCGAGGGCTGGGACCACGAGGTCGCGGCGCCGCTGCAGTGGGACGAGGACGACCAGCATGTGCTGTTTGCCGCCGAGGCGCGCGGCCGCCGGCACCTGTGGCGCTTCGCGCTGGGTGACCGACAGGCCGACATCGTCTTCGAGGGCGGCCATGTGGGCAGCTTCGCGCGGGCCAGCGGCTTCACCGTCGTCAACCACGACGGCGTGCAGTTCCCGCCGCGGCTGTCGGTGCTGGACGGCGACACGGTGCGACGCATCGAGTCGCTGAACGACGCCCGCCTGGCCGCGCACGGCTTCGGCCGCCACGAAGAGGTCACGATCACCGGCGCCCGCGGCGACGCCGTGCAGATGTGGCTGGTCTACCCGCCCGGCTTCGACGCCAAGAAGAAGTGGCCCGTCATGCATGTCATCCACGGCGGCCCGCACACCGCCTTCGGCGACAGCTGGCACTGGCGCTGGAACCACCAGGTGTTCGCAGCGCAAGGCTATGTCGTGGCCTGCGTGAACTACCACGGCTCGTCCAGCTTCGGCCACGAGTTCCTGGACAGCATCACCGGCCACTGGGGCGAGTACGAGCTGCAGGACATCGAGGCCGGCACCGACTGGCTGCTGGGCAAGCGCTGGGCGGACCGCAAGCGCGTGTTCGCCACCGGCGGCAGCTACGGCGGCTACATGGTGGCGTGGATGAACGGTCATGTGGCGCCGGGCCGCTACCAGGCCTACGTATGCCACGCCGGCTGCTTCGACTGGCAGGCGATGTATGCCGACGATGCCTACGACTGGCACCGCAAGGAGCTGGGCGCCGCCTGGTGGGACGACCCGGCCCGCGTGGCCGCACAAAGCCCGCATGCGTTTGCAAAGCACTTCAAGACACCCACGCTGGTCATCCACGGCGCGCTGGACTACCGCGTGCCCGATGCGCAAGGCCTGGCCTACTACAACACGCTGAAGTCGCTGGGCGTGCCGGCCCGGCTGGTGTGGTTCCCGGACGAGAACCACTGGGTGCTGAAGGCCCGCAACAGCCGGCTCTGGTACCGCGAGTTCTTCGCCTGGCTGCGCCAGCACGGCGGCGCATGAACCCTTGCTCACAGCAGCCCGGCGGACGCGCTCCCATAATGGGGCGGCCATGCTGATCCAGTTCTTCTACACGCTGCGCGCCGCCAAGCTCAAGGTGACGGTGCCCGAGTACCTGACGCTGCTGGAAGCGCTGCAGGCCGGCGTCATCGCCGGGCCGGACAGCGGCGGCGTGGCCAGCATCGACGACTTCTACTTCCTCGCCCGGGCCAGCCTGGTCAAGGACGAAACCCAGTACGACAAGTTCGACCGCGCCTTCGCCGCCTACTTCAAGGGCGTGGAGATGCTGACCGACTTCACCGCCGAGGTGCCGCTGGAGTGGCTGCGCAAGACGCTGGAGCTGGAGCTCACGCCCGAGCAGAAGGCCGCCATCGAGAAGATGGGCTGGGACGAACTGATGGCCACGCTGAAGAAGCGCTTCGAGGAGCAGAAAGAGCGCCACGAGGGCGGCAACCGCTGGATAGGCACGGGCGGCACCAGCCCCTTCGGCAACTCGGGCTACAACCCCCAGGGGGTGCGCATCGGTGGAAAGGGCGGCAACAAGAGTGCCGTCAAGGTCTGGGAGCAGCGCGCCTACCGCGACTACGACGACACGCTGGAGCTGGGCACGCGCAACATCAAGGTGGCGCTGCGCCGGCTGCGCCGCTTCGCCCGCGAGGGCTCGGAGCTGGAGCTGGACCTGGATGGCACCATCCACGGCACCGCCGCCAACGCCGGCATGCTGGACATCCGCATGCAGCCGGAGCGCCACAACAAGGTCAAGGTGCTGCTGCTGATGGACGTGGGCGGCACGATGGACGAGCACGTGCACCGCGTGGAAGAACTCTTCAGCGCCGCCAAGAGCGAGTTCAAGCACCTGGAGTTCTATTACTTCCACAACTGCGTCTACGACTTCGTCTGGAAGAACAACCGCCGCCGCTTCAGCGAGAAGCTGGCCACCTTCGACCTGATCCGCAAATACAACCGCGACTACAAGCTCATCTTCGTCGGCGACGCGACCATGAGCCCCTACGAGATCCTGCAGGCCGGCGGCAGCGTCGAGTACAACAACGACGAGCCCGGCGCCGAATGGCTGCAGCGGCTCACGCATGCCTTTCCCAAGTACGCCTGGATCAACCCCGAGCCGCAGGGCGTGTGGCAGTACCGGCAGAGCATTTCCATCATCCAGCAGCTGATGCAGCAGCGCATGTTCCCGCTGACTCTCTCCGGTCTGGAAGGCGCGATGCGCCTGCTCAGCAAATGAGGTAGCGGCACGATGACCCGACTGATCGCGCTGCTGCTGTCCGCGGCGCTGCTGGCCGGCTGTGCCACCTCCCCCGCCCCGTCCGCCCCCGTCCCGCCGCCGGCCGCCTCGGCGCCCGATGCCCCGGCCGTCTACAGCCTGGACATCCAGGTCGAGAACGGCGAACGCAGCGGCGAGCTGCGCCGGCTGCTGAACCAGCATCTGGACATCGCCCGCTACCGCGCCAGCGAGGCCGCGCTGAGCCGCGTGGAGCTGGCCCGGCTGGCCGCCGCCGCGCCGGCCCAGGCCGCCGAGCTGCTGCAGACCGAGGGCCACTTCAATGCGACCGCCCGCGTCGAGCGCGATGCCGACGACCCGTCGCGGTTGCGCCTCATCGTCACGCCCGGCCCGGTCACCCGCGTGGCCAGCGTCGCGCTGGAGTTCCAGGAGGGCATCGCCGCCGACGACGTGCAGGGCTTGCGCGACGCGCTGCGCCGCGCCTGGCCGCTGCGCGAGGGCGAGGCCTTCACGCAGTCGCAATGGAGCGCCGGCAAGAGCGAGCTGCTGGTGCGCGCGCGCACCGGTGGCTTCCCGACCGCGCGCTGGGCCGAGACCGTCGCCCGCGTGGACCCCGACACCCAGACCGCCGAGCTGCGCCTGGTGCTGGCCAGCGGCAACCGTGCGCGGCTGGGCGAGCTGCGCATCGAGGGCCTGCAGCGCCAGGCCAGCGCCACCGTGGAACGCCTGACCGGCTTCAGCCGCGGCGAGCCCTACACCGAGCAGAAGCTGGCCGAGTTCCAGGAGCGGCTGGCCAAGACCCAGCTGTTCGACGCGGTGCGCGTGCAGCTGCAGCCCGAGGTGGTGGAGGCCGACGGCAGCAGCCCCGTGCTGGTCACGCTGACCGAGGCCTCGCTGCAGCAGGCCACCGTCGCGGTGGGCTACCACGCCAACACCGGCCAGAGCATCAGCGTGGAGCACCTGCACCGCCGGCCCTTCGGCCAGTCGCTGCGCACCCGCTCCAAGCTGCAGCTCAGCCGCGAGTTGAGCGGCCTGGAGCTGGAGCTCAGCTCCCACCCGCAGCCCGACCTCAAGCGCAACCTCGCCTCGCTGCAGTTCGAGCAGGACCGCAGCGGCGACACCATCGCGCAGAACCTGGGCCTGCGCCTGGGCCGCATCTACGAAGGCCCGCAGGACGAACGCCTGAGCTATGTGGAGCTGCTGCGCGCGCGCGAAACCGTGGCGGGCCAGGTCAGCGCCAAC
>JBKBVY010000371.1:0-615 GCA_046289335.1 Roseateles sp. | reverse complement strand
GACCAGATCGCCCAGCTGCCCGGCAGCCTGGCCACGCGCGAGGCGCTGCTGCAGGATGCGCTGCGCTACCTCGACGGCCTGGCCGCCGAGCTGGGCCCCGAGCTGGCCCGCCGGCCGGCGCTGGCGCGCGAGCTGGCCGAGAGCTATTCGCGCATCGCCGAGCTGCAGGGCGACGGCTTCTCGCCCAGCCAGGAGCAGCTGGCCGCCGCGCGCGCCAACCTTGACAAGGCCATCGCGCTGCAGCCGCTGTACGCCGGATCAATCGCCCGCGATGCAGTGGCGCTGCGCGAGGCCGCCGATATGTTCCAGGGCCGCGCGATGCTGGCCAGCCGCGGCGGCACGCTGCGCGACACCGTGGCCGCGCTCCAGCAGGCGCGCCGGCTCAACGAGCAGGCGCTGGCGCTGGACCCGCGCGACGCCAGGACGCTGGCCCAGCTCGCCACCGTCACCGGCCGCATCGGCCTGCTGCAGGGCGGCAACCCCATGCAGGCCCAGCTCGGCAACGTGGAGGCCGCCGGCCGGCTGCTGGCCGAGGCCGTCGCACGCTTCGAGCAGCTGCGCGCGCTGCAGCCCGGTAACGCCGAATGGGATCACCAGGCCGCCTGGGGCCACCAG
>JBKBVY010000044.1:0-17448 GCA_046289335.1 Roseateles sp. | reverse complement strand
CTCCGTGACCAAGCCGCCTGGTCCGCCGTCAAACATGTTCAAGACCCTTCCAATGCTTGACTTTGAACACAGTTGCTTGGGGGACCGACTGGGCTTGCCCGCGTTCAGCGGCGCAAGACCGGGCGAGGGGCTCACATCACTTCAGCCTTTGCCCAGCAGGCCGGCCATCTGCGCCTTCAGCACCTGCGCCTGCGCGCGGCGCTCCTTGGTCGCGGCGCGCTGGTAGGCCGCCTCGGCCTTCTCGCGCAGCGCGATGGCGCGCTCCAGCGCCTCCTGGTAGCGCTCGATGGTGTAGGTGTTCTCGGTGCCGATGTAGACGCTGCGCGCCAGCGGCGTGTCGCCGAAGCGGGGTAGGGTTACCGCGAAGCTGCAATCACGGACGCTACTTCCCGCGCGCTGGCGAACGATGGGGCCCGAGATGCCGGAGGGCAGGTCGCTCTGCTTCTTGCGGCTGGGCGTGCGGCGCAGGCGCGACGGTGCCGGCAGCGTCGCGATGCGCTTGAGCAGTTCCTTGGTCGCCAGCGCCAGCGCCTTCTTCGCGCCGCTGCCGTCCTGGCTGTGGTCCGAGAACAGCTTGGTGCCGCCGTAGCGCAGCTGCCAGCCGTGGGTGGAAAGATGGTCGATGCGCTGGATGCACTGTGGCACCAGGAAACGCTCGCCGCTGAAGATCACCACTTCGCGCGTCTTCATTGTTGGCCCCGTTCGTTGTGTGCCCGCCGTCGTCGTGCGCGGCAGGTCGTCTAACGCCCCTCTGATACGGGGCGAGTGTAGGGCGCTTTATGGGCGGGCCGCGAATTTATGACTGCACGAAAACATTTCCATGACACGCAAGTCAGCTCCGCGACAGGTGAATACGGAGTTACGCGACCACAGCATCTGCGGCGACGGCGCGCTGCCGGTGGCTTCGCGCCATTGCCGGGCCATCTGGCGGCGCGTGACGCCGTGGCGCGACAGCCGGCGCGGCTGCAGCTGGCTGCGGCGGATGCGCGGGTCGTCGTACAGCATGTGGGCCAGCGGCCGGTTGCCCAGGCCGCGCAAGGCCTTCCAGGGGCCGCGCGTGCTGCGCTGGTGCACGGCCGAGCGTGCCCAGACCAGCGGCTCGCCGTCCACGCGCAGGATGACCTCGCGCACCAGCGCCAGCCCGTAGTGCGGCTGGCCCAGCGCGGCGCGCTCGTGCTTGCGCAGTGGCGCGACGGCCTGGCGCAGCACCTGCACCTCGAAGCGCTGGCCCAGCCTGGCCAGCCGCCGGCTCAGCGAGCCGGGGGCACGCAGCCAGTCGCGCAGGCTGTCGCGGGTGGCGATGCCCACTCAGCCACCAAACTCGCGGCCCAGCTCGCCGGCGCGCTTCTGTGCCGCCAGCACCGCACGGCGGATCGCGACATCCACGCCGTCGCCCTGCAGCGACGTGATGGCCGCATGCGTGGTGCCGCCCTTGCTGGTGACGCGCTCGCGCAGCACGGTGGGCGACTCGTCCGACGCCAGCGCCAGCGCCGCGGCACCGCCGCAGGTGGCCAGCGCCAGGCGGCGCCCCTGCTCGACGCTCAGCCCCATGTCCTGGGCCGCGGCCATCATGGCCTCGACGACGAAGAAAAAGTAGGCGGGGCCCGAGCCCGACAGCGCGGTCACCGCGTCCAGGTCGGCCTCGCGATCCACCCACAGCGTCTGGCCGGTGGGCGCCAGCAGCCGCTCCACGGTGGCGCGCTCGTCGGCCGACACGGCCGGCCGCGCGTACAGGCCGGCGATGCCCTGGCCGATCAGCGCCGGCGTGTTGGGCATGGCGCGCACCACGCGCTCGCTGCCGCTGACCGTGGCCAGCGAGTCGGTCGTGATGCCGGCCATCACCGACAGCTGCAGCGCCTGCCCCACCCAGGGCTGCAGCGGCGCCGCCGCTTCGGCGAACCCCTGCGGCTTGACGGCCCAGACCACGGTGGCCGCCTCGGCCAGCCGCGCGTCGCCGGCCGCTTGGGGCCGCACGCCGAAGTCGGCGGCCAGCTTGTCGCGCTGCGGCGCATGCGGCTCCACGACGATGAACTGCTCCGGCGCCATGCCCGCCCGCAGCAGCCCCCCGATGATGGCGCTGGCCATGTTGCCGCCGCCGATGAAGGCGATCTTTTCTGCACTCATGGGGCGCGAGTCTAAGGGCCGGTGCGGCGCGGTCCGCGTCAGCCCGGCCCGGCCTCGATGCGGTTGCGGCCGGCGGCCTTGGCGGCGTACAGCGCGCGGTCGGCACGGCGGTACAGGCTCTCGAAGCGCTCGCCCGGCACGGCCGTCACCAGCCCGGCGCTGAGGCTGACGGCGCGGCCGTCCGAAGCCCGCAGCGCCGTCGCCCTCTCGCGCAGCCGCTCGGCGATACCCAGCGCCATGGGCGGGGTGCAGTTGAACATCAGCACCGCGAACTCGTCGCCGCCCAGCCGGCCGGCCAGGTCGCCGTGGCGCAGCGAGTCGCGCAGCAGCGCCGCGAAGCGCATCCGCACCGCATCGCCCTCGGGGTGGCCCAGTTGGTCGTTGATGGCCTTGAAGCCGTCCATGTCGCAGACCATCAGGCAGACCGGCAGCCGGCTGGCCTGCGCCTGGGTCAGCAGCACCTCGCTGGCCGCCTCGAAATGCGCGCGGCTGGCCTCGCCGGTCAGCGCGTCGGTGTTGGCGCGCCGCTCCAGCTCGACGCCGGCCGCCTGCAGCCGGGCCTCGACGCGGCCGTGCAGCATCAGCAGCATGGCCGACACCCGCGTCACGGCCGCGGCGATGTTGACCACCATCAGCACCGCCAGCAGATGGCCCGGCACCGGCTGGCCGCTGCCGGCATAGGGCCAGGTCTGCACCGAGCGCCACAGGCTCATGACGACGATGACCCCCGCGCTCAGCGCGATCAGCATCAGTCCCTGGCGGGACGGCGGGTCGGCGGCGCGCAGCTGGGTCAGCACGTAGTGCCCCAGCAGCAGCCCCTGCAGCGTGTTGATGGCGGTGAAGATGACCGAGCGGCCGGCGTAATCCAGCCCCTGCCGCTAGGCGAAGAACCAGACCGCAAAGCCCAGCAGCGCCAGCCCCCAGCGCCAGGCCATGCCCGGCCAGAGGCGCCGGCCGAACCAGATGCGCAGGCCCAGCTCCAGCAGGGGCATGCCGGCGATGAAGAGCAGGTTGCTGGCCGGCACGGCCAGCCAGCTCAGCGGGCCTGCGCCGCCCTGCAGCAGCAGCGCGCCCAGGGCCAGCATGGCCTCGTTGGCCACCCACCAGCCAAAGCCGGTCGCGCCCGCCGCAGCGCGCTGCGCCAGAACAGGCCCAGCAACACCGCCATCATCAGGTGGACGATGGTGCTGATGGTGAAGGTGGTGGCGAGGTCGAGCTGCGTGGGTTGGGCCATGCTAGCCGCAGTGCAGCGGCGCGCCGCGGTACACCAATCGGTGACGTGGCGCGGTTAACGTCCGGGACCATGCGCCTGCACCGCCCCGACCGCCGTGTCCTGCTCCTGTCCGCCGCCGCGCTGGGCCAGGAGGGCGACGCCGGCCAGCGCTGGGCCGCCGCCTGGGCGCAGGCCGGCTACGCCGTGCTGGGCGTGCAGCCGCTGGCGGCGGATGCCGAGGCCTGGCGCTCGGAGCTGGCGCGCAGCGGCGAGTTCCGCGCGCTGGGCCTGCGGCATTACGGCGACCCGCTGCGCGCCGAGCGGCTGGCGGCGCTGCGCCGGCTGCTGCCGGCGCTGCAGGCCGCGCAACCGGGGCTGGACTGGGGCCGTGCCGCGCTGGCCGGCTACGAGACCGGCGCGCAGACCGCGTTGGACGCGCGCGGCGACGGGCCCTGGCGGGCCGTCATCGCCATCAGCCCGCCGGCCATGCAGCCGCCGGCGCAGGGCGTCGCGGCGCTGCTGATCACCGGCGAGCAAGATCACGACCCGCTGGGCCTGCTGCGCCAGCCGGCCGCTGGACGCGCCGCGGCTGCAGCCGCGTTAGGACGGCCTCAGCCGTGCCAGCGCCGCGTTGCGCGGCGCACCACCTCGGGCAGCAGGTGTTCGTCGGCCTCGATCTGGCGCAGCCAGGCCGCGTCGTTGCCGCTGCCGGCGATCTCGCGGCGCAGCAGCTGCAGCGCGGGCTCGGCGCGCAGCTCGGCGGCATGGCCGTCCAGCCGGCTCAGCACGGCCGCCAGGTCGTCGCGCAGCACGCGGTGCTCGCCGGTCTCGGGGTCCACGAAGGTGCCGTCCAGCCCGAAGCGGCAGGCCTGGAAACGGTTGAAGGTGTAGGGCAGGTAGTCGTCCTCGCTGAGCTTGAACGGCTTCTCGCGCGTCAGCCAGTGCGCCAGGCACTGGATGAGGCCGGCCAGCGCGGCGGCCTTCTCGATGGTCAGCGGCGTGTCCAGCACGCGGACCTCGATGGTGCCGAACTCGGGCTTGGGGCGGATGTCCCAGTAGAAGTCCTTCATGCCCGTGACGACGCCGGTGCGCGTCATCTTGTTGAAGAACACCTCGAAATCGTCCCAGGTCTGCACGAAGGGCGCGCGGCCGGAGAGCGGGAAGGCGAACACCGAGTTCAGCCGCGCCGAGTCGAAGCCCGTGTCCTCGCCCTGCACGAACGGCGACGAGGCCGCCAGCGCGATCAGGTGCGGGATGAAGCGGCTCATGCCGTGCAGCAGCACCAGGGCTTCGTCGGCGCTGGGGCAGCCCACGTGCACGTGCTGGCCAAACACGGTGAACTGCTTGGACAGATAGCCGTACAGCGACGAGAGCTCGTGGAAGCGCGGCGTCTCGAAGATGCGCCGGCGCGTCCAGTGCTGGAAGGGGTGGGTGCCGCCGCCGCACAGGCTCACGTCCAGCCGCTCGGCGCAGTCCACCAGCGCGGCGCGGATCTCGCCCAGCTCGGCCAGCGCCTGGCCATGGTTGGCGCAGACGCCGGTGGACAGCTCGATCATGCTGCTGGTGATCTCGGGCTTCACGTCGCCGGGGATCTTGCGCTTGGCCATCAGCCGCAGCAGGTCGGCCGAGACGGGCGCGAGGTCGTAGTCGTCGTTGTTGACGATCTGCAGCTCCAGCTCGACGCCCAGCGTCAGCGGCTGCGATTTGGAGAAGGCTCCGAGGCTCATGGACGCTTCTCCTGGCGGCGTTGGGGGGCGGGAGGCAGTTCGCCGGCCAGGCGCAGCGCGAACTGCACGGCGATGGGGCCGAGCAGCTCCAGCACCGCGATGCTGGCCAGGATGATGGGCACGGCGCCCTGGGCCAGCTCGGGCTCGGCACGCATCAGCTCGCTGAGCATGACCAGCGCCGTGGCCGACAGCGGCGTCATCGTGATGGACAGGGCTAGGCCTTGCCGCCAGCTGGCCTTGGCCCAGGGCGACAGCAGGACGATGGCCAGCGTCTTGGCCAGGAAGCGCGCTGCCAGCAGCGCCAGCGCGGCGAAGCCGCCGGCCACCAGGATCTGCGGCGTCCAGGCCGAGCCGACGATGACGAACAGCATCAGCACCAGCGCGCCGCCCACCGTGCCGAAGTGGCGCGGCCACACCCAGGGGCGCTCGCTGCTGTTGCGCAGCAGCAGGCCGGCCAGCAGCGGCATCAGCAGCGTGGACACGCCGATGGCGCGCGCCGCGACGATGGCGAAGGCCACCAGGCCGAACAGCAGCAGCGTGGCGCTCTCGTTGCGCAGGTCCAGCCGGCGCGCGGCCAGGTAGGCCGCGCCGGCCAGCAGCGCCGCCACGCCCAGCGTGGTCAGCAGCGAGATGGCCAGGCCGCCCAGCGCCTGCGGCAGGCTGCCGCCGTCGTCCGCGGCCCACCAGGTGCGCATCAGTGTCAGCGCGACCACGGCGTACAGCGTGTTCAGCGCCGTCAGCAGCGAGGCCCGCTGCGTGACCTGGCCCTCGGCGCCCAGCTCCAGCGCCACCCGGCCCGACACGGCGGCCGGCGCCGGCATGGCCAGGATGGCGCAGGCGATGGCCGTGGGCCAGCCCACGTCGAACAGCTGCAGCACGAAGGCCACGGCCGCGGCGCTCAGCAAGGCCTCGGCCAGGCTCGTGACCGCCAGGCCCGGGTTGCGGCGCAGCCAGCTCAGCCGCACGCGGCTGCCGATCTCGAACAGCAGCAGGCCCAGGGCCAGGTCGGTGACGATCTGCGCGGCGCCGGCCAGCGGCATGGCCACGCCCTGGCCGAAGGCGGCAGCCACGCAGCCGGCCAGCGTGTAGCCCACCACGCGCGGCAGCCGCGTCGTCGCGGCGATGAACTCGCCGGCCAGCGCGCCGGCCAGCAGCACGCCGACGATGAACATCAGCTCGCTGGACGGCGTGACGGCCAGCCCGGCCCAGACGCGGGCGCCGCTGTCCAGTGCAGTCATGCGATCTCCCTTGAAGATGGGTGTCAGAGCCTAGATGGATGTAACAGCATGCGTTGTAGGCGAACACGCCGAAATGCCTCCTAGCCGGGTCTTGGACAATGCCGGCCATGCAAGTCGTCAGCGTCAACACCGCCCGCGCCGAACCCCTGCTGGCCCAGGGCCAGCTCGTGCCTTCGGCCATCCGCAAGCGCGCCCGCGACGGGCGCATCGCCGTGGGGCCGCTGGGCCTGGACGGCGACGAGCAGGCCGACCGCAGCGTGCACGGCGGGCCGGCCAAGGCCGTCTATGCCTACCCGCAGGAGCACTACGCGTTCTGGACCACCGTGCGGGCCCAGGCCAAGGTCGAGGGCGAGCTGCAGCCGGGCGCGGCCGGCGAGAACCTGACGCTGCTGGGCCTGCTGGAGAACAGGGTCTGGCTGGGCGACGTGCTGCGCTTCCCGGACTGCGAGCTCATCGTCTCCGAACCGCGCTACCCCTGCTTCAAGTTCAATGCCCACATGGGCTTCAACCAGGCCGTCAAGCTGATGGCGCAGAGCGCCTATTGCGGCTTCTACCTGGCGGTGAAGCGCGAGGGCAGCATCGCCGCGGGCGAGGCCTTCGAGCTGCTGCCCGGGCCGCGCGAGGTGGGCCTGGTGGAGCTGTTCAAGGCCAAGATGAAAGGCAAGACATGACGCGCCGGCGCGAGCTGCTGGCCGCCGCCGGCCTGCTTCCCTTGGCGGCCCATGCGGGCCCGGTGCTGAAGGTCGGACCGCGCCAGGCCGTCAAGTCGCTGGCCGCAGCCGCGCGCCAGGCGCGCGACGGCATGCTCATCGAGGTGGATGCGGGCGAGTACATCGCCGACGTGGCGGTCTGGACCCAGCAAGACCTGACCCTGCGCGCCGTGGGCGGCCGCGTGCGGCTCATCGCCGCCGGCGCCCATGCGCAGGGCAAGGGGCTGTTCGTCACGCGCGGCCGGCGCATGCGCATCGAGGGCTTCGACTTCATCGGCTGCACGGTTCCCGACCGCAACGGCGCGGGCATACGGCTGGAGGCGGGCTCGCTTCTGCTCGCGGACTGCGGCTTCCGCGACAACGAGAACGGCCTGCTGTCGTCCAACGACGAGAGCGTGGAGCTGGACATCGTGGACTGCGAGTTCGGCCCCATCCCGCCGCGCGACGGCAAGACGCACAACCTCTACGTCGGCGCCATCAAGCGGCTGTCGGTGACGGGCAGCTACTTCCACGGCGGCATGCTGGGCCACCTGCTGAAGAGCCGCGCCGCCGTCAACCACATCCTCTACAACCGGCTCACCGACGAGATCGGCGGCCGCGCCAGTTACGAGCTGGAGTTTCCCAACGGCGGCGTGGCGGTGGTGATGGGCAACCTCATCATGCAGAGCTCCACGACGGACAACGCCCACGTGGTGTCCTTCGGCGTGGAGGGCGCCAAGTGGCCGCGCCAGGCGCTCTGCCTGGTGCACAACACGCTGGTGGACCAGCGCCCCAGCGGCGGCATCTGGCTGCGCGTGACGCCCCCGCAGACCGAGGTGATGCTGGCCAACAACCTGCTGGTGGGCGCGCCCAGGCTCGCGGCCGAAGGCCACTGGACGCGGCGCGCCAACTTCCCCGCCGATTGGGACGAGTTCGTGCGCGCCGTGCGCGAGGACTTCCGCCTCAAGCCGGGCTCGTCCTTGCGCGGCAAGGCGCAGGACGCGGGCGAGGCCGAGGGGATCAAGCTCTGCCCCTCGCGCGAGTACCGGCACCCGCGCGGCACGGTGGCACTGGCCGGGCCAGCGCGCCACCCGGGCGCATTTCAGGGCTGATCGGTCAGGTCGCGTCGCGCACCGTCGGATAGTCGGTGTAGCCCTCGGCGCCGCCGCCGTAGAAGGTCTCCTTCTTCGGCTCTGCCCAGGGCAGGTTGTCGCGCAGCCGCTCCACCAGGTCGGGGTTGCTGATGAAGGGCCGTCCGATGGACACCGCGTCGGCACGGCCGCTGGCCACGGCGTCCAGCGCCATCGCGCGGTCATAGCCGTTGTTGACGATGAAGGGCCCGCCGAAGCGGCGGCGCAGTTCCTGGTAGTCGAAGGGCGCGTTGTCGCGCGCGCCGCCGGTGGCGCCTTCCACGACCTCCAGGAAGGCCAGCTTCAGGGGGCGGAGCTGGTCGGCCACGTGGTTGAACAGCGCCTGCGGGTTGCTGTCCTGGCCGATGTCGTTGGCCGGCGTCACGGGCGACAGCCGCAGGCCGGTGCGGCCCGCGCCGATGGCGCCGGCGATGCCGGTCATCACCTCGATCAGCAGCCGCGCGCGGTTCTCGATGGAGCCGCCGTAGGCATCGCTGCGGTCGTTGGCGCTGTCGCGCAGGAACTGCTCGATCAGATAGCCGTTGGCCGCGTGCACCTCCACGCCGTCGAAGCCGGCGGCCATGGCGTTCCTGGCGGCCTGCACATAGTCGGCGATCAGCTGCGGGATCTCGTCGGTGCGCAGCGCGCGCGGCGTGTCGGTGGGCACCAGCTCGCCGTGGGCGGCATAGGTGCGCGTCTTGGCGGCGCGGGCGGTGGACGACACCGGCGCCTGGCCGCCCGGCTGCAGGCGCTTCACCGAGATGCGGCCCACATGCCAGAGCTGGATGACGATCTTGCCGCCTTCGGCATGCACCGCGTCGGTCACCTGCTTCCAGGCGGCGATCTGCTCGGGCGAATGGATGCCGGGGGTGTCGAAATAGCCCTGGCCGTCGGGGCGGATCTGCGCGGCCTCGGTGATCAGCAGGCCGGCGCCGGCGCGCTGGCGGTAGTACTCGGCGGTCAGCGCGGTGGGGATCTGGCCGGGCGCGCGGTTGCGCGTCAGCGGCGCCATCACGACGCGGTTGGCCAGGGCGATGTCGCCGAAACGTGCGGGATCGAAAAGCGTGGTCATGGAGAGCGAAAGGAAACCAGGAAACGGCATCAAGCCTAGACAAGCCGGCCTGCCCCCGTGGGGCGTGCGGTTGCTGCGGAGTGTGCTATCCGCGCAGCTGGGGCCGCCTTGCGCCAGCGCAAGCCCCCGGCTTGGCGACAATCGGCCCATGCTCGCCTACCGCCACGCCTTCCATGCCGGCAACCATGCCGACGTCCTCAAGCACCTGGTGCTGACCCGCGTGCTGCGCTACATGGGCGAAAAGGACAAGCCCTACACCCTCATCGACACGCATGCCGGCGCCGGCGGCTATTCGGTCGAGGGCCGCTACGCGCAGAAGAACGCCGAATACGCCAGCGGCATCGCCAGGCTCTATGACGACGCGGACCGCCTGCCCGCGCCGTTGGCCGACTACGTGGGCCTGGTGCGCGCCTTCAACCCCGACGGCCAGCTGCGCCAGTACCCCGGCTCGCCAGCGATTGCCAACTTCGTGCTGCGCGAGACCGACCGGCTGCGCGCCTACGAGCTGCATCCCACCGACCACCGCATCCTCGCCAGCTACCTGGAGAGCCGCCCCAACACCCAGGTCAGCGACCGCGACGGCTTTGCCGCCATCAAGGCCGAGCTGCCCTCGCCCACGCGCCGCGCGGCGCTGCTGATGGACCCGCCCTACGAGATCAAGACCGACTACGCCAAGGTGCTGGCCGCGCTGCGCGAGGCGCTGGAGCGCGCGGCCGACACGGTCGTCATGGTCTGGTACCCGCAGCTGCAGCTGCTGGAATCGACCCAGCTCGCGCAGCGCCTCAAGGCCAGCGCCGACGCCGCCGCCAAGAAGGGCTGGCTGCATGTGCGCCTGACCGTCACCCAGGCCGACGAGCGCGGCTTCGGCATGATGGGCAGCGGCATGTTCGTCGCCAACCCGCCGTTCACGCTGCACGACGAGCTGGCCCAGTGCCTGCCGCTGCTGGTGGAGAAGCTGGGCCAGTACGACGGCGCGAACTTCGTGCTGGAACAGAAGGCCGTCTGACGAGCCCACCCCCTACCGGCTTCGCCGGCACCCTCAAGGGGGCGCTGCCAGTGGCCCGGCCAAGCCGGTTCCACGGCAGCCGCTGGGGAATGCACGACCCTGCCTTCAGGCGAGAGCGCCGACCGAGTTGGTGCTGCGTTCAACGTGAGTCGACAATGGCCGCCATGAGCACCCAAGATCTGACAGACGCCGAGTTCGCCGAACTCGACGAACTCCTCGCCGCCACGCCCGAGCCGCTGCAGCCGCTGGACGCTTCCATGCTGGACGGCTACCTGTGCGGCGTCATCGTGCAGCCCCGCCTCATCGACATGGACGAGTGGCTGCCCAACATCTTCGACTACGACGGCGGCCAGCTGCCCGAGAGCGTCGACGCCACCTGGCTGGACCGCATCACCCAGCTCGTGCAGCGCCGCCATGCCGCGCTGAACAAGGGCCTGGTCGAGAACGGCTGGTTCGACCCCGTCATCCTGGACGTGGACGAAGACGCCCAGCCCGAGCCGCTCCCCGAGGACGCGACCGAAGAAGAGCGTGCCGCGCGCGACAGCTACGACGCGCTGGGCCCCATCTCGCGGGCGCTGATGCCCTGGGTGGCAGGCTTCCAGCATGCGGCGCTGTGCTTCCCCGAGCTGGCCGACCTGCCCAACGACGACGTGGCCGCCGCGATGGCGCGCCTGTACCGCCACCTGCCGGCGGAGACGCTGGAGGAGAAGGAAGTCGTCGCCACGCTGAACCGCGAGCATCCGCTGAAGGACCTGGACGACGCCATCGAGGAGCTGGTCGTCACGGTGGCCGACCTGGCCGACCTGACCGAGGAAGAGCGCTACCGTGTCGAGACCATCAAGCGCGACACGCCCAAGGTTGGCCGCAACGACCCCTGCCCCTGCGGCAGCGGCCGAAAGTACAAGCAGTGCCACGGTGCCAACTGACGATTTGCGGGACAGACCGCCGGCGCGCAGCGCCAAGCTCTGTCCCCGACTGACATGAGGTTGCAGCTGCTGTCGGATCTCCACCTCGAAACCGAGTCCTACCAGCCGTTGCCGGCGCCCGGTGCCGAGCTGCTGATCCTGGCAGGCGACATCGACACCAGCTGGCGCAGCTTCGAGCTGTTCCGCGACTGGCCGGTGCCGGTGCTGTTCGTGCCCGGCAACCACGAGTTCGACCGCCGCGACGTGGACGAGGCGGGCGAGGCGCTGCGGGCGCATGTCACGGCGCTGGGCCTGCGCATGCTGGACGACGAGGCTGTCGTGCTGGCCGACGCGCAGGGCCGGCGCGTGCGCTTCGTCGGCAGCACGCGCTGGTGCGACTTCGACGCCTTCGGCCCCGCGGGCCGCGAGCGGGCGATGCGGGCCGGCGGTTATTTCCAGAAGGTCATGCAATCCACCCGCAGCGGCCAGCCCTTCGACGTGGACGCCGTGCGCGCGCTGGGCCTGGCGCAGCGCGCCTGGCTGGCCGACGAGCTGCGCCGCAGCGGTGACTGGGACGCCACGGTCGTCATCACCCACTTCGCCCCCAGCCTGAAGAGCGCCGACCCGCGCTACGGCCGCCAGCCCGGCACGGCCAGCTTCTGCAACGACGACGAGGCCTTGCTGCCCCTGGCCCGGCTGTGGCTGCACGGCCACCTGCACTGCCGGCACGACTACCGGCTGCACGGCTGCCGCGTCGTCAGCAACGCACGCGGCCATGTGCGCAAGGGCGAGGCCGATGGCTTTGACGGCCAGCGCGTGATCAGTGTGCTTGAACAGGCTTGATGCGCAGCGCCCACATGACGCCGGCGATCAGCAGCACGATGCCCGCGACCGTGGCGGGCGGCGGCATGCGCTGGTTCCAGGCGAAGGCGTAGGCCAGCGCCGCCAGCGTCTCGAAGACGATCAGCTGGCCCGACAGCGACGTGGGCAGGCGCTGGCTGGCCTCGTTCCAGCACAGCGTGCCCAGCCACGACGAACACAGGCCGATGGCCAGCATCAGGCCGATGAAGGCCAGCGGCCGGTCGCCCAGCGGGAAGGCGTAGTCCGCCGGCATCAGCGTGCCGGGCGCAGCCCACTGCACGGCGCCCACGGCCAGCAGGCCCGCCAGCGCCATGGGCCCCGTGACCAGGCCCTGCGCCGTGGCCCAGGCCCGCGGTGACCGATCCGCATGCGCGCGCAGCCAGTCGGCATTGCGGATGGGATACCAGGTCCAGCAGGCCACGGCCGCGACGGCCAGCAGCGCACCCTCGGCATAACGGCGCAGGTCGCCGGACTGGGCCTGCAGGTGGTGCAGCTCGTCGCGGTTGACCAGCGCCAGGCCCGCGGCGATCAGCGCCAGCGAGGGCAGCAGCTTCAGCCAGGGCAGCTGGCCGTCGCGCACGCGGTTGCGGTGGTTGGCGCAGACGGCGATGACCACCGGCAGCGTGCCGATGATCATGGTGGGCAGCGGCGCGCCGGCGCGCTGGATGGCGGCCGACAGCGTCAGGTAGTACAGGAAGTTGCCCACCGCGCTGAGCTTGACGGCCTCCCACCAGTCGGCGGGCTGCAGCTCGCGCAGCGTGCGGCGGTCCATCAGCGCCAGCGGCAGCGCGATCAGCCCGAAAGCCAGGTAGCGGCCCACGGTCAGCAGCGCCGGCGGACAGCCCGGCAGCATGACCGGCGCGACAAACACCAGCCCCCACATCAATCCCGCCGCGAGGGCGAACAGCACACCGGACAACATGGGGCGGCATCATGCCGCAGGCCTCAGCGCCGGCCGAACCAGTTTGCGACGGACTCCCGCTGCGGCGGCGTGAAGTGCAGGCCCAGCTTGCTGCGGCGCCACAGCACATCGTCGGCGCTGCGGGCCCACTCCCGTTCGACGAGATGACGCAGCTCGTTCTCGAACAGGCCCGGCGCCACCTCGGCGCCTGCGGGTTCGGCCAGCAGCTCGGCCGCCACGCTGCCATAGGCCAGCGCCAGCCGCGCCACGTCGGCCGGGCGCCGCTGCGGGTGGCGGGCCTGCAGCGCGGCCGTGAAGCCGGCGATGTCCACGCCATGCGCGCCCAGGTCGCCGCCGGGCAGGCGGGCGCCGGCGGTCCAGGGCTGGCGCGGGCCGTCCAGCATGGCGCCCACTTGCGTCGCACCGTCCTCGGCCAGCTTGCGGTAGGTGGTCAGCTTGCCGCCCCACACGTTCAGCAGCGGCGCGGCGCTGGCGTCGGCCTCCAGCAGATAGTCGCGCGTGACGGACGAGGCCGAGCCGCCCTCGTCCAGCAGTGGCCGCACGCCGGCATAGGTCCACAGCACGTCGGCCGGCGTGACCGGCCGCGCGAGATAACGGCTGGCCTGCTCGCACAGGTAGTCCACCTCCGCCGCCTCGATCTGCGCCTGCGCGGGTGGCGGGGCGTCGTCCGGCAGCTCCACGTCGGTGGTGCCGATCAGCGTGAAGCGGCCCTGGTAGGGGATGGCGAAGATGATGCGGCCGTCCGGGTTCTGGAAGATGTAGGCATGGTCGTGCGCGAAGCGCTGGTCCACGACGATGTGGCTGCCCTTGACCAGCCGCAGCCCGCGTGCCGGCAGGCCCTGGCCGCGCAGAAAGGCCTCGGCCCAGGGCCCCGCCGCGTTGACCAGCGCGCGGCTCTGCAGCCGGCGGCCGTCCTGCAGCGTGAGCTGCCAGCGGTCGGCGCCGCGCTCGGCGCGCGTGACGGCGCAGCGCGTCAGCACCTCGGCGCCGCGGGCGCGGGCGTCCTGCGCGTTGGCCACCACCAGCCGGGCGTCGTCCACCCAGCCGTCCGAGTAGACGAAGCCGCGCGTGAACTCGGGCCGCAGCGGCGCGCCGTAGACGCTGCCCGCGAGCGTCAGCCCGCGCGAGCCCGGCAGCAGCTCGCGGCGGGCCAGGTGGTCGTACAGGAACAGGCCGGCGCGGATCATCCAGGCCGGCCGCAGATGCGGCGCATGCGGCAGCACGAAGCGCAGCGGCTGGATCAGATGCGGCGCGCTCTTCAGCAACACCTCGCGTTCCTGCAAGGCCTTGCGGACCAGCGAGAACTCGTAGGTCTCCAGATAGCGCAGCCCGCCGTGGATGAGCTTGGTGGACGACGACGAGGTGTGCTGGGCCAGGTCTTGCGCCTCGGCCAGCAGCACATGCCAGCCACGCCCGGCCAGGTCACGCGCCAGCCCCGTTCCATTGATGCCGCCCCCCACCACCACCACGTCAAAATGATCTGCCATGCAATCACTCTAAGGGACAAGCGATGGACGCTCTGCTGGCGCTGGACCAAGGCACCTCCAGCTCGCGGGCCATGGTCTTCGGCCGCGACGGCCGGCTGCTGGCCGTCGCGCAGCGCGAGCTGACGCAGCACTTCCCGCAGCCCGGCTGGGTGGAGCACGACCCCCGCGAGATCTGGGCCGGCCAGCTGGCCTGCGCCCGCGAGGCCGTTGCCCAGGCCGGCGTGAAGCCTGCCGCCATCGGCATCACCAACCAGCGCGAGACCACCGTGCTGTGGGACCGCCGGACCGGCGAGCCGCTGCACCGCGCGCTGGTCTGGCAGGACCGCCGCACGGCGGACTTCTGCGAGCAGTTGAAGCAGCAGGGCCTGGAGCCGCGCGTGCATGCGCTGACCGGCCTGGTGCTGGACCCCTACTTCTCCGCCACCAAGCTGCGCTGGCTGCTGGACCATGTGCCCGGCGCCCGCGAACGCGCCGAGCGCGGCGAGCTGGCCTTCGGCACGGTGGACAGCTGGCTGCTGTGGCAGCTCACCGGCGGCGCGGTGCATGCCACCGACGTCAGCAACGCCTCGCGCACGCTGCTGTTCGACATCCACCGCGGCGACTGGAGCGACGAGCTGCTGGGCCTGTTCGGCATCCCGCGCGCGCTGCTGCCCGAGGTGCGGCCGTCGGCGGGCCTGTTCGGCAACGCGGCCGAGTTCGGCGCGCCCATCTGCGGCATCGCGGGCGACCAGCAGGCGGCCCTGTTCGGCCAGGCGGCGCTCTCACCCGGCCAGGCCAAGAACACCTACGGCACCGGCTGCTTCCTGCTGACGCACACCGGCACGCAGGCGCGCGCGTCGACCCACGGGCTGCTCACCACGCGCGCCGCGCAGGTGGGCGCTGCGCCGCAGTTCGCGCTGGAGGGCAGCGTCTTCGTCGGCGGCGCGGTGGTGCAGTGGCTGCGCGACGGCCTGGGCCTGATCCGCTCCAGCGCCGAGGTGCAGGCGCTGGCCGAGAGCGTGCCCGACAGCGGCGGCGTGATGCTGGTGCCGGCCTTCACCGGCCTGGGCGCGCCGCACTGGCGGGCGGATGCGCGCGGTGCCCTCGTGGGCCTGACGCGCGGCAGCGGCCGCGGCCACATCGCGCGCGCGGCGCTGGAGAGCATCGCCTTCCAGAGCGCCGAGCTGCTGCATGCCATGCAGAACGACGGCGCCGCGCTGACCGAACTGCGCGTGGACGGCGGCGCCGCGGCCAACGACCTGCTGATGCAGTTCCAGGCCGACCTGCTGGGCCTGCCGGTGCTGCGGCCCAAGGTCATCGAGACCACGGCGCTGGGCGCAGCGCTGCTGGCAGGCCTTGGCGCTGGCGTTTACGGTGCGCCCGAAGAGATTGCCGACATCTGGCAGCTGGACCGCGCCTTCGAGCCGCGCATGTCGCGGGATGAGGCGGCGGCGCGCATGGCGCAGTGGGCGCGGGCGGTGCGGCAGGTGCTGGTGGAGTGAGGGCCTCGCAACGAAGGCGTGCGTGATGAGGGTGTGGCTGCTCTCGCTGGCGGCGCTGTTCGCCGCGCTGGCCTGAGCTCAGCCGCCCAGCAGCGACCCGCCTGCCACCAGCGTCGCCACCCCCAGCGCCGCGAAGATGACGGCCGCGATGCGGTGCACCAGCGTCACCGGCAGCTTGTGCGCCAGCTTGTCGCCCACCAGCACGGCCGGTACGTTCGCCACCATCATGCCGGCCGTGGTGCCCATCACCACGCCGATGAACTCGGCCGGGAAGCGCGCCGCCAGGGCCACGGTGGCGATCTGCGTCTTGTCACCCATCTCGGCCAGGAAGAAGGCGATGACCGTCGTCACGAACACGCCGTGGCCGGGCTTGGGGGTGTCGTCCTCGTCGAGCTTGTCGGGGATCAGCATCCAGCCCGCCATCGCGATGAAGGACAGGCCCAGGATCCAGCGCAGCGCATTCGGGCCGATGACATGGGTCAGCCAGCTGCCCACGGCGCCGGCCACGGCATGGTTGACCACGGTGGCCACGAAGATGCCCAGCACGATGGGCCAGGGCCGCCGGAAGCGGGCCGCGAGCATGAAGGCGAGGAGCTGGGTCTTGTCGCCGATCTCGGCGAGGGCCACCAGGCCGGTGGCGATGAGGAAGGCTTGCATTGCCGCCATTGTCTCCGCGGCTGCTGACACGGGCTGACAGCCGGCCCGGCGCAACATGCGGCACCGTCAACGCTGGAGCCCTGTCATGCAGTTCGCCTACACCCTGATCTACGTGGCCGATGTCGCCGCCTCGCTGGATTTCTTCGACCGTGCCTTCGGCCTGCCGCGACGCTTCCTGCATGAGAGCGGCGCCTATGGCGAGGTGGACACCGGCGCGGGCGGCGTGACGCTGGCCTTCGTGGACCATGCGACCGCGCGTGACAGCGTGCAGCACGACTACGTGGCCGCCGACGCCAGCGACCGGCCGCTGGGCATGGAGATCGGCTTCACGGTGGCCGACGTGCAGGCTGCCTTCGACCGCGCGGTGGCCGCCGGCGCCCGCCCGCTGGCCGCGCCGCTCACCAAGCCCTGGGGCCAGACCGTGGCCTATGTGCGCTGCCCGGACGGCACGCTGGTGGAGCTGTGCACGGCCATGGCATGAGTGCCGAGGGCTGGCAGGGGCTGGGTCCGCGCAGTCGCGAGCAGCTCGCCGCGGTGGGCATTCACACGCCCGCCGAGCTACAGGCTTGCGATGCCTTCGAGGTCTACGCCCGCATCAAGGCGCGCTGGCCCGCTGCCAATCGCAACCTGGTCTACGCGTTGCTGGGTGCCCAGGAGGGGCGGCATTGGCTGGACCTCGCGCGCGAGCGCCGCACCGAGGTGCTGCTGCGGCTGGACGCCATGGGCCTGGCGCCGCGCTGACGCTAGCGCCGCTGTCGCGGTGCCAGCGGCTGCACGGCGATGGGTTGCGGCGGCCCCGCATTGGGGCGCGCTGACCTCGCGACGAAGAGCTGGTCCGGTGCGAGCGAGGCCTGCGGGGCGCTGATGGCGCCCAGGGTGACCACGTCGACCCGCTGGGTGCCGCGGGCGTGGGAGGAGGCGTAGATGGCCATCGTG
>JBKBVY010000370.1:0-622 GCA_046289335.1 Roseateles sp. | reverse complement strand
CCGCCGAACACGGCGCCCAGGTCGAACTCCGCCACCGGCGCCAGACCGGGCCGCCGCGCCGTCCCGCGCGCGAAGCCGAGCGGATCGTTCGAAAAGCCTTCCTGGGCGCGAACTCCGGCACGATAGGCTTGAAGCGCGCCGCGCACCTTGCCGACGCGCGCCCGCCAGCCGTTCAGGTCGTCGCCGTACTTGGCTGGATCCTGCGCCGCCAGCCGTTCGAACCTCTGGGTTTCCAGCGTCAGGAACCGCTCGGGGTCGCCGCCGGCTTGGGCGAGCAGGGCCTGGGCGGTTCCCACGCCGCCGATCACGGCGGCGGGCAGGGCGACGATCTCCATCTCGGGCGACAGCCGCCCCAGCGGCGCCAGATAGTCCCGGCGATAGATGGCCTCGGCCTCGGTTCGATCCACCCGCCCGTCCCGCCACGCCTCCGGGTGGCTCTTCTCGGTGATCCCATATTGCGCACGGCCTCGGCCGTTATCGTTGCCGACGAAGCCCGGCCCCTCCAGATCGTCCAGCAACAGGTCCATGACCCGACCGGTGCCGACGCTTCCCGCTCCGGCCCTCAGACTGGCGGGCGTGGCTTCGAACCCGTTGGTCAGGGCGAAGTCCGCCTGGGCCATCA
>JBKBVY010000043.1:0-17592 GCA_046289335.1 Roseateles sp. | reverse complement strand
CTGGCAGCCGCTGACGCAGGCGCTGGAGCAGGCCTATGCCGGCGGCCGCGGCGGTGAACTGGACGTGACGCTGTCGCTGGCCGGCGGCGTCAGCCGCAGCCTGCGGCTGCGCCTGCGCTTCACGCGCCAGCGCGAGGGCAGCGAGGAGCTGTGCGTGCTGTTCCTGGAGGACAACCGCGAGCTGCTGGCGCGTTCGCGCCAGGAGAAGCTGGCGGCGATGGGCCGGGTGTCGGCCGGCATCGCGCACGAGATCCGCAACCCGCTGGCCGCCATCGCCCAGGCCAATGCGCTGATCGCCGAGGACGTGGCCGGCATGCGCGCCGAGCAGCTGACGCGCATGGTGGCGTCCAATGTGCAGCGGCTGAAAAGGCTGGTGGACGATGTGACCGAGGTGGCGCCGGGCGTGCAGCCCGAGACGACGGCGCTGGACGTGAGCGAGCTGGTGCACGAGACCTGCGTGGACTGGGTACTGGTCAACGGCATCGAGGCCGGGCCGCAGAGCCGCTTCCGGCTGCAGATCGCCGAACCCGGCCTGGCGGCGCTGTTCGATGCCGAGCACCTGCGCCGCATCCTCGTCAACCTGCTGGACAACGCGCTGCGCCATGCCGAGGACGGCGCCGGCACGATCGCCGTGCAGCTGGCCCGCAGCAGCGACGGGCTGGAGCTGGCGGTGCGCAGCGCCGGGCCGCCGGTGCCGCCGGAGGTCGAGCGCCACCTGTTCGAGCCCTTCTTCTCGACGCGCAGCCGCGGCACCGGGCTGGGCCTCTATATTTGCAGGGAACTGTGCGAGCGCCATGGCGCGCGCATCGACTTCCGCCGCGCCGCCGACGGCACGGCCAACGAGTTCTGCGTGCGACTGCGCGCGCCGGGTGCCTGAGATCATGGCCACTTCCACCACCGAACGCCTGCTGGTCGTCGACGACGAGCCCGACCTGCGCACGCTCTACGAGCTGACGCTGATGCGCGAGGGCTACGAGATCGACAGCGCCGGCTCCGTGGCCGAGGCGCTGCAGCAGCTGCAGGCCGCGCAGTACAGCGCCGTCATCACCGACATGAAGCTGCCCGACGGCTCCGGCCTAGGCGTGCTGCGCTGGCTGGAGCAGGCCGGCCGGCCCGAGAAGGCCATCGTCATCACCGCCTTCGGCTCGGCCGAGAACGCGGTGGAGGCGCTGAAGGCCGGCGCCTTCGACTACCTGACCAAGCCGGTGGACCTGCGCCAGTTCCGCTCGGTGGTGGGTTCGGCGCTGGGGCGGCAGCCCGCGCCCAAGGCGCCCGAGCCCCAAGCCGCCGCTGCCACTGCCACTGCTATGGCAGCGGCGACGGCGCTGCGGCTGGTGGGCGAGTCGCCGGCCATACGCGCGGTGCGCGCCCTCATCGACAAGGTGGCGCGCAGCATGGCGCCGGTGCTGGTGCACGGCGAGTCGGGCACCGGCAAGGAGCTGGTGGCGCGCGCCATCCACGACCACGGCGCCCGCGCCAGCCAGCGCTTCGTGGCCGTCAACTGCGGCGCCATCCCCGAGAACCTGCTGGAGGCCGAGTTCTTCGGCTACCGCAAGGGCGCGTTCACCGGCGCCAACGAAGACCGCGAGGGCTTCTTCCAGGCGGCCGACGGAGGCACGCTGTTCCTGGACGAGATCGGCGACCTGCCGCTGGCCATGCAGAGCAAGCTGCTGCGCGTCATCCAGGAGCGCTCGGTGCGGCCCGTGGGCGCGACGGCCGAGAGCCCGGTCAATGTGCGCATCCTCAGCGCCACGCACAAGGACCTGGCCGCCGAGGTGGCGGCCGGCCGCTTCCGGCAGGACTTGTTCTACCGCCTCAACGTCATCCAGATCCGCGTGCCGCCGCTGCGTGAGCGGCTGGAGGACCTGGGCCTGATCAGTGCCCGCGTGCTGGCCCGCATCGCCCAGGATGCCGGCGTGTCGCCCACGCCGCGGCTCACGCCGGGCGCGCTGCAGACGCTGTCGCGCTATGCCTTCCCCGGCAATGTGCGCGAGCTGGAGAACCTGTTGCACCGGGCGCTGGCGCTGTCGGGCGGCGAGTGGATCGAGGCCGAGGATCTGGGCCTGCCCGACACGCTGCTGGACGACGGCAGCAGCGTGTCGCAGTTCGCCGCGCTGGAGACGCCCGTCGCGGCGGCGCCGGTGGCCGAAGGGCTGTCGCTGCCCGAGCAGTTGCCCAGCGACCTGGCGGTGTATCTGGACGAAGTCGAGCGCGCCATCCTGCTGCGCGCGCTGTCCCAGCACCGCTTCAACCGCACGGCGGCGGCGGCCAGCCTGGGCCTGTCGCTGCGCCAGATCCGCTACCGCATGGCGCGGCTGGGCATCTCGGCCGGCGACAGCTGACGCGCGGCCCTCGGGATTTGCCCTGCTTGAATCCCGCCGCCACTGCGCCGCGGACGCCGGCACGACCAGGCAAATGCAGCAACGGCGCGGGTTGGCGGGCGGCCCCGGTCCGCCAGCCCAATGCCCATGCGGCCCGCGCGGCGCAAGCCCCGATGTGATCGGGGCAAAGCGCTGATCGGCGCTTTTTCAAGCTGGACGAAAGACCCGGGTTGACACTAGGGGTGTGGCCGCGACAGGGTGGCAGGCACTAGATATAGTGTCCTCTCGTGATATCCTGCTGACCCAGTCGACCCCATGACCCTCCCCTTGGAATCGCTGTCTGCAGTGGCCTGGCCACGGCAGCAATGCACCCGAGGCCCCAGCCGGAACGCCGGCCGGGCAATGGACCGGCAGGGACGAAATACCCCCACTGAAGCACCGCACGATGCGCCGGCCCGCCCCCGGGTGGCTGCCGCGCATTGGCCCGTCATCTCTCCTTAGAAGGATCTCCTCATGCTGCATGAAGCCGCCTCTGGCCAGGTCACCCCCGCCTCGGTCTCTCCGGTCGCGTTTGGATCCGACGCCGCCGCCCCCGCCGCTCCGGCGCTGCCCAGCTATCAGTCCTACCAGATCATTCGCCGCAACGGCGCCGTGGTCTCGTTCGAGCCCAGCAAGATCGCCGTCGCGCTGATGAAGGCCTTCCTGGCCGTGCACGGCACCAGCGGCGCGGCGTCGGCCAGCGTGCGCGAGACGGTGGAGCAGCTCACGCAAAACGTCGTGCGCGCGCTGCTGCGCTCGCGCCCCAGTGGCGGCACCTTCCACATCGAGGACGTGCAGGACCAGGTCGAGCTGGGCCTGATGCGCAGCGGCCATCATGAAGTCGCCCGTGCCTATGTGCTGTACCGCGAGCGCCGCGCCCAGGAGCGCGCCGCCCAGGGCGAGGCCGCCCGCGCCGCCGAGCCGCAGCTGATGGTGGTGGACGGCGGCGAGCGCCGCCCGCTGGACCTGGCCGCGCTGAAGTCGCTCATCGTGTCCGCCTGCGAGGGCCTGGGCGCCGACGTCAAGCCCGAGCCGGTGCTGGCCGAGACGCAGCGCAACCTGTACGACGGCGTGGCCATCGACGAGGTCTACAAGGCCGCCATCCTGGCTGCCCGCACGCTGATCGAGAAGGACCCCGGCTACAGCCGTGCCACGGCCCGCCTGCTGCTGCACACCATCCGCCGCGAGATCCTGGGCGGCGAGGTCACCCAGGCCGAGATGCCGCAGCGCTATGCCGACTACTTCCCCGGCTACATCAAGAAGGGCATCCAGGCCGAGCTGCTGGACGAGAAGCTGGCCCAGTACGACCTGGCCCGCCTCGGTGCGGCGCTGAAGGCCGAGCGCGACCTGCAGTTCGACTACCTGGGCCTGCAGACGCTGTACGACCGCTACTTCCTGCACATCGAGGACACCCGCATCGAGATGCCGCAGGCCTTCTTCATGCGCGTGGCCATGGGCCTGGCGCTGAACGAGATCGACCGCGAGGCCCGCGCCATCGAGTTCTACGAGGTGTTGTCCAGCTTCGACTTCATGAGCTCCACGCCGACGCTGTTCAACAGCGGCACGCGCCGCTCGCAGCTGTCCAGCTGCTACCTGACCACCGTCAGCGACGACCTGGACGGCATCTATGAAGCGCTCAAGGAGAACGCGCTGCTGAGCAAGTTCGCCGGCGGCCTGGGCAATGACTGGACGCCCGTGCGCGCTCTGGGCTCGCACATCAAGGGCACCAACGGCAAGAGCCAGGGCGTCGTTCCCTTCCTGAAGGTGGTCAACGACACGGCCGTGGCGGTGAACCAGGGCGGCAAGCGCAAGGGCGCCGTCTGCGCCTACCTGGAGACCTGGCATCTGGACATCGAGGAGTTCCTGGACCTGCGCAAGAACACCGGCGACGACCGCCGCCGCACGCACGACATGAACACGGCGAACTGGATTCCCGACCTGTTCATGAAGCGCGTCATCGAAGGTGGCAACTGGACGCTGTTCAGCCCCTCCACCTGCCCGGACCTGCACGACCTCTTCGGCGCGGCCTTCGAGAAGGCCTATGTGGAATACGAGGCCAAGGTCGACCGCGGCGAGATCAAGCTGTTCAAGCGCATGCCGGCCAAGGACCTGTGGCGCAAGATGCTGTCGATGCTGTTCGAGACGGGCCACCCCTGGATCACGTTCAAGGACGCCTGCAACGTGCGCTCGCCGCAGCAGCATGTGGGCGTGGTGCACTCGTCCAACCTGTGCACCGAGATCACGCTGAACACCAACGACAGCGAGATCGCTGTCTGCAACCTCGGCTCCGTGAACCTGGCCCAGCACCTGAAGGACGGCCAGATCGACCAGGCCAAGCTGAAGAAGACCGTGCGCACGGCCATGCGCATGCTCGACAACGTCATCGACATCAACTACTACGCCGTCAAGAAGGCGCGCGACTCCAACCTGCGCCACCGCCCGGTGGGCCTGGGCATCATGGGCTTCCAGGACGCGCTGTACCAGCTGCGCACGCCCTACGCCAGCCAGGCCGCGGTGGAGTTCGCCGATCGCTCGATGGAAGCCGTCTGCTACCACGCCTACTGGGCTTCCACCGAGCTGGCCGAGGAGCGCGGCCGCTATTCGTCCTACAAGGGCTCGCTGTGGGACCGTGGCATCCTGCCCATCGACTCCATCGACCTGCTGGCCCAGCAGCGCGGCGGCTATGTGGACGTGGATCGCTCGACGACGCTGGACTGGGACGCGCTGCGCGCCCGCATCGCCGCCCACGGCATGCGCAACAGCAACTGCATCGCCATCGCGCCCACGGCCACCATCTCCAACATCATTGGCGTCGACGCGTCCATCGAGCCCTGCTTCGGCAACCTGTCGGTCAAGTCCAACCTGTCGGGCGAGTTCACCGTCATCAACGAGTCGCTGGTGCGTGACCTGAAGGCGCTGGGCCTGTGGGACGACGTGATGGTCATGGACCTCAAGCACTTCGACGGCTCGCTGCGCCGCATCGACCGCGTGCCCGAGGACATCAAGGCTCTGTATGCCACGGCCTTCGAGGTCGAGCCGGTGTGGCTGGTGGAGGCCGCCGCGCGCCGCCAGAAGTGGATCGACCAGGCGCAGAGCCTGAACATCTACATGGCCGGCGCCTCGGGCAAGAAGCTGGACGAGACCTACAAGCTGGCCTGGCAGCGCGGCCTGAAGACGACCTACTACCTGCGCACCATCAGCGCCACGCAGGCCGAGAAGAGCACGGTCACGCGCTCGGGCCAGCTCAACGCGGTGTCGGCAGGCAGCGCGCCGGTGATGGCCGCGCCTGCCGCACCGGTCGCCGTCGTCGAGCCCGAACTGCCCGCCACGGACATGAAGTTCTGCTCGATCGACAACCCCGACTGCGAGGCTTGCCAATAGGAGGAGTTGAGAGGAGTTTGTCTTTAAGACTCCTCTCTCCTCTATGTAAATCTCTCTGAAATGCCACGCGGAGTCCGTCTTTTATGATGCGAAATTCGCCGGTATTCGAGAGCACGACGAAATGTCGATAAGCCAATCCCTTCCCTTCCAGCTTGCCAAGGCGCTGCTCCCCAACGGGGAGCGGCGCCCCTACCTGGTCGGGCGGGACGGGATGGAAGACGACTACTGTTCGTTGTTCGCTGTCTCCACGCTTCGCAACCGAGGCCTCTCGGTTGCATCGCAGGAGGCAGCGCTCAATGCAGTCAACGTGCTCAGTGGCTTCTGTCAGGTCAACCAGATTGATCTGGCAGGCAGGCTGCGCGCTGGGAAGTACCTCACCTCCATCGAGTGCGAGGCGCTCAGCAACTTCGCTCGGCAAAGCTTCGGCGCCGAGGCGAGGCGATATCAGAAGGTGGTTGCGCTCGGAAAGGTGCGGCGAGGCTATGCCTACTCCGTTCCTTCCGTGGCGCGGCACACCCACTCCAAGCGGCTGACCTACATCGCCGACTTCGTTGAATGGATGGCCAAGTACCTCCTGACGCATCTCAGTCCCGAGCGCATGCTGCGGATCGCTGAGATGCGTGAGGATGTCCTCAGGCATCGTGGAAGCGCTTCTCCCGTGCGAGACGACTTCGACGATGAAGAGTTCACCCAGCACCACAACCAGGCGCTGAACGATGTCATCGCTCCGGGCTCTGATCGGAATCCGTTCCGTCCCGAGCTGCAGCTCAGGAACCTCCTGCTGGTCGAGTTGCTCCGTCAAACTGGAATTCGGCGTGGCGAGGTCCTGAGCCTTCAGGTTCGGGACGTCGACCACGTGAAGCGACAGATCACCGTTCGTCGTCGCCACGATGCGACTGACGATCCTCGCGTCGACCAGCCTGTCTCCAAGACGGATGGCCGAGCCATTCCGATCTCCCTCTACCTGACCGAGCTGATCGTCCAGTACGTCACCCAGCGCCGAACAGTGCCGGGTGCGACGAAGCATCGCTACCTCTTCGTCACGCACAAGTCAGGTCCGACCCAAGGTCAGCCGATGACCAAGGCGGCTCTCAAGGAAGTGTTCGAGACACTGGCGGCTGCTGATGAGCTTCTCTCCAGCGTTCGCACCCACCTGCTGCGCCACTTCTTCAGCAATGAGCTGGCGAAGGTGCAGCACGAGAGCGGAACCGACGAGGACAGCAAGGATCTGCACCGGCGTGTCCGGAACTACCTTGCCGGTCGCAAGCAGCACTCCGCCGTCGATGCCGTCTACACACAGGTGGAGACAAAGCGTCAGGCGCGTGCTGCCGTGCTCGCACTGCAAGACCGCATGGCCCGCCGGCATCAGGCGCGAGGTGAGGCATGAACAGCCGCGCCATCCGCGCCGAAGCAGGTCTTGACCGGGCCGGCACGCACATTGTTCGCACACGCTTCGGCATCGAGTTCGATGCACGTGCGGGCTGGTGGCCCATCGACGGAAGGCAGGGCATCGACGTTGAATCCCTGCGGATCCTCGTGACTCCAGCGATGCTGGCCGGCTTGGAAACGACGCTTCGGTTCGCCAGCCAGCACTACGCTTGGGCGACGCTCAATCTCTATTGCTTCGCGCTGAGGCACTTCCAAAAGGCGTGCTTCCCCAAGGGACGGATCTCGGCGTGGAGGCTGACCGACGTCCGAAAGTATCGGGCGCTCTTGCTGGAAGAGTTTGGTCATGAGGACTACCTCCGGCATCTGAGGTCGTTCCTGGTGAACTGGCACGCGGGTGGGCACGCCGGCGTCTCGGGCTCGCTGATCGCGTCGCTCAAGGAAATGCGCCTCAAAGGCGCGGAGGCTGGGCGCGCTGTGAGGTCGATGGACCCGGACAGCGGCCCGCTGACACCTGACGAGTTCCACCATCTGGTGTCGGGCCTAACGGAAGCGGCCGAGGCCGGTGAGCTGAGCCTGGGTGACTTCAGCTTGGCCTACCTGCATCTGTGCACCGGCCGGCGGCCGATCCAGAGCGCCTCGCTCAAATGCAAGGACGTGGTCGAGACGCTGGGCGATCCGGAGCCTGGCTTCCCGAACGGCCAGCCGATCTACATGTTGGCAGTGCCACGCGCCAAGCAGCGCGGGCACAGCTTCCGAGAGACTCGCCGCGGCATCGACCTGACGTCGAGCAACTTCCAGGTCTTCCGTGCGCAGCGCGACGATGTGCAGCACGCCTTCCGAGAGCTGCTTGATCGCACAGGTTGGGACCTCCAGAAGGAGGACCTTAGCTCGCTGCTCGGCGAGCTGCCTCTCTACCCGTCCTGGTCCTCGGTGACGGAGGCGGTCGAGCTGGCAGGCGAGATGCGCCAGGGTGGACAGCATGGCAAAGCGCTCGCGGCGCTGCGTCTCGACGCCCATGGGATGGCCTGGCACAACACGTCCCACACTCACGGCCAGCGGATCAGTGACGTCTGCGCCTCCGTCGACGTCAAAGGACGAGACGGTCAGCCCCTCAAGATCACTGCCGCCCGGCTTCGCCACACCAAGGGCACTGACCTGGCTCGCGAGGGCCTGCCGTCGCATCTGATCGCCTGGCTGCTGGACCACTCCACATCCCGGTCGGCCGACATCTACGTCGACAACCTGCCCGAGCACGCGGCCGACATCGACCGCGCAGTCTCCAAGTCGCCCACGCTGCAGCGCTTCGCCGAAGCCTTCCGAGGGACGTTGGTGGACTCGGAGGAGGACGCCATCGGCGGCTCCGACCCCGTGCAAAGCCGGCTGGCCTATCGCGGCATGGGTGCGGCAACCTGTGGCCACCTCAAGCAGTGCGGCTTGGACGGCGGCGTTCCACACGCCTGCTACACCTGCAGCCACTTCCAGCCGTGGCTGGACGGGCCTCACGATCAGTTCCTTGCGGATCTACAGGCTGAGCGCGTGCACCTGGTGTCGGAACTCGGCGCCGACAGCCCTGTGGCGAAGCGTCGGGACAAGCTGATCGCCGCCGTCGGCAACGTCGTTCAGCTGTGCTCGGCGCGTCGCGTTGAACTCGCAGCCGCTGGAGGCCAGGCGTGAAGGCCACCATCGCCACGTCGGTCGAATCTCTCGTCTCTCGGGATGAGCTGGCTCGTGCGTCAAGCCTCTCCGACTACATCCAGTCAGCTCGTGCCGAGTCGAAGGTGCTGGTCGAAGACTGGGATGCGCCGTACTGGCCGGGCGTCGGCTACTTCGTGAAGCAAGCGCATGCGCCCCGTGGAAGCATGGCGGCGTCGATCCCCTTCGAGGCTTGGCTGGACGACGACTTCATCGACTTCGCAAAGGCGTACGTCGTTGAGCGCTTCCTGTTGAACCCGAGCTTGCATGCGAGCGCGCACGGCAAGAGGCTCCAGACGTTGAGGTCTCTGGAGGCGGCGCTGCTGGAGTTGCGTGACGACGCAACTCCCCTTGGCATCGATGGCGCAGTGCTGGAGGCCGCCGCCACGCGGGCGCGCGAGAGCCTTCAGGGCTCCGGCCCCTACAAGGTGGGCGCCGAGCTCGAACAGCTGGCCGACGTGCTGGTGCGCGCCGGCGTGCTGCCGGCCATCTGCGGCACGTGGGCCAATCCGAACAAACAGCCGAAGAACACTGGCATCAGCGTCGATGCGACGTCGGAGAAGGCTCGACAGGGGAAGCTACCGAACCACGACGCGCTTTACGCGTTGGCCGACATCTTCAACCGAGACCTCGATCCTGCTGACAAGCGGGCCCAGCGCGACATCGTCACCACGAGCGCCATTGCGCTGCTGATGTGCGCACCGTCTCGTGGTCAGGAAATCTTCCGGCTTCCGGTGAATCTGGTCTTCGAAACCACCGACAAGTTCGGCAAGGATCAGCTCGGGCTGCGCCTGCAAGCGTCCAAGGGCTTCGGCGCGTACGTGAAGTGGGTCTGGTCGGGGATGGTGCCGGTTGCCGAGCGAGCCATCGAGCGGGTTCGAGCGATCACCGAAGAGGGCCGCGCGCTGGCTCGCCACCTGGAGGATCCGCGCCTGAAGCGTCGGTTCTACCGGCACGCCGGCTGCCCTCAGGTCCCCGACAACCAGCCCCTGACTCGGGAGCAGGTCTGTCTGGCCCTCGGCTACTCGACCAAGAATCCTTGGCAGGCGCTCAACAAAGCCGGCCTGAAGCGCGATGAGGGCAGCTACACGCTCCAGTCGCTGTGGGACGAAGCGGTGTTGCCGCGCCTCGCCGAGCAGCATCCGCACTTCCCTTACGTGAGTGCTGCAGACAAGGCGCTCGGGCGCAAAGGCGGGCTGAAGTTCAGCGACGCGCTCTTCTGCACGTTGCGGCATCAGCTGAACCCGAGCGCGGGCACGAGCCCCGTGCAGCTGTTCATGCCGGACCTGACTGACCTGAACTTCGACCTGGGGCCGAACGCCACGAAGACGAGCATCTTCGAGCGCTACGGCTTCTGCGACGCTCAGGGCGCGCAGCTGAAGCTGACTTCCCACCAGGTCCGGCACCTCATCAACACGGAGGCCCAGCGGGTCGGTCTGACGGATGAGCAGATCGCGCACTGGTCGGGCCGTCGTCGCGTCGACCAGAACGCCGTCTACGACCATCGCACGCTGCAAGAGCGGGTCGAGCAGACCCGCGATGTCGTCGAAAGCGTCCAGGCTGCGGTCGGCTTGCCGGAGGCCGCCGAAAACGTCAGCTACACGCATGGCCAGTGGACCGTCAAAGTGGTCCGCAAGCCGCGCATGCTGGCTGACGTCGAGGACGTGCAGCCGCAGCTGTCGGGCCTGAAGACGCTCTACGGCGAGTGCCACCACGACTGGTCGTTCGCCCCCTGCGAGGGCTTCGTCAAATGCCTGGACTGCAGCGAGCACGCGTGCATCAAGGGCGATGACGACGCTGCAGTGAAGATTGAGCGCCTGCGCTCTCTTCACGCCAGCGTGCTCGCAGAGGTCGAAAAGGCGAGCGTCGCCGCGGAGAGCGACGTAGACTCAAGGGACTGGCTGCTGGTTCAGCAGCGATACGCCGCAAAAGTTGGCGAACTCCTCTCCCTGTTGGAGAGCACATCGGTTCCGGACGGCTCTGTCATCCGAACCGCCCAGGGTGAAAGCCCAACTCACCTGCGTCGCGCACTGCGTGGCCTGGCCACCAAGGCGCTGGTGCACGGTACCGGCACGAAGCCGGCGATGACGCAGTTGCTCCAGTCTCTCGAGAACGGTCTGGCTGCAACGAGGTCCCCACTGATGGTGACCAAGGCGGAGGCGAGCTGATGGCACGCAACCGACACATCAGGCCGGAGCAGGTGGAAGGCATCGTGAATGCGATCCACACCTGGGACGCCGGCACCATCGCTTGGGATGACGTCTGCAAGGCCGCAAAGCCGATCCTGGGCTACCTGCCAAGCCGCTCGGGGCTCAGCTCGCACGCCGACATCCAGGCTGCCTTCTCGACCCGGAAGAAGACGCTGGCGCAGCGTCCAGCTGGCAAGGGCCCAAGCCCAGCCAGCCTTGCTGATGCCGCTCGAATGATTGCCGCTCGGGACGGCGAGATCAGCACGCTGAAGCACCTGGTCTCTGAGTACCGAGAGAAGTTCGACCGCTGGCGCTACAACGCCATGCTGCAGAACGTGACCATCGACAAGCTCGATGCGCCGCTGCCATCGATTGCGCGGAGCAGCAGATGAGGCGCATCGAGAAACGAACCCATCGGATCGAGCCCTTGGCTCGACCTCAAACGCCTCGTGTCCGTAAGGATCGAGCTCTCTGATCGTTACCTACAAAACAACGGAGATCGAAGGCCTATCAACCACCTCTACACACGAAAGAGAGAGCAACCATGAAGAAGCAAACCGTTATGGACAGGGTCTCAACTCCCCTTAACTGCCAGTAAGTCGACGGCGGCGCGAACTTGTATAGACAAGTTCGCGCCCTCGGGTTTCGATGCCCACGCGCAACAAAGATGGCGCGAATGACGCAAATTGCGCTCGCGGGTTCTTGTTGATTCGCGCAAGCACTACTGATAATTCGAAGTGATAGGAAGCACACCATGCTGGATTGGGACGAAGACCTGAAGTCCACCGATACCCCCGCCGCGAAGCCTCTCGCGGCCATGCCTTCGGCGGCGCTGTCGACAGCCCCGCGCGAAGCTGCCAGCGTCTCCATCCCCGCGCCGCAACTGTCTGGTGAGCCCACGACGGCACGCCGCGTGAAGGCGGCCGACAAGCGCATCATCAACGGCCAGACGGACGTCAATCAGCTGGTGCCGTTCAAGTACAAGTGGGCCTGGGAGAAGTACCTCGCCACCTGCGCCAACCACTGGATGCCGCAGGAAGTGAACATGAGCCGCGACATCGCGCTCTGGAAGGATCCCAACGGCCTGACCGAGGACGAGCGCCGCATCATCAAGCGCAACCTCGGCTTCTTCGTCACCGCCGACTCGCTGGCCGCCAACAACATCGTGCTGGGCACCTACCGCCACATCACGGCGCCCGAGTGCCGACAGTTCCTGCTGCGCCAGGCCTTTGAAGAGGCCATCCACACGCACGCCTACCAGTACATCGTCGAGTCGCTGGGCCTGGACGAGAGCGAGATCTTCAACGCCTACAACGAGGTGAAGTCGATCCGCGACAAGGACGAGTTCCTGATCCCGTTCATCGACGCGATCATGGACAAGGACTTCCACACCGGCACGCCTGAGGCCGATCAGAAGCTGCTGAAGTCGCTGATCGTGTTCGCCTGCCTGATGGAAGGCCTGTTCTTCTACGTCGGCTTCACGCAGATCCTGGCCATGGGCCGCCAGAACAAGATGACCGGCGCTGCCGAGCAGTACCAGTACATCCTGCGCGACGAGTCCATGCACTGCAACTTCGGCATCGACCTGATCAACCAGATCAAGCTGGAGAACCCGCACCTCTGGACGCCCGAGTTCAAGGCCGAGATCAAGGCGCTGTTCCTGAAGGCGGTCGAGCTGGAATACCGCTACGCCGAAGACACCATGCCGCGCGGCGTGCTGGGCCTCAACGCGTCGATGTTCAAGGGCTATCTGCGCTTCATCGCGAACCGACGTGCGGTGCAGATCGGCCTGGACGCGCTGTTCCCCAACGAAGAAAACCCCTTCCCGTGGATGAGCGAGATGATCGACTTGAAGAAGGAGCGCAACTTCTTCGAGACCCGCGTCATCGAGTACCAGTCGGGCGGGGCATTGAGCTGGGACTGACTCCCAGCCGCAACAAGATCAAAACCTGGCCAATGCAGTCACCGAGCGAAACCCGCATGAACACCCTCGAGGTGGCGGGGCTGCATGGCGATCCCATTCACCGTACCGAGGCGTTCCTCCTGAGCGACTCTCGGACGGTGAATAGCCGCAATCGCACGGACCGGTCCGTGCGGAACGGCGTCTTTGTCCCTTGATCAAGGAGAAAACCATGGCAACTGCGAAGAAAGCGCCGGCCAAGAAGGCCGCTGCAACCCCGGTGAAGAAGGCGGCCGCCAAGAAGGCTGCCCCGGCCAAGAAGGCGGCACCCGCCAAGAAGGCCGCTCCGGCCAAGAAGGCTGCGGCACCCGCCAAGAAGGCCGCTCCGGCCAAGAAGGCTGCTGCGCCCGCCAAGAAGGCCGCTCCGGCCAAGAAGGCTGCTGCGCCCGCCAAGAAGGCCGCTCCGGCCAAGAAGGCTGCTGCGCCCGCCAAGAAGGCCGCTCCGGCCAAGAAGGCTGCTGCGCCCGCCAAGAAGGCCGCTCCGGCCAAGAAGGCTGCTGCGCCCGCCAAGAAGGCCGCTCCGGCCAAGAAGGCTGCTGCGCCCGCCAAGAAGGCCGCTCCGGCCAAGAAGGCTGCTGCACCTGCCAAGAAGGCCGCTCCGGCCAAGAAGGCTGCTGCACCTGCCAAGAAGGCCGCTCCGGCCAAGAAGGCTGCTGCGCCCAAGAAGGCGGCTGCCAAGCCTGCTGCGAAGCCTGCCGCCAAGAAGGCTGCTGCGCCCAAGAAGGCCGCCGCCAAGCCTGCCCCTGCGGCCAAGCCTGCCGCTGCTGCGCCCGCTCCCGCGGCCAAGACCGCGCTGAGCCCGCAAGCTGCGTGGCCCTTCCCTACCGGCAACAAGCCCTAAGCGCTTGTCTGGGCGGACGCTTGGCGTCCGCTCTTTCAAATGCGAAACCCGGCCCGCGCGAGCGGTGCCGGGTTTTTCTTTGGTGCGGCCGGTCGTTGCCGGATCCGGGTTCAGGGGTGGAAGGCGTTGACCTGGTAGCCGCTGACGGCCTGCGTGGTGCGGAAGGTCAGCGACAGCGTCTGCTCCGACAGTGCGGGCAACTCCTGCAGTGCCGGGCTCAGGGCCGCGGGCTCGAAGACCCGGCGCGCCAGCGGGGCGCCGCTGGCATCGGTCAGCCGCAGGTCTATCCAGGGCGTGGCTACGGCCACGTTGGCCGCATTGCTGATGGTCAGCACCAGCTTGTAGCTGTTGCCGCTGCCCGCCGGGCTCAGCGACGTCGTGTCGATGCTGATCGCCTCGATGCGCCGCCATGGCTTCACCTCGCAGCCGAACAGGCTGCAGGCGGCTTGCAGCGCGCCGCGCAGCGGCGGATGGAGCGCGCCCAGCGCATCGCGGAAATGCAGCGCCACCTGCAGCAGCAAGGCCAGCACCAGCAGCAGCGACAGCAGCGCCAAGGCCAGGCGCACGGCAGGCCGATTCCAGCGAGCGCTGCTTTCGGCCCGGCGCATGAACTCGGGCACCACGGCAGGCGCTGCGGCGACAGCCGGCTCGGCCGTCATGGGCGGCGGCTCGGGCGCGGGCGCGGGTTGGGTCAGCGCCGGCTCCGCTTCCGGCGCTGCAGCGCCCTGGCCGGCGTCACCATCCTCGACCCAGCGGGGTTCGCGTCGCTCGGGTTCGGGCGGCCAGCCGCCAGCCCGAGGTTCGCTGCGCGGCTCGGCTTGCGGCTCCGGCGTCCACACCGGCTCAGGCTCGGGCGGGGGGGCAGGAGGGGGCGGCGGTGGCGGAGGGGGCGGCGCCTGCACGGGCGCGGCGGCGGGTGGCTGGGCATAGCCGCCGCTCCAGGGTGGCGGCGCCTCGCGTTCGATGTCGAACAGCAGTTCGCGCGCGTCGAAGATCTCGGCACAGCGGCCGCAGCGCACCCAGCCGTCGGACACGCGCAGCTGGTCCTCGACGATGCGAAAGACCGTCCCGCAGGCCGTGCAGCGCGTGGCGAGGCTCATGCGGCGCGGCGGGCCGTCATCAGGATCCAGCCGTCCTCTTCATCGCTGACCTCGAGCGCCAGCCAGGGGGCATAGGCCGCCTTCAGCTCGTCGGCCTGGCGCGACAGGATGCCGGCCAGGATCAGGTGGCCGCCCGGCGCCACGTGCGCGCACAGCAGCGGCGCCAGCAGCTTCAGCGGCGTCGCCAGGATGTTGGCGATGACCAGCGGGTACTCGCCGCTGGCCAGTTCGGGCAGGCCGGTGTTCAGCGTCACGCCGTTGGCGACCGCGTTGTCACGCGACGAGGTGATGGCAGCCGGATCGATGTCGACGGCATCGATGCGGGTCGCGCCGTGCAGCGCGGCGCCGATGGCCAGGATGCCGGAGCCGCAGCCGTAGTCCAGCACCCGGGGCCATGCCTGGTTTTGCGTGGCAATCCAGCGCAGGCACATGCGGGTGGTCGGATGCGTGCCGGTGCCGAAGGCCAGGCCCGGGTCCAGCCGCATGACCGCCTTGGCCTGCGGCGGCGCCTCGTGCCAACTCGGCACGATCCAGAACTCGGGCGTGATCTCCACCGGCGCGAACTGGCTTTGCGTCAGCCGCACCCAGTCCTGCTCGGGCACGGCCTGGATGGCCTGTACGTGCACGTCCCGCGCCCAGTCCTGGGCCAGGATCAGCGTGGCCGCCTCGGTGGCCTCGGGCTCGCTGGGGAACAGCGCCTTGACGACCGACCGCTCCCAGCCGGCCTTGGGGGCCGGCATGCCCGGCTCGCCGAACAGCGCACGCTCGGCATCGGTGTCGGCATCGGCGTCCTCGACGGACACCGCGAGGGCATCGATCTCCATCAGCGCATCGCTGACGATCTCGACGTCGGCCTCGCGGCAGACAAGGGCAAGTTCAAAAAGATGACTCATGCCCGCATTGTCCTGCGTCATGAGGCGCCGTCAGCGCTTGTGCGCCGCCATCCAGCCTTCGAGGTAGTGGATGGACGTGCCGCCCTCGATGAACTTGGCGTCGGCCATCAGCTCGCGGTGCAGCGGGATGTTGGTCTGGATGCCCTCGACCACTGTCTCGCTGAGCGCGATGCGCATGCGGGCCAGGGCCTGCTCGCGGGTGTCGCCGTGGACGATGATCTTGCCGATCATGGAGTCGTAGTTGGGCGGCACGAAGTAGTTCGTGTAGGCATGCGAGTCCACGCGAACGCCAGGGCCACCGGGTGCGTGCCACATCGTGATGCGGCCAGGCGAAGGCACGAACTTGACCGGGTCTTCCGCGTTGATGCGGCACTCGATGGCGTGGCCGCGCATCTCGATCTGGCGCTGCGTGAAGGGGAGCTTCTCGCCGGCCGCTATTCTGATCTGCTGCTGCACGATATCGATGCCGGTCACCATCTCGGTGACCGGGTGCTCGACCTGCACGCGCGTGTTCATCTCGATGAAGTAGAACTCGCCGTTCTCGTACAGGAACTCGAACGTGCCGGCGCCGCGGTAGCCCATCTTCTTGCAGGCGGCGGCGCAGCGGTCGCCGACCTTCTCGATGATGCGGCGCGGGATGCCGGGCGCGGGCGCCTCCTCGATGATCTTCTGGTGGCGGCGCTGCATGGAGCAGTCGCGCTCGCCCAGCCAGACGGCGTTCTTGTAGGTGTCGGCCAGCACCTGGATCTCCACATGACGCGGGTTCTCCAGGAACTTCTCCATGTAGACCTCGGGATTGCCGAAGGCCGCACCCGCCTCGGCGCGGGTGGTCTGCACCGCGTGCACCAGGGCCGCCTCGGTGTGGACCACGCGCATGCCGCGGCCGCCGCCGCCGCCGGCCGCCTTGATGATGACCGGGTAGCCCACCGAGCGGGCGATGCGGATGATCTCCTTGGGGTCCTCGGGCAGCGCTCCCTCGGAGCCCGGCACGCAGGGCACGCCGGCGCGGATCATGGCCTGCTTGGCCGAGACCTTGTCGCCCATCAGGCGGATGGATTCGGGCGTCGGGCCGATGAAGGTGAAGCCGCTGCGCTCGACGCGCTCGGCGAAGTCGGCGTTCTCGCTGAGGAAGCCGTAGCCGGGGTGGATGGCCTCGGCGTCCGTCACCTCGGCCGTCGCGATGATGGCCGGCATGCTGAGGTAGCTCTGCGCCGACGGCGCGGGGCCGATGCAGACGGCTTCGTCGGCCAGGCGCACATACTTGGCGTCGCGGTCGGCCTCGGAGTAGACGACGACGGACTTGATGCCCAGCTCACGGCAGGCGCGCTGGATGCGCAGGGCGATCTCGCCCCGGTTGGCAATGAGTACTTTTTTGAACATGGTGTCTCGGCTCAATCGCCTTAGTTCGCTGCGCGAACTGCGCAATTTGCCGTGCCTGCGGCACGTCCGCGCTGCGCGCGAACGCCTCGATTGGCGATGAGGACTTTCTTGAACATCAGAAGTCCTTGCTTATTCGATGACGAACAGCGGCTGTCCGAATTCGACGGCCTGGCCGTTCTCGCACAGGATCTTGGTGATCGTGCCGGTCTTGTCGGCCTCGATCTCGTTCATGATCTTCATCGCCTCGATGATGCAGATGGCCTCGCCTTCCTTGACGGCCTGGCCCACCTCGGCGAACGGCTTGGCGTTGGGGCTGGAGGCGCGGTAGAAGGTGCCCACCATGGGCGACTTGACGATGTGGCCGGTCTCCGCAGCGGCGGCGGGGGCTGCGGGGGCGGCTGCCGCCG
>JBKBVY010000369.1:0-629 GCA_046289335.1 Roseateles sp. | reverse complement strand
GCAAGGAAGCAGGGTCTCGAAGCCAGCTGCGCCGCGAACTGGTCGTGCCGTTCGGGGCCTCTGGGTATGTACTGAAGTACGAGATCGCTTCGCCAACGCTTGTGGTTGTGCTCGCCGTGCGCCACCAGCATGAGGCCGACTACCAGTGATGCGCGTTCAGTTCGGGTTGGCAGGTCGGTAGACTTCCAACATTCGTCCGACCGGGATGACGGTACAACGACGGGTAATGACGGCTAAGTCGTTGATATGACGGGCAATGACGGACAAAGACGGCCATTCGGATTGACTCATAATCCTTTGGTCATTGGTTCAAGTCCAATACGGCCTACCAATAAAGTCAATAACTTAGCGCTGTTTTTGGTGCCGGGTGGTCCGTTGGGTGTCAACGAACTGTCAACGCCGTCAACGGGTTGAGGTTCACCACCTCTTGCGGGTGGTCGGGCGCCAGGTGCTCATACCGCATCGTCATCGTCAGGTTCGCGTGGCCTAGGTTGCGTTGCAGCACCAGGATGTTGCCGCCGTTCATCATGAAGTGCGATGCAAACGTGTGGCGCAGGACGTGCGTTAGCTGGCCATCTTGAAGCGTGATGCCTGCGCGCGCGATGGCATCGCGGAAAGCGGAGTAGGCG
>JBKBVY010000368.1:0-638 GCA_046289335.1 Roseateles sp. | reverse complement strand
CACCACATAGGCCGTGCCGGTCGCAGCAATGGCCGCGGCGGCCTGGGTCAGCCCGAACAGCACGCTCCCCTTCTGGAAGACTTCGGTTTCCGGGGAGTTGAGATACTTCGGCCCGTCGCCTTCGAGCACGCGGCCGCCAAAGCCGATCACGCTGCCGGCATCGTCGAGGATCGGAAACATGATGCGGTCGCGGAAGCGGTCGTAGCGCCGGCCAGCGTCGTTGGTGGCCACCAGCCCAGCCTTTTCCAAGGCGCGGTCGTTGTAGTCGGGAAAAGCCTCGCGCAGCGCCTGGAAGCCGACCGGCGCGTAGCCCAAGCCATAGCGGGCGGCGATGTCGCCCCGCAGGCCCCGAGACTTCAGATAGCCAATCGCACGCGGGGAAGCGCGGAGCTGGTCGCGGTAGAAGGACGCGGCGCGCGTCAGGCAGTCAATCAGGGCGAGACTCATGGTGTCGGCACCCTATTGACGCAAATAGCCGTCAGCCGCGTTCGTGGCCACGTCCACCTGCAGGAAGCTGTCCCAAAACGATTCCACGCTCTCACCGGCATCGTCTTCCCAGCAGCCGTCGCCGAGATAGCGGTAGATCGGAGCGCCACCCCAATCAATGTTGCCGAACTCATCTGCGAACCCGACGCAGT
>JBKBVY010000367.1:0-641 GCA_046289335.1 Roseateles sp. | reverse complement strand
GGCCGACACCGTCTGCATCAGCTCGGCGCGCTCGGCCAGCGCGGCACGGTCCTGCGCCTGGCTCTGCGCCAGCTGCTCGCGCAGCGCGGCCACCACCTCCACGGCGGCGCGCGGCGCCTCGCCGGCGGCCTGCAGCAGTGCGCCGGCCTCGGCCAGCGTGGCCCGGGACTGCGCCTCGGCCTGCGCCACCAGCTCGCGCGTGCGGGCCAGCAGGCCGTCGGCCAGCTGCTGCTGCTGCGCCAGCTGCGTGCTGCCGGCCGCCTGCAGCTCGGCGCGCCAGGCGGCCAGGCGCTCGGCATCGTGCGCCGCATGGGCCGACTGCAGCCGGCCGTGCGCCTCGGCCAGTGCCGCAATGGCCGCCTGCGTCTGCGCGCTGAAGCTGGCCGTCAGCTCGGCCAGCGCGGCCTGGGCGCGCTCGCCGCTGTGGGCCAACAGCTGCTGGGCGGCGTCGCGCTGGGCAGCCAGCAGCTGTTCGTTGGCGGCGCGCTGCTGCGCCAGCGCCTCTGCCTCGGCACGGGCCTCGGCGCGGCGCTGGGCGTCGATCTCGGCCTGCTGTGCAGCGTGGCGGGTCTGCAGGTCGGCGATGCGGTCCAGCAGGACCTGCGTCTGCGCGGCAAACCCCTGAGCGGCACCGGCCAGGG
>JBKBVY010000042.1:0-17932 GCA_046289335.1 Roseateles sp. | reverse complement strand
GCGAACTACTTCCCGGCGAAGCCAGACGGCTATGCCTTCTGCTCGCGCTGCGATGTGGACCGGGACTGGTGCAGCGAGCAGCCGGCGTGCGCGAAGCAGACGGAGCTGTTCATGCTGCACAGCGCGGCGTTCGAGCAGCGCAACCCGAAGGTGCTGGCGCGGCTGCATGGGGACTTGCACGCGGCGCTGGTGGCGAGCCTGCAGATGTGCCTGCAGGCGGTGCTGGGTGACGGGGTGGTGATCAAGACGCCGAAGCTGGAGCTGCGGCCCGATGCCGACGGGAACATGGTGAACGAGGTCGTCACGTATTTCGACGAGAAGGGCCAGCTGCGCACGATCTACGACTATGGCGCCAACCCTGCGTTCAAGCCCATCGCGGACCTGGTGACGCGCCTGGGCCTGTCGCTCAGCGACCTGGGCATGACGATCAAGGCGAACGAGGAGGAGCAGGAGCAGCTGCGCGGGCGCCTGTCCACCACGAAGGCCCCGGAGGCGCTGGAGGCGTTCAGCGAGCGCATGGCGGGGGTGCTGGAGAAGCTGCCGGGCGTGATGGCCGCTGCGAAGGCGGCGGCTGACAAGGACCCGGTGCTGCTGGCCCACCAGCGGGCGCACGGTGAGGGTGGCGGCTGATGCGCACGAGTGCGGCCGAGCGGGTGAAGCATGCGTCGGTGGCGGAGCAGGAGATCCTGAGGTTCGCGCGGCCGGACCCGCGCACGGGGCTGCGGCCGCATGCGCTGTGGCACAAGCATGTGCACAACGTGGAGCTGGACCCGGTGCAGGTGCTGAAGATGGTGGAGATGGACCAGCACCGGAACACGGTGGACTTCAGCTGCCGGCGCACGGGCAAGACGGCGGTGAAGGAGATGTACAACCTGGAGCGGGTGGCCACGGAGCCGCACCAGGACTGCGGCATCGTGGCGCCGCGCCAGCAGCAGAGTCAGAACAACCTGAACTACATGCTGGAGGCGATCAGGCGCAGCCCGATGCTGAGCGCCTACATCAACTACAAGCAGGGCCGCCCGCAGCTGGCGGACACGGGCTTCCAGTTCGCGAACCTGAGCGGCGCCAGCTGCTACGGGATCATGAGCCAGATCGACGGCGACTCGCTCACCATCGCGAGCCTGGAGGAGACGGACGACATGCCGCAGGAGCGGCTGATGAGCCGGTTTCTGCCGATGCTGGGCGCGGCGCGGCGACTGGGGGTGGATGCCGGTGTGGCTCGGTTCGAGCCGGAGATCCGCATCACGGGGGTGTTCAAGGGTGCGGGGGTGGTGCAGAGCCTGATCGACACGGGCGAGTACCACGTGCTGCCGGCCGTCGACGTGCACCTGGGCATGGCGCTGGGCGCCATCGACGAGGCCTGGGCGAACAGCATGCGGGTGCAGCTGCCCGAGGATGAGTACATCCGGCAGTTCCTGTGCCGCAACATCCAGGCGCGCAACTGGATCTGGGAGCAGCACATACGCCGTGCGCCGGCCATCGGGCTGGAGGCAGGACTGCAGCGCGCGATGCCGCTGCCGGGGGCGCGCTACAAGCGCCGCGGGGTGGTGAGCTTCGGCTACGACCACACGGGCCACGGCGAGCGGCCGGAGGCCAGCAAGAGCGCTTTGGTGGTGAGCGAGCAGGTGGGGAACTGGATCACCTTTCCGTTCGTCTACCTGTGGGGCGCCGGCGTGGACGACACGGCGATTCGCCGCGACCTGGTGAGCTTTTGGGACTACTTCCGGCCGGACTACGCCATGGGCGATGCGTTCGGCGTGGGCATGCTGACGGGGCTCAATGACGACCTGTTCGCCAAGGGGCTGACGCACATCAACCGCGAGACGGTGGGCGACGGGCAGAGCACGGCGACAGCCTGGGCGGGCTGGGCGTTCAGCCCCATCCGCTTCGACGGGATGACGAAGCACGTGATGGCCAGCGCGCTGCGCGAGGTGTTCCACCACGGCCGCGCGGCGATGCCCTACGTGGACTCCAACGACGACAGCGAGGACGCGACCTGGCGGGCCTTCCTGCGCCAGCTGGGGAACATCCGCGCGGTGCCGACGAAGGGGAGCTACAGCAGCTTCCAGATGGTGGACACGAAATTCGGCGATGACCTGTTCGACGCGGCGTGCGCGTCGGTGTACGCGCTGATCACGCGTGGCCAGGCCGATGCACCGGCCGTGGTGCAGACGCGCCGCCTGGGCCGCGAGGCGCTGCTGGCGGGCATGCCGCTGGCTTTGAACTGAGGAGACGGGGATGACCTACCTGCGCAACCTGGCCGCCGCTGGCGGCGATCTCGTGCGGGCCGCGCTGGCGCCGCTGATGGGCCGGCCACAGAACGAGCGCGGCGCGCGGCTGCCGGCGGACCAGGCGCTGCTGCGCATGTACCGGCAGTTCGCGTTCTCGACGGAGATCCGCGAGAAGATCATCGCCATCCGCGAGATGGAGGAGCGCGACGGCCGGGTTCGCAAGATCCACGGCCGGGTGTGCCGCGACACGGTGCGCGGCGGCCTGGTGATGCAGTTCCCGGACACGGGGGCCAGCACGCTGCGCAAGGAATGGGAGGGCTTCACGCGCCGGCTGATGCTGGACCGCGCGCCCAAGCTGCACAGCGACGCGCGCGGCCTGGTGGCCGAGGGGAACCTGGCGCTGCAGATGGTGCTGAGCCCGGACCAGAAGCAGATCGATGCGGCGGTGCGCATGCCGGGCGAGACCATCGTGCCGCTGGTGGATGACTCGGGGCGCTTTGCGGACGTGGCCAAGGCCTACGAGCAGCGCAACACGGTGACGGGCGCCGTGACCGCCACGTTCGCGGCCTGGCAGCTGCAGTTGGCGCGCTACGACCCGCTGAACTTCGATGACCTGGGCTGCATGGGCCGGCCGTTCCTGTCCAGCGCGGTGGAGACCTGGCGCAAGCTGGTGATGACGGAGGAGGACTTGGTGATCCGCCGCCGGCAGCGCGCGCCGCTGCGCCTTTCGCATGTGCTGGAGGGCGCCGACGAGACGGCGCTGGAGACCTACCGCAAGCAGGTGGAGGGGGAGAAGGGTGAGATCACCACGGACTTCTACGCCAACAAGAAGGGCGGCGTGACGGCCATCCAGGGCGACGCGAACCTGGCCGAGATTGCCGACGTGGTGCATCTGCTGGACAGCTTCTTCGCGGGCACGGGGGTGCCGAAGGGGCTGGCCGGCTTCACGGACGGGCTGGCGCGCGATGTGCTGGAGGACCTGAAGCGGGACTACTTCGAGGAGGTGGACTTCATCCAGGACTCGCTGGCCGGGGAGTACGAGATGGCCTTCCGGCTGCACCTGCTGTTCCGCGGCATCGTGGCCGGCCCCGACGAGTTCCGGCTGCGCATGGCCACGCGGCGCACGGAGACGCCGAACCAGGTGGCCGACCTCGGCCTGAAGCTGCTGGGCGTGGGCCTTCCCGAGCCGATGGTGTGGGAGGAGATGGGCTACGACCCGGCCAAGGTGATCGAGGCGCGCGAGGCCTGGGCTGCGGAGGCCGACCCCTATCCCCCCACGACAGGGGCCGGGGCGCAGACGGTGAAGGTGACCCCGGGCAACGCGCGCAAGGGCGAGAGCGCCACGAGCGTGGGCGTGCCGGGCAGCAATGGCGGCAAGGGGCGCGGCTGATGGGCGAGCAGCAGGCCATTGCGGCGGCGATCAAGCGGGCCAGCAACGCGGCCCAGGCCGCCATGCAGCAGCTGGACGAGCGCACGGCGGCCGAGCTGACGGCGGCCTACGAGGCGGCAGCCGAGCAGCTGCGCTTTGCCATCGCGGCAGCGGGGCAGGGGACGGGGCGGGTGCCGGTGACGGCGCTGCAGGGGCTGCTGGCGCAGGTGACGGCCGTGCTGGACGCGTTGGGCACGCGGCGGCGGGACGTGATCCTCGCGGCCATCGACGAGGCTGCGGCGCTGGGCGTGGCGCCGCTGGAGGCGGTGGACCAGCTGCTGGGAGGGCGCGCCGTCGGCGAGGCGCCAGCAGCTTATGCACAGAGGGCGGCGGAGTTCGTGCAGGAGTTCGCTGCAGCGGATGGGCTGACGCTGTCGGACCGGCTGTGGCGGGTGGGGCGGGGTGCGCGGGAGGCGGTGACGGGGGCCATCGAGCAGGCGGTGGTGCGCGGCTGGAGTGCCGACCAGGCGGCCCAGGCGATGGTGCTGCAGGGCCGGCCGGTGCCGGCGGCCACGCAGACGGCGCAGCGGGCGGCTGCGGTGGACGAGGTGCTGCGGGTGGCTGACTTGCTGCAGGACCCCGCCGCCAATCCGCTGGCCAGCGCGCTGCGGGTGGCGCGCACGGAGATCAACCGGGCCCATGGGGAGGGCTACATGGCCAGCATGGGGGCGGTGCCGGGGCTGGTGGGCTTTCGGTTCCTGCTGTCCCCCCGGCACCCCCGACCTGACATCTGCGACTTGCTGGCCAGGCAGAACCTGCACGGGCTGGGCCCGGGGGTGTACCCCGACCGCAAGAGCTGCCCGTGGCCGGCGCACCCGAACACGCTCAGCTTTGTGGTGGCGGTGATGGCGCACGAGGTGAACGATGCGGACCGCGCGGGCCGGGAGACGACGCTGCAGGCGCTGGACCGCCTGGGGCCGGAGATCCGCGCCGGCGTGCTGGGGCCGACGAAGGCCAGCTACTTCGACCGCGGCGCGTTGACGACCGGGATGGTGCGGTCGACGGTGGGGGCGGTGAGAAGGCGGCTGGAGGGGCGGCGTGCCTGATTGGTGCAGCAGGGCCGCCAGCAGCGTGTAGGTCTGGCAGCGCCCTGACCCCTGTCCGCGCTCAGATATCGCCACCTGGGCCCATCTGCTGCGCCGGGGCGGCATGGCGTCGCGGCCGGCGCTGGCCAGGTGGTGGCGGCGCCGCACCTCGCCCTGACGGCACCCCCCGCACCCCCCGATGACGTTGACCCGGGCCGGCCGGTCTGGAGGACGAGGAGCGGGCCAGACCATGCAAAACGGCTGAATCCTGCCGGGAGAGGCGCAAATTTCCGTGGATCGATGGACTTGGATAGCCGCAGGCTATGCCTTCTCCTATGAAAAATCGCCGCCACTGCCCAAAAAAGCATCCACGGGTCTCTTTAAAAATTCCACGGGTCTGGGTATTTCTTCCACACGATGCATTTTCCGCATATTGGTCGCCATTTCTATCTATCTCTTTGATTTATATAGAAAAGAGAGGGAGAAGAAGGCCACGGAAAGGGGAGGGTGCATCCACGGGTCTGAAAAAGTTGTCAGTTTTGTAACCATGGATCGCGAGCGCATCCACAGGTCAATCCATGGATTTGGAATCGCCCGCAAACCCGCATGAATACTGGGTTTGCATGGTCATAAAATGGGCTTCCCACGGTTCCACGGGTTGAATGCCTTATCCCCCCAGCCGTGGACCGATAAAAGGGGTGCATCGATGGCTCATGAATCCGACGCTGAGGTGATTGAAGGGTTTCTGACGCACCTGCAGGCCGGCCGCGGGCGCAGTGCCCGGACCATCGAGGCGTACCGCGCTTGCCTGGCCAGGCTGCAGGAGTTCATGGCCGGCCGGCCGGTGTTGGAGGTGGAGCCCTTTGAGCTGGAGGCCTGGGCGGGCATCTGGTTGCACAAGCGCGGCGTGATCGCTCGCAGCCGGCGGCAGTACATCTCCGCCGCCCGCGGCTTCTTCAACTGGGCACGCCGGCGCGGCCTGGTCAAGCGCAACCCGGCGGGCGACCTGCAGCACCCGAAGACGGCTAAGCCTCTCCCCGAGGTGATCAGCCTAGCCAGCGCCGAGAAGCTGATGTGGGCGCCGGACCTGAACACGTTCTTGGGCATGCGCGACGCGGCCATGCTGTCTTTGCTCATCGGCTGTGGGCTGCGGGTCTCGGGCCTCACGGGGCTGAACGTGGAGGACCTGCGCAATGGCGAGGTGGACGGCAAGCCGCGGCTGATCTTGCGTGTGACCGAGAAGGGCGAGAAGGAGCGCATCCTGCCCGTGCCGAGGGAGGCCGAGATGCTGCTGCGCGTGTACCTCGACCACGAGGAGCTGCAGGGCTATGACCGCCAGGTGAAGGCGGGCGGCGACGTGCGGACGGTGCTGTTCGTCAACGCCCGGAACACCCGGTGCAAGCCGGAGGACTGGCACGGGGAGGCTGTGCGGATCTCGCGCAAGTCGGTCTGGCGAATGATCCAGCGCTATGGCGAGGCCGCCGGCGTACCCCGGCACGAGCTGCACCCGCATGCCCTGCGGCATCTGTTCGGCACCGAGCTGGCCGAGGACGGCGTGGACCTGATCCTGCGGCAGGAGCTACTGGGCCACGTGGACCCCAAGACGACGGCCATCTATGACTCGCTCAGCTCGCGCCGCAAGACGTCGACCATCGACAAGTCAGGCCCGCTGGCCAAGATCAAAACCCCCGTCACCGAGGTGCTGCGCCGCCTGTAGGCGCCAGCCATCAATCGACCCGCGCCCCGATCCCCCATGAGGACACAACGCCTATCCCGTCCACATCGTCGAAGGGCATATAGGCCGTGTTCATCGATGACGCGGAGCGATTTCGCGGGTGTTGCAAATGTGTAACAGGAACGGGCTAACTCATTTATGGCGACACAAATGGGGTGGTTCCCGGCGCTGCGTGGTTTGTTGGAAGGCGCAGTGGATGAGCGTGTGCGGCTCTATGTGGGAGGTGTGGTGATGGGCGAGCAAAAGCGCAGTGCGGCGAGTGCAGCGGACAACCTGCAGCTGTGGCCACACCTGGACGACGCCCATAGTGCGGCGGTAGAGGCGCCCCGGCAGGGGGTGGGGGGTCGGCAGGCGGCCCGGCGCGCCCCTGCAGGGGGAGGTGGGTACCTGGATGGGCGCTCACCCTCAAAAGTTGCCGGCCCGCGGTTCGATGGCTCGGGCTCGCTCGCGCTCGCGGACCCGCTGATGCGCGAGCTGGCCGAGATCGGCCTGTCGGCAATGTGGCTCGGTGTTGCCCAGTTCCTCGGCTACGAGCGCTTCATGGGCTTCTGGCGGCACCTGTCGGCCGAGCCTCGCGCGCTGACGGGAGACGGCCAGATCCTCGTTGAGCTGCGCGACTTTGCGAGCTACGAGCGCTACCAGCGCGACCTCTACATTCGCGCGCTGAAGGCAGCCGGCCTGCCTCGCTCGGTGATCTGGGCCACGGTGCGGGCCCACCTGCATGACGACAGGTCGCCTGGCGTCATTTCCAGCATCACGTCGGATCGCTGGGCGGAGTCGCACATGGCTGCGCGCAACGCGCCGCGGGTCAGCCCCTACATCGCGTCGCAGATCCAGGCTGCGGCCAGCTCGGGCAGCGACCTGTTCCCGGTCGAGCTGGAGCACGCCATGCTGGCCGATGCCTGCCTGAAGCCGCCCAGGCCCCCGTCCGGCGAATCGCGGGACCCCCGCATCGCTGAGCTGATCGACATCGGCATGCCCGAACTGTGGATCGACGTGGCGCGGCTCATCGGCTACGACGACTTCGTGGCGCTGTGGGCGGCCTGGTCGGCCGAGCCGTCCCTGCGCGGCCGTCGCAACGCCATCGAGCTGCGGCTGCGGACCATCCGGTCCTTCGAGAAGTACCAGCGCAACCGCTACATCGAAACCCTCGTGGCTGCCGGCCTGAAGCCGCGCGAGATCTACACCATGCTGCAGACCGAACTGGGTGAGGACATGTCCCTGCGTCACCTGAAGCGCCTGACCAACGCCGCTAAGGTGCGGGCATGAAGCGCGCCGTCGTCTACGCCCGCGTCAGCACCGAGCGGCAGGCCGACGAGGGCCTGTCCATCGACAGTCAGATCGAGGCCTGCGAGCGCCGCGCGCAGGCCCTGAACGCGGCTGTGGTGGCCGTCTATCGCGATGAGGGCATCAGCGGCACCACCGATGCCCGGCCGGGCTTCAGGGCTGCCATCAACCGCTGTGCCCTGCGCGACGTGGAGTACCTGATCTGCTGGAGCAGCAGCCGATTCGCACGCGACCAGCACGACGCCATCACCTACAAGCGCGAGCTGCAGGCGTACGGCACGCGCCTGGTCTACGCCCAGTCGGACGTCGACATCAATACCCACGAGGGGTGGCTGCTGGACAGCATGCAGCAGGTCATCGACGAGAACTACAGCCGCCAGGTGAGCCGCGATACCAAGCGCTCAATGATGAGCGCCGCCGCCGATGGCTTCTGGATGGGCGGCCGGGTGCCCTACGGCTTCCGGGCCGTGCCAACGGCAGACGGCCGGCGCCGGCGCATGGCTCCCCATGAGTACGAGGCCGCGGTGGTGCGGCAGATCTTTGGCTGGGCCGCCGATGGCACTGGCGCCCTGCTGATTGCGACGCGGCTCAACGAGCTTGGTGTGACCCTCAATGGCCGGCCCTGGCGCAAAGCGGCCGTGCTCTACCTACTGAAAAGCGAGGCCTACATGGGCATGGTGATCTTCAACCGCTTCGACCGGAAGACGCGCAAGCAAAAGCCGTCCACCGAATGGGTGCGAGTCCCCGCGCACGAAGCCATCGTGGCGCCCGAGCTGTTCGAGAAGGTGCAGGCAGCCATGGGTGAGCGCGCGCCGAAGGCCGAGCAGGGGTCCAGCACCAGCCAGCACGTCTTCACCGGTCTGCTGCGATGCGGCCGGTGCGATGGCGCGCTGAAGATCCGCACCGGCAAGGGCCGCGGAGGCGTGATGTACAGCTACTACGGCTGCCACAACCACCTGCAGGGGGTCCGGTGTGGCCTGCCGGCATTTCGGGCTGATCAGTTCGACAGCTGGATGACACAGCAGCTGCTGGACCGGGTGCTGACGGTTGACGTGATACAGGGCGTGCTGGACCGCCTGGACGAGGCCGCCAGTGACTGGGTGAAGGACCGTTCCAGGCGCCGCACGGCGCTGCTGCTGGAGCTGCGCGCAGCCGAGGGGCGGCGGCGCAAGCTCTTCGAGGTCATTGAGGAGGGCGGCAAGGACGCGCCCGGCATCAAGGAACTCGGACCGCGCCTGCGCGAGCTGAATGCCCAGATCGAGAATCTGGAGCGGGCCATGGTGGCGCTGGAGGCAGAGCCAGAGCCCAACGTGGGCCCGCTGACCATCACGGCCGAGGAGGCCGCGGAGATCTTCCGCTCCACGATCACGGCCAGCGACGACCCGAGAAGAAGAAGAGCCGTCCTGGCGACGATCACGGATCGGATCGTCGTCAATGACGGCTCTGTCGATGTCCACTACAAGCCGGATTGCCTCGTCAGTGCTGACGGGCTGCCGGTTCGCAGCGAGCATTGTTGGCTCCCCGACCTGGGCTCGAACCAGGGACCTACGGATTAACAGTCCGGCGCTCTACCGACTGAGCTATCGAGGAATGGATTTTTATGTCGGCATGCCAAGCGGTTGCAGCATGCGTCTTGAGTCTTGCGACTTGGGTTCGCTGACGCTTGGCGCCTCAGCTCAAAATTCTGGCTCCCCGACCTGGGCTCGAACCAGGGACCTACGGATTAACAGTCCGGCGCTCTACCGACTGAGCTATCGAGGAACAGAGCCTGTGACTATAGCAGTTTTTTCGGCGGGCTCACAGCCTCAGCTCCAGACTCGTGCGGAAAGTCCGCGGCGCGAGCGGGTAGAGGTAGCTGTGCTCGAACTGCCACGGCGCCTCGCGCCAGGCGCGGCGGTTGGTCAGGTTGTCCACGGCGGCGCGCCAGATCCAGGTCTGCTGGCCCTGCACCCGCAGGTAGCGCAGGCCGGCGTCGGCCACGGTCCAGGCGGGCACGGCGGTGCGGTTGTCCGGCGTCGCGAAGCGGCGGCTTTCGTGCTGCAGGCCCAGCTGCAGTTGCAGGCCCGGCAGCAGGTCCTGGCGCCACTGCGCCTTGATGGCGGTCTGCGGCACGTTGGCGGGCTGCAGGCCGTTGAGGCCGGCGTCCACGCTGCCCTGGCGGCGCGCCTGCAGCCGCGTGACGCTGGCGAACAGGCCGCCGCCGCTCCACCGCAGGTCGGCGCTGGCCTCCACGCCGCGATGGCGGGCGAAGCCGTCGGCGCGGCGCGCGCAGCTGTTGTCGGCGTCGCAGCTGCCGATGTCGCGCCACAGCGGGCGGCGGATGTCGAACACGGTGAGCGAGCCCTCCACGCGCTGGCTGCCGGTCTTCAGGCCCAGTTCGGTCTGGCGGCTCTTCAGCGCGGGCAGGGCCTGGCCTCGGTTGACGTAGCGGGCGCGGTTGGGCGCGACCTCGCTTTCCACGCCCTGGCCCCAGCTGGCGTAGACCAGCCAGTCCGCCGCGACGGCGTGGCTGAGCGCGACCCAGGGCGTCGTCACGCCTTGCGAATAGTCGGTCGCGCGTGAGCCGTCGGTGCGCACGCTCTCGCGCTGCAGCCGCGTGTGGCGCAGGCCCAGCCAGGCCGTCGTGTCGGCGCCCAGCGCGATGCGGTCGCGCAGGTAGAGCTCGTCGCTGCGTTCGTCCCGGTTGGTGTTCTCGCCGGTCAGCGCCGGCTGCGGCGCGGTGACGACGCTGCCGTCGCTGCGGCCGATGCCGGTGAAGTTGTAGGCCTGGCGCTGGAAACGGCTCTTGAAGCGGCTGCTCAGCGCGCCGACGGTGACTTCGTGGCGCTGGCCGGCGAGCTGCAGGGGGCCGCTGGCCTCGGCCTGCAGCGCGGTGGTGTCGCGGTGCTCGTTCTCGCTGCGGAAGTCGTAGAGGTCGAAGCGGCCGTCCGGCCCGAAGCGGTCGCAGTAGAAGGCGCCGGTGAAGTCGCTGAACTCGTTGCAGTCCAGGCCGAAGGCATAGGCCAGGCGGTCGTCGGTGTTGAGCCGCTGCAGGCCCAGCGCCGCCCGCGCGCGCCAGCCGGCCGCGAACTGCTGCTGCACGCGCAGCGAGGCATGCAGGTTGTCGAACACGACGGGCTGGCTCCAGGGCTGGTTGTTCAGGTTCAGCCGCGGGTCGACGGCGTCGGCGTCCGGCAGGCGGTCGCCCCACGGGCTGAAGGCCTGCTGGCTGGGCTGGCTCTGGCGGTTGAGCTCCACCTCGGCCTCGACGAGGGTGGCCGGGCCCAGCCGCCAGTCGGCGGCGAGCGCCGCGGTGTGCGAGCGGCCCTGGCTGTTGCGCAACTGCGGGTCCAGCCGGGCGGCGGCGAGGTTGACGCGCAGGCCGAACTCGCGCTGCGCGCCCAGGCGCTGGGAGTGGTCCAGGCTGGCTTCCACGGTGCCGCCCTGGATGGCGCCCAGCACCAGCGTGGTGGCATCGTCGGCCAGCGGGCGCTTGACGACCAGGTTGACCAGGCCGGCCGGCGCGCTGGTGCCGGCCTGCATGCCGGAGCTGCCCTTGAGCACTTCGACGGCGCTCTTGTTGGCCAGGCTCAGCGCCGTCTCGCCGCTGACGGGCAGGCCGTCGCGGCGCAGGTTGAAGCGGTTGTCCAGGTCGAAGCCGCGCACCTTGAGCTGCGACCAGTAGCCCACGGCGTTGTAGGCGTCAGACACCGAGGCGTCGAGCTTGGTGAGCCCGGCGAGCTGGCTGATGCCGGCGTCGGCCAGCCGCTCGGCCGACAGGCTGATGGCCTGCAGCGGCAGCCTGGCCGGCGGATCGGAGAAGCCGGCCAGGCCCGGCGCCACTTCGGCGGCCTTGCCGGTGACGCTGACCTGCGGCAGCGTCTGCGCCGCGGCCAGGGTGGAGACGAACAGCGCCGTCGCGGCGCCGAGTACGGAACGGGAGAAAGGCTTTGCCATCGAAATGCCATGCGATGGCAGGTCGGCAAACGAGAACGCCGCGGCCCGGGAGACGGAGCGAGTGGGGCCTTGGCGGGTCGGCTGCTTCCCTGCGCGAGGATTACCTCAGTCAGGTTCAAAGGGACTGTCTCAGTCGCACCGGCCTCAGGCTGGCGCAACACCCCTAGCGAAGACCGGCGGGCTTGACCCACCGGCGGGCCGCATTCTATCGGCGTGGGTTCACTGCACGCGGAAGCGGCTGACGACCTGGGCCAGTCGCTGGGCCTGCTCGCGCAGCGATTCGGCCGCCGCGGCGCTCTGCTCGACGAGGGCGGCATTCTGCTGCGTCATGTCGTCGACCTGGGTCACGGCCCGGTTGACGTCGTCGATGCCCTGGCTTTGCGCGGCGGCGCCGGCGCTGATCTCGCCCATGATGTCCGTCACGCGCTGCACCGCGCCGACGATCTCGCCCATGGTGGCGCCGGCGTCCTGCACCAGCCTTGCGCCGGACTCGACGCGCTCTACGCTGGCGCCGATCAGCGTCTTGATCTCCTTGGCCGCCTCGGCACTGCGGCCGGCCAGGCTGCGCACCTCGCCGGCCACCACCGCGAAGCCGCGACCCTGCTCGCCCGCGCGCGCCGCCTCGACGGCCGCGTTCAGCGCCAGGATGTTGGTCTGGAAGGCGATGTCGTCGATGACGCCGATGATGTCGGCAATGCGCTTGGACGAGGCGGCGATGTCGTTCATCGTGTCCACCACCTGCTGCACGACGCTGCCGCCGCGCTGGGCCACATCGGCGGCGGAGGTGGCGAGCTGGTGGGCGGTCTGTGCGTTGTCGGCGCTCTGGCGCACGGTGCCGGTGAGCTGGCCCATGGACGAGCTGGTGACCTCCAGACTGGAGGCGGTCTGCTCGGTGCGCTGGCTGAGGTCCTGGTTGCCCGACGCGATCTCGGCCGACGCGGTGCGGATGGAGTCGGCCACCAGCATGACCTCGCCCACGGTGCTGCCCAGCTGCTCGCACATCTGGTTGAGCGCCTGCATCAGGCCCGCGAGTTCGTCATGACCCGTGGCCTGGGCACGGCGCGTCAGGTCGCCGGCGGCGACGGACTCGGCCAGCGACAGCGACGCGTTCACGTCGGCAGCAATCTTGCGCTGGATGACGAGCAGCACGCCCATGCCGGCGGCCGCGGCGAGCAGCGACACCAGCGCGAAAGCCCAGGCGCGCTGCCGCGCGCCGGCCTGCTGGGCCTCGGCGGCGGCCTGCTGCTCCGCCCCCAGGCCTTGCACGACCTTGCCGATCAGCGTGGCCAGCTCCTTGTAGCGCGCCTCGGCGTCCTGCATGGCCGCCACGCCGGTGTTGGGGTCCACGGAGGCCAGGTCGATGGCGCCGTCGGCCTTGGCCAGGTAGGCCTTCAGTAGCGGCTGCGCCGCCTTCACCAGCGCCTCGGTCTCGGCCGGCGTGCCGGGCATGCCGGTCAGCGCATCCAGCGTGCGCGCCAGGCCCTCGACCTGCTGCCTGAGCTGCTCACGCAGCGCCTTGACCCGGGGCTCGTCCAGCGAGGCCATCAGCGCGATGGTGCGGAACACGCCGCCATGCATCTCGCCGATCTGCGTCTGCACCGACACCATGGTCATGAAGACCTCGTTGCGCTGCTGGCCGGCCTGGTTGGCGGCCACCACCTCGCGCAGCGAGTACATGTTGCCGCCCAGGCCGATGGCCAGCACCACGGCCAGCGCCGCCATCGGCGGCAGGAGCATTTTTGCAGCCAGCTTCATGGGCTCACCTCGGCAGCTGCCGCAAGCGCTGCGGCGGGGGAGACGGCGCGCGGCACGCGCCCTACTTGTAGACGCCGCCGCACACCAGCGTGTCGGCCAGGCGCTCGCAGTACATCTGCTTGGGCTCGATCTTCTTGGTCGTGGGGTTGGTGAACTTGTAGTCCTGCCAGAAGCCGCCCGGCTTGGACTTGCCCAGCTCCACCCGCTCCTTGACGAAGGGCTTGCCGTCGATGTCCTTGAGCTCGATCAGGTCGCGGCCCACCTGCTTTTCGTTGGCGCCATGCGCCAGGCATTTGCCGTCCATGCCGTAGACCACCAGGTAAAGGTCGTTCTTGACGAACTGCGGATCCTTGGCCGTGATGGCCGCGTAGGCCTTCTCGGTGCCGTTGGCCTTGATGTGGGCAATGCCCTTCTTGACCATGGCCACGGCGTCCTCGCGGGTGGCGTTCTGCGCCTGTACGGCGGGGGCGGCCAGCCAGGCGGCCAGGGCGAGGGCAAGACCTGTCACGGGGATTCGCTTCATGAGCATGCTCCTTGGGGCGTGGATGCAGGCCCTGCCGGGCCGGGATGTGCCGGTCCAGTGTCGCTCCGCGAAAAGCGGTTCAGCAAGTGCATATGCCGCGATCAGCCCCTGAAAACCGACAGTCCGGGGCCGCATGGAAGAATGAGGCCATGAGCGAACGCCCTCAGCCCGATCTCCGCGAGTCCTACGCGCGCTTCGTGCCGCTGACCACGCGCTGGATGGACAACGATGTCTACGGACACCTGAACAACGTCGTCTACTACAGCCTGTTCGACACCGCGGTGAACCGCCTGCTCATCGAGGGCGGCGCGCTGGATCTCCGGGCGGGCGGCGTCATCGGCCTGGTGGTCGAGACGCATTGCAACTTCTTCGAGTCGCTGGCCTTCCCGCAGCGCATCGAGGCTGGCGTGCGCGTGGCCCACCAGGGGCGCTCCAGCGTGCGCTACGAGATCGGCCTGTTCGCCGAAGGCGCCCCCCGCTGTGCCGCGCGGGGGCATTTCGTGCATGTCTATGTGGACCGCGACCGCCGCCGCCCGGTGGCGGAGCTGCCGCCGTCCTATCTGCGAGTCCTGCAGACGCTGAGAGCCTGAGAGTCGCCATGAAACGCTTCGACATTCCCACGCCCGAGCAGACCGCCGCCGTCGATGCGGCCATCAAGACCCGGCACTCGCTGCGCGCCTTCCTGCCCACGCCGGTGCCGCGCCAGACCATCGAGGAGATCCTGGAGGTCGCGTCCTGGGCGCCCTCCGGCACCAACACCCAGCCCTGGCAGGTGCATGTGCTGACCGGCGCGGCGCTCCAGCGCATCTCGGGCCGCATCCAGGCCGCCTACCTGGACCCGGCGCAGAACGCCGCCCACAAGGAGGAGTACGCCTACTACCCCACCGAGTGGCGCAGCCCCTACATCGACCGCCGCCGCAAGGTGGGCTGGGACCTGTACGGCCTGCTGGGCATCGCCAAGACCGACAAGGCGCGCATGCAGCACCAGCATGGCCGCAACTTCATCTTCTTCGACGCGCCGGTGGGGCTGTTCTTCACCATCGACCGCGTCATGCAGCAGGGCTCCTGGCTGGACTACGGCATGGTCCTGCAGAACATCATGATCGCCGCCCGCGCCCGCGGCCTGCACACCTGCCCGCAGGCCGCGTTCACCCAGTTCCACCGCCTCATCGCCGAGGAACTGCAGTTGAACGAAGAGCAGATGTTGGTGTGCGGCATGTCGCTGGGCCATGCCGATCCCGACGCCGTCGAGAACCGCCTGGTCACCGAGCGTGCGCCGGTGGCCGAGTTCACCCGCTTCCTGGAGGACTGAGCATGCGCCCCCGCATTCTTGTCGCCCGCCGCGCGCCGGCCGCCGTCATCGAGCGGCTGGCCGCGCATTTCGAGGTCGATGCCGTCGGCGGCGAGACCGTGCTGACGCCCGCCGAGCTGCGCGAGCGGCTGCAGGGCAAGACCGGCGCCTACATCACCGGCACCGAGCGCATCACGGCCGAGCTGCTGGACGCCTGCCCTGACCTGCGCGCCGTCTGCACGATGAGCGTGGGCTACAACCACATCGACTTGGCCGCCTGCAGCGCGCGCCGCGTGCTGGTCACCAACACGCCGGACGTGCTGACCGAGACCACCGCCGACCTCGGCTTCGCGCTGCTGCTGGCTGCCGCGCGCCGCATGGGCGAGGGCGAGCGGCTGCTGCGCGATGGCGGCTGGAAGAGCTGGTCCTGGGACTTCATGGCCGGCGCCGAGGTGCACGGCACCACGCTGGGCATCCTGGGCATGGGCCGCATCGGCCAGGCCATCGCGCGCCGCGGCCGCTTCGGCTTCGGCATGCGGGTGGTCTATCACAACCGCAGCCGGCTGCCGGCCCAGGTCGAGACCGAGCTGGCCGCGCGCTACCTGTCCAAGGACGAGCTGCTGGCCGTGGCCGACCATCTGGTGCTGGTGCTGCCCTACTCGGCCGAATCCCACCACTGCATCGCCGCCGCCGAACTGGCGCGCATGAAGCCCGGCGCCACGCTGGTCAACATCGCCCGCGGCGGCATCGTCGACGAGGACGCGCTGGCCGCCGCGCTGCGCGAGGGCCGCCTGGGCGCGGCAGGCCTGGACGTCTTCGAGGGCGAGCCCCAGGTCAACCGCGCGCTGCTGACGCTGCCCAACGTCGTGCTGACGCCCCACATCGGCAGCGCCACCCTGCCCACGCGGCTGGCCATGGCCGGCCTGGCCGCCGACAACCTCATCGCCGCGCTGACCGGCGCGACGCCTCCCACCCCGCTGAATCCCGAAGTCCTGCCCCTGTGATGAAACGCCGCCTGCTGTACGTCCTTGCGCTGCTGCCCAGCCTGTCCTTCGCCCAGTCCATCAAGGACAAGCTGGTGCCGCCGCCGACCGAGGCGGCCGTGGAAGACAAAACGCCGCGCGATCCCAACAAGTTCGCCGCGCTGTCCCTGCTGGGCGACCGGGTGCAGCTGCTGAACCTGACCCCGGCCCGCGGCGACACGGTGCAGACCGGCGAATGGACGGCCACGCCCGCGGGCGGCCTGGACAACGCGGTGCTGCAGGCCTTGAACCAGGCCGTCAAGGCCAGCGGCGACAAGCGCGAGATCAAGCTCTACACCTCCACCACGCGCAGCCTGTTCGGCGACCCGGCCAAGCTGTTTGTGGACGGCAGGCTCAGCCTGCCTGGCAACCTGGCCGCCGCGGTGCGCTCGGCGGGCGCGGGCAAGCTGCTGCTGGTCACGCGCAGCGTGCAGGAGCCGGGCCTGGTCGCGGCGCTGCCGGCGCGCATCGGCAGCAGCCTGGAGGGGCCGGGCTTCGTGCTGGACCAGCGGCCCAGCGCGCAGATCGGCTTTGACGGCCAGCCCGGTGCACCGGTGTTCGCGTCCTATGTGTCCATCCGCGTCGCGCTGGTGGACCTGGGCGACCTGCGCCTGCGCCGCGAGCAGTCGCTGGCCGTCGGCGCCCGCTTGCCGGTCGCCCGCGAGACGGCCGCCAATCCCTGGGCCGCCACGACGGCCGAGCAGCGCGTGCAGGCGCTGGAGGCGCTGATCGAGGCGGAACTGCCCAAGGCGGTGAAGGGGCTGGTCGCGCCCTGAGGGGCGTTCGTCACGAGGGCGACGCGTTCGTCGCGTGGCCGCTGCCGCAAGAGCCCCGCGGCGGGATGCTGCGCCCCGGCGCGTTGCAAGGGCGGCGGCCGAACGGAGGCAAGACGGTGCAGGATGTGATGGACAGAGAAGCGGTCGAACCCGGCCCGCGCTGGGCGAATTGGTCGGTTCTGGCGCTGGTCACCCTGGCTTTGCTGCTGCTCACGGCTTTTGTGGGCGTGGCGCTGGGGCGCAAGTGGGTCGCGGTCGGCGGCGCGCTCATGGGGCCTGGTTGACGGTCGGCGCCATGGTCATCATGTACCGCGAGGGCGTGATGCCGGGCATTCACCGCAGCGGCGACCGCGTGGGCCTGTTCGGCTTTTATCGCAAGCGGAGCAATCTGACCTGGACTTGCGTCGCTTATGCCGCGCTGCTGCTGATCGGTCTGCTGCCGCTGCTGACCGGATGGCGCGCCGGGCGCGGGTCTGCAGGCCTGCTCATGGCGCTGCTTGTGGTGCCGACCTGTCTGCCCTTCGAGCTCAGCAACTGGCGGCTGGCGCGCCGGTCGGGTGACCGGCCGACGCTGCGCCAGGCACTGGCCGCGTGGGTGCCCGCGATGCTGACGGGGCAGGGCCTGGGGCTGATGCTGCTGGCGCGGACGCACCCGCATCTGCTGGAGCCGGTTCATTTCGCCACCGCGCTGGGCTTCGGTCCGTTGATGGTGCTGTTCTATGTCAGCGTGCATCGCATCACGCTGGGCGATTCACGCGTGGCTCAGGCGCTGCAGCGCGCCGACGCCGCCGACACCGCCCGTCACCTCGCCGAAGCCCGCCTGGCCGTGCTGCAGGTGCAGATCGAGCCGCATTTCCTGTTCAACACGCTGGCGACCGGGGAGTACCTGCAGCAGAGCGACCTGACGCGGCGCACCGGCTGC
>JBKBVY010000366.1:0-665 GCA_046289335.1 Roseateles sp. | reverse complement strand
AGCACGACCCTGGCGCAAGTGCGGCGAAACCCTGCATTGGTTCGGGTCATTGGTGTCGGTGCGGGATTACCGGGCGCTGGACAACCCTGCTGGCCGGCGATGGACGCCGGGCTGGGCGAACATACCGAGCTGGAGCAGGCGCTGGGCTTCGGGCAGATGCTTGAGTGTACGCCGGTACCGTTGAGCGCCGATGATCTACTGTTTCTGCAATACACCGGTGGCACCACCGGGCTTTCTAAGGGCGCCATGCTCAGCCACGGCAACCTGCTGGCCAACCTTGCCCAGTACCGGGCGATGATGCCCTCGGTGTTGCGGCCTGGCGAAGAGGTGCTGGTGACCGCGATTCCGCTCTATCACATCTTCGCCCTGATGGTGAGCCTGGTCTATATGACTGCTGGGGCCGCCAACTGGCTGGTGGCCAATCCGCGCGACATGGACGCACTTATAGCGCTGCTCAAGGTCGCCAAACCGAGTGTCTTCATCGGGGTCAACACGCTCTACGCAAGTCTGCTTGCGCAGCCTGAGCTGGCAGCGGTGGATTTCACCCAGCTGCGCCTTTCAATCGGCGGTGGGGCGGCGATCCAGACCGCAGTCTCCGAGCGCTGGGAGGCTCTGACTGGAAACTTTATCCGCGAGGGCTACGGGCTTAGCGAAACGTCGCCGAT
>JBKBVY010000041.1:0-18126 GCA_046289335.1 Roseateles sp. | reverse complement strand
CTGGCGCGCGAGCACCGCATCGACCTGGGGGCCGAAGGATCGGTCGCGCGCGAACAGCGGGCGCAGGTCGGCACGCTGCAGCAGCTCGGCCAGCACGAGGCGCTGGCCAGCGGTTGCGTGCAGTTCGGCCGCCAGCTCCCGCCTCACGATCACATGGATCTCGCGCGACACCAGCGGCGGGTAGAGGTGGGAGAAGTAGAGCCACCGCAGCCGCTCGGGCGTGCGCACATGCAGGACCGAGCACAGCGTCTCGCCGCCCCGCGTCATCGCCTCGAAGCGGGCGGTGCTCGCATCGACGAACTCGTGCCGGTAGCCCGGCAGGCGCGCCACCAGCAGGCGCAGAAAGCCGTCGACCTCGCCATGGCCGAGCTCCGCCGCGGTCCGCGGCGGGCGGCCGGCCACGTAGCTGAAGTGAGGCGGCAAGTCCTGCACCACCCAGCGCAAGGTCTCGTCGCCCGACGGCGCCGCCCGGACAGCCGAAGCCGCCAGGCAAGCGACCACGCACAGCCTGCGCAGCACGGCCAAGCTCAGTCGCCTTCCACCCACTCCATGCGCGCGCCCAGCTCGCCAATGTGCTCGACGAAGTTGGGATGGGCGCGGCGGATGGGCGTGGCGTTCTTGATCACGCTCTTGCCCGGGATGCTGGCCGCCACCATCAGCAGCGCGATGGCCACGCGGATGATGTAGGGGCTCTCCACCTCGGCCGGGGAGAGCGGCTTGCCGCCGAAGGTGATCATGCGGTGCGGGTCGGACAGGAAGGCATGCGCGCCGAACTTGGCCAGCTCCGACGTCCAGCCCATCGCGCCGTCGTAGATCTTGTTCCAGAACATCACGCTGCCCTCGGCCTTGACGCCCAGGGCCACGAAGATGGGCAGCAGGTCCACCGGCACATAGGGCCAGGGCGCGGCTTCCACCTTCTGCAGGATGTTGCGGGTGAAGGGCTCCTTGACCTTCAGCGGGCCGTCCACCACGCAGCGGCTCCAGCCATCCTCGTGGACGATCTGCACGCCGAACTTCGCGAACGTGCGGTCCAGCAGCGGGAACATCTCCGGCGCACCGTTCTTGACCTGCACGTTGCCGCCGGTGATGGCGCCCAGGGCCAGGAAGGTGACGATCTCGTGGAAGTCTTCGGTGAAGGTGTAGTCGGCGCCGCCCAGCTCCTGCACGCCGGTGATCTTCAGCTTGGACGTGCCGTGGCCTTCGATCCTGGCACCCAGCAGCGACATGAAGTTGCAGAACTCCTGCACATGCGGCTCGCTGGCGGCATTGGTCAGCGTGGACGTGCCGTCGGCCAGCGCCGCACAGAGGACGAAGTTCTCGGTCGTCGTGACCGAGGCGTAGTCCGTCCAGTGGTCGTTGGCCTTCAGCGGCCGGTGCACGCGCAGGATGAGGCCGTCGGGCAGGCGCTCCACCTGGGCGCCGAAGCGCTCGAACACCTCCACATGCGGATCGATCTCGCGCGCACCCAGCGTGCAGCCCTTGACGTCGTCCTCGATGCGGGCGGCGCCGAAGCGCGCCATCAGGCCGGGCACCAGCATGATGGAGGAGCGCATCTCCTCGGGCAGGCGGTCGACATTGGGGTCGAAATGCGTGTCCTGGTGGTGCACGTCCAGGATGCCGGTCTTGAAGTCCAGCTCCACCTTGGAGCCCAGCTTGCGGAAGACCTCGACGATCTTCTTCACGTCGGTGATCTCGGGCACGCCACGCAGGCGCACCGGCTGCTTGGTCAGCAGCGTGGCGCAGAGGATGGGCAGGACGGCGTTCTTGTTGGCCGAGGGAATGATGCGGCCGGAGAGGGGCGTGCCGCCGTGGACGATCAGGTGGGACATGGGCAAGGGCTCGAAACGAGGCGCAGATTGTCGGGCCTGGCGGAAGACATCAGGTTTCAGGGTCCAACCTTCTGGCCCGCGCCAGCCGCCATGCATCCGCCGGGTCGGTGAACACCTGCTCGGCCTTGGTGCCGGTCTCGCGGGCCCGGGCGTCGATGGCGATGCGTTTGTCGAACACATAGCACTGGCCCTCCCAGTCCCGCGCCGCGTCGGGGAAGGCGTCGAAGAAGCCCAGGATGCCGCCGTCCAGCTGCGCCACCTTCAGGCCCTGGGCCTGCATCCAGGCGGCCGTCTTCTCGCAGCGGATGCCGCCGGTGCAGTACATCGCGACGGTCTTGCCCTGCCATTCTTCGCGGTGCGCCTCGACGTAGGCCGGGAAGTCGCGGAAATGGGCCACGCCCGGATCGACGGCGCCGCGGAAGCGCCCCAGCTTGAACTCGAAGCTGTTGCGGTTGTCCAGCACGACGGTGTCGGGGTCGTCCAGCAGCTCGCGCCAGCGCTGCGGGCTGACGTGGGTGTCGGTCGCGTCGCCACGCACCCCGGGCACGCCGAAGGCGACGATCTCGCGCTTGACGCTGACCTTGAAGCGGCTGAACGGCCGGCGCTCGCAGACGTTGTGCTTGCAGTGCAGGCCGGCCAGTCCGGGCAGGGCCTGCAGCTCGGCCTCCAGCGCCTGCACGTCGGCGGCCTCGCCGGCGATGGCGGCGCTCAGGCCCTCTTCGGCCACCAGCACGACGCCGCCGAGCTGCAGCGCCGCGCCGCGCGCGCGCAGCCAGTCGGCAAAGCCGGTCGGGTCGGCCATCGGGGTAAAACGGTAGAAGGAGCTGTGCAGCAGGGCCATGGGTGCGAATTGTCGACTCGTACACTGCCCGCCCTATGTCCCGCCTCAAAGTCCTGCCCCAATACCTGATGCCCAAGGGCGCCCTGACGCGCCTGGCCGGCCGCTATGCGAGCAAGCCGCGCGGCGCCATGACGACGGCCACCATCCGGCGCTTCGTCGCGCGCTACGGCGTGAACATGGCCGAGGCGGCCGAACCCAACATCAGCGCCTACGCGACCTTCAACGACTTCTTCACCCGCGCGCTCAAGCCCGGCGCGCGGCCGCTGGCCGACGCGCCGCTGATCTGCCCGGTGGACGGCGCCATCAGCCAGGTGGGCCGCATCGACGGCGACCAGGTCTTCCAGGCCAAGGGTCAGCGCTTCTCGACGACGGCGCTGGTGGGTGGCGATGCGCAGCTGGCCGCGCGCTTTCGCGACGGCCTGTTCGCCAACCTCTACCTGAGCCCGCGCGACTACCACCGCATCCACATGCCGGCCGACGGCCGGCTGCTGCGCATGGTGCATGTGCCGGGCGCGCTGTTCTCGGTGAACCCGACGACGGCGCGCGGCGTGCCGGGGCTGTTCGCGCGCAACGAGCGCGTGGTGTGCGTGTTCGAGAACGATGCTTTAGGCACCTGGGTGCTGGTGCTGGTGGGCGCGACCATCGTGGGCAGCATGGCGACCGTCTGGCACGGCGGCATCGCCCGCAAGGGGCCCGTGCGGGAGTGGAACTACGCCCCCGGCCAGGTCAGCCTGAAGCAGGGTGACGAGATGGGTCGCTTCCTGCTGGGCTCCACGGTGGTGATGCTGTTCGAGCCGAGCGACCTGCAGTTCAACCCGGCCTGGCAGCCCGGGGGCGCCATCCGCATGGGCGAACTAATGGCCCGATGAAGGCGCGCTGAGCAGCGCGCCCGCGGCCTCGACGCGCAGCGGCCGGCCCAGCAGCCAGCCCTGCAGGTGGGTGCAGCCCAGCCGCTCCACCTCGGCGGCCTGGGCCTCGGTCTCGACGCCCTCGGCCACGATGGTCAGCCCCAGCGCCTCGGCCACCACGCAGGCGGCGCGCACGACGGCGCCGGCCGAGGGCTCGGGCAGCGGGTCCACCATGCTGCGGTCCAGCTTCAGCGTGGTGATGGGCAGGCGGCGCAGCAGGGTGAGGGAGCTCTGGCCGGTGCCGAAGTCGTCGAAGGCCACGCCCATGCCGGCCTCGCGCAGCCGCTGCAGCTGCGGCAGCACGCGCTCCATGTGGGTCATGGCGGCGGTCTCGGTGATCTCCACGTCCAGCAGCTGCGGCGCCAGCCCATGGGCCCGCACCAGCGCGACCAGCCAGTCGGCAAAGCCGGGATCCTCGAACTGCAGCGGCGACACGTTGACGGCCACCGGCAGCACGGTCAGCCCCTCCAGCTGCCAGGTGCGCAGCTGCTGCACGGCCTGGCGCAGGATGAGGCTGCCCAAAGCGACGATCTGGCCGGTGCGTTCGGCCGCGGGGATGAAGTCGGCCGGGCTGACCCGGCCCTGGCCGGGGCGCTGCCAGCGCACCAGCGCCTCGAAGCCGGCCAGGCGGCGCGTGCCGGCGGCGTACTTGGGCTGGTAGTCGAGCTGGAACTCCTGCTGCTCGATGGCCGCCGCCAGCGCCTGCTCGATCTCCAGCAGGCCACTGGCCCCGGCGGCCATGCCGGGCTGGAAGGCCACCACCGCCGCACCGGCCTGCAGCTTGGCCTGGTGCATGGCGATGTCGGCCGCACGCAGCAGCGCCGGGCCGTTGGCGCCATGTGCCGGAAAGCGCGCCACGCCCACCGACAGGTGCACGTACAGCGCGCGATGCCCCACGGCGAAGGGCGCTCCCATCTGCGCCAGCAGGCGCTGGCCGGCCAGCTGCGCGGCGGCGTCGTCCTCGATGCCGGGCAGCAGCAGCAGGAACTGGTCTTCGCCCAGCCGGGCCAGCAGGGCGCCGGCCGGCAGCTGCGCACGCAGCCGCGCCGCGATGGCCTGCAGCAGCGCATCGCCGGTCTCGTGGCCCAGGCTCTCGTTGACGAGCTGGAAGCGGTCCACGTCGGCCGACAAGAGCGCAAAGCCCGGGCGGCCGGGCCGCGTCAGCTTGCCCAGGCGTTCCAGCGCGGCATGGCGGTTGGGCAGGTCGGTCAGCTCGTCGTGCAAGGCCTGGCGGCGCAAGGCCTCGGTGGCGCGCTGGCGCTCCGTGTCGTCCAGCATCAGCACCAGCAGCGCCGGCCGGCCCTCCCATTCGATGTAGCTGGAGCTGCCGCGCAGGTAGAGCGCGCTGCCGTCGCGGCGGTAGCGCGTGCCCTCCCAGGGGATCTGGCCGCCGCGCTGCTCGATGAGCCGGGCGTAGCGGGCCCGCATGTCGTCGGCGCCATCGGCCCCCAGGTGCGCGGCGATGTCGCCCACCTCGTCCAGGCTCATGTAGCCGAACATGGCCAGCGCGGCCGGGTTGGCGTAGACGACGTGGCCGTCGCGCAGCACCACCAGGCCTTGCATGGACTGCTCGTAGAGCTGGCGCAGCCGCTCGCCCATGCGCGTGGCCTCGCGCTTGGCGCGCTGCACCGAGGCCGCGATCTGCGACATGGCCAGCAGGCCTTGCACGCAGGTGCCGGCCATGTGGGCGAAGGTCGAATGGGCCAGCGGGTCTTCCAGCGGGCTGATGAAGTGCAGCACGCCGGACACCGTGAAGGCCGCCGCCACATAGCGCTCCGCGCCGCCGCCGGCCTGCCACATCCACCATGCCGCCAGCCAGGCGCTGCAGGCCAGCGCGATGGAGGCCAGCCAGATCGCCGCGGGCTGGTTGACCAGGGCCGTGCCCATGACGACGGCCAGCAGTAGGGCGAACAGCGGCGCGAAGCGCTGCCAGGCCCAGGACCGGCCGCTGTAGTGCGCCGCGCCGGCCAGCTCCAGCGCCATGGTCATCACCATGAACAGCGTGGCGGCGCCGGCCTGCGCCTTGTAGTGCAGCGACTGCACGTCGGTGGGCAGCAGCGCGACGCCCAGTGTCAGCATCAGCGCCAGCGTGATCTGCGACCAGCCCCAGTCACGGATGTGCCGGTGGCCGGGCTCCATGCGCGCCAGCCCCAGCATGGCGATGCCCAGCAGCGCAATGAAGCATGAGCTGAGCAGCAGCAGCGGGGTCATGCCACGATGCTAGCGACAGCCGACGCGGCGGGGTGATCGCCATGCGCGACACGCGCCGCGCTGTCGCGGCCGGCCGACGCCGCGCCGCCGCCGGCTCACCAGGTCAGCGTCACCACGCTGCTGGGTGGCAGCTCGTAGCCGAAGCGCCGGCCCGGCGCCTGCACCGTGAAGCGTCGCGCCTGCTTGCCGGCGTTGCTGACGATGAGCACGGTGCTGCCGTCCGGGTTGGTGAAGGCGACGTGGTCGAGGTCCGGGGCGCCGCCGGTGGAGTCCACCCGCCGCGCATCGCGCCGCACGAAGCGGCTGGCATGACCGAAGGCGTAGTACTCGATGTTGCGAGTGACCTGCCCCGTCTTGGGGTCGATGGTGACGACGCCGCGGCAGTCCTTGCAGCCGCCGAGGTGCGGACCGTGCTGCGGGTCCAGCGCCAGGTTCCACATCAGCACGCCGCGGGCGCCATGGCGCACGCTGCCGATGACGAGGTGGCGCATGATCCAGGGCAGCGTCTCGGCCCATTGCGGCTTCCACTCGCCGCCGGAGCATTCGGTGAACCAGACGTCCAGCTCGGGATGGTGCTGCGCCACCTGCGACTGCGCCGACACGTCGCCCGCATAGCAGTGCCAGGCCACGCCGGACACGTATGGCTTGGCCGTCGCGTCGGACAGCATGGACAGCGGGCTCCAGGGCTCGTCCCAGTTGTGGTCCCACTCCAGGATCTGCGTGGCCATGCCGCGGGCCTTCAGCAGCGGGCCCAGGTGCTGACCGACGATGGCGGCGCGGGCGCGCGGCGTCAGGCGCATGCCGGGGTAGTCGCCGGGTTCGAAGTGCGGCTCGTTCTGCAGCGTCAGCGCGAAGACGGGCACGCCCTCGGCGCGCATCTCCTCGACGTAGCGCACCAGGTAGCGGGCAAACGCGCCGTAGTGCTCGGGCTTGAGCTGGCCCTGCACCAGGCTGTCGGTGGTCTTCATCCAACCCGGCGCGCTCCACGGCGAGGCCATGACCTGCAGCTGCGGGTTCAGCGCCAGCGCCTGCTTCACGGCGGGAATCACGTCGGCCCGCTCCGGGTCCAGCGAGAAGTGCCTGAGCTCGGGATCGGTCTGCCCCGGCGGCATGTCGTTCAGGCTGTAGTGGCGGCGCGAGAAGTCGGACGCGCCGATGGTCAGCCGCGTCAGGTCGAAGCCCAGGCCCTGGCCTTCGCGCGTGAACAGCTCCCGCATCAGCGCGTCGCGCTGCGCCGGGCTCATGCCGTTGCGCATCAGCCAGGCCGAGGCCTCGGTGATGGCCGCGCCGAAGCCGGCCATGCGCTGGTGCTGGCGGCGCGGGTCGATGCGGATGACGGCCTCGGTCTTCGCCGGTTCGCTGACCGCGGTCGGCGCGAGCAGCTGCTGCTGGTCGGCAGTGGTCAGGAAAGCCCGCACAGGCGTTGCGTTAGCAAGGCCGGCGAACAGGGCCGTCAGGGCCCACAGCAGTGGTTTCATGGCTCAGTCCAGTCGCAGTTCGGTGGCGGCGTCGAAGACGCCCAGCTGGGTTTCGTCGATGTCAAAGGCGAGTTGTTCGCCGGCGGCGATGCGGCGGCCGTCGTGCACCAGCACCGAGAAGCCCTGCTCGCCCAGCGTCATCCAGACGACCTGGTGGTTGCCCATGGGCTCGACCAGCTGCACGCTGGCGCGCCAGCGGCCGTCCTCCTGCAGGCGCACATGCTCGGGGCGTATGCCCAGCACCAGGCGCTGGCCCGGCTGCACGCGGCCGGCGGCCAGGCGCAACGCCAGCGCGCCTTGCAGCGACTGGCCGTCGGCGCCCACGGTGGCCGGCACCAGGTTGATGGCCGGCGCGCCGAGGAAGCCGGCAACGAACAGGTTGGCCGGCCGCTCGTAGACCTCGGCCGGCGTGCCGATCTGCTGGATGACACCGCTCTTCATGACGACGATGCGCGAGGCCAGCGTCATGGCCTCGACCTGGTCGTGGGTCACGTAGACCATGGTGTTGCCCAGCGTCTGGTGCAGCAGCTTGAGCTCGCGGCGCAGCTCGGCGCGCAGCTTGGCGTCGAGGTTGGACAGCGGCTCGTCGAACAGGAACACGCCAGCCTCGCGCACCAGCGCCCGGCCGATGGCCACGCGCTGGCGCTGGCCGCCGGAGAGCTGGGCGGGCTTGCGGTCCAGCAGCGCGTTGAGCTGCAGCATGTCGGCGGCCTTGGCCACGCGGCGCTGGATTTCCGCCTTGGGCGTGCCGGCCACGCGCAGGCCGAAGCTCATGTTCTTCTCGACCGTCATCGTCGGATACAGCGCATAGCTCTGGAACACCATGCCGATGCCGCGCTCGGAGGGCTCGGCATGGGTCATGTCCCGGCCGCCGATGTGGATGCTGCCGCCGCTCACGTCGATGAGCCCGGCGATGCTGTGCAGCAGCGTGGACTTGCCGCAGCCCGACGGGCCCAGCAGCACGAGGAACTCGCCCTCCTGGACCTGCAGGTCCAGGCCCTTGATGACTTCGTTGGCGCCGAACTTGATGCTCAGGGACTGGATGTTGACGCCGCTCACTTGACCGCTCCCGCTGCGATGCCGCGCACGAACCAGCGGCCGGAAATCAGATAGACCAACAGGGGCACCGCCGACGTGAGGATGGTGGCCGCCATGTTGAGGTTGTAGAGCCGCTCGCCGGTCGTCGTGTTGATGACGTTGTTGAGCTGCACCGTCATGGGCTGGTGCTCGCGGCCGGCGAAGGTCAGGCCCAGGATGTAGTCGTTCCACACGCCGGTGATCTGCATGATGGCCGCGACGATCAGCATGGGCGTGGACATGGGCAGCACCAGCTGCACGAAGATGCGCCAGAAGCCGCCGCCGTCCACCCGCGCGGCCTTGAACAGCTCGGCCGGCAGGCTGGCGTAGTAGTTGCGGAACAGCAGCGTCATGATGGGCATCGCGAAGACGATGTGCACCAGCACGATGCCGGGCAGGCTGCTGTAGATGCCGATGGCGGCCTCCAGCTTGACGAGCGGATAGATCATCACCTGGATCGGGATGAAGGCGCCCAGCATCAGGATGCCGAACAGCCATTCACCGCCACGCGGCTTCCACCAGGACAGCGCATAGCCGTTCACGGCGCCCAGCAGGATGGGCAGGATGACCGAGGGCACGGCGATGGCCACCGAGTTCCAGAACCCGCCGCGCACGCCGTCGCAGCTGACGCCGGTGCAGGCCTCGCTCCAGGCGGCGCGCCAGGCGTCGAGGGTCGGGGCCGACGGCAGCGCGAAGATCTGGCCCAGCCGGATCTCGTCCATGCTCTTGAACGAGGTGGTCAGCATCACGTACAGCGGCAGCAGGAAGAACACCGCCGCCGCGGCCAGGAAGGCGTAGATGCCGATGCGCGCCCACAGCGCGCTGGCTTTGCGCTTGCTCATCAATGGCCTCCCTGCGCCTTCTGCCGGCTGCGCACATAGGCCAGCGGCGCGACGAGGGCCAGCACGGTCAGCAGCAGCATCACGGCACCGGCCGAGGCCAGCCCCAGGTTGGCGCGGCTGAACAGGTGGTCCATGATGAACTTGGCCGGCACGTCGCTGGCGATGCCGGGGCCGCCCTGGGTCATGGCCACCACGGTGTCGAACACCTTGACGACGCTCACGGCCAGCAGCGTGAAGACGGTGGCCAGCGTCGGCGCCATCATGGGCAGCACGATGGACAGGTACACCCGCCAGGTGGGGATGCCGTCCAGCCGTGCGGCCTTCCAGATTTCTTCATCGATGCCGCGCAGGCCGGCCAGCATCAGCGCCATCACCAGCCCCGCCCCCTGCCAGGTGCCGGCGATGACGACGGTGTAGATGACCATGTCCTGGTCCACGATCCAGTCGAACGTGAAGTCGCTCCAGCCCAGCTGCTGCACCGCGTTCTGCAGGCCGCTCTCGGGGTTGAGCACCCACTGCCAGACCAGGCCCGTGGCGACGAAGGACATCGCGTAGGGATACAGGAAGGCCGTGCGCAGGAGGCCCTCGCCACGCACCTTCTGGTCGATGAAGACGGCCAGCAGGAAGCCGATCACCATGGCCGCGGTGATGAACAGTACGCCGTAGATGGCGAGGTTGTGGATGGCGTGCAGCCAGCGCTCGCTCTCCATCAGGCGCTCGAACTGCTGCAGGCCCACGAAGTCGTCGCGCGGGAAGGTGCGCGAGCTGGACAGCGAGGTGCGCACCGTCCACAGCACGGTGCCCACATAGCCGACGAGGACGATCAGCGCCAGGGGCAGCAGCGCCCCCCAGGCGGCAAGGGAACGGCGCTTCATGCCCTCAGTTCCTCAGCGCTGCGACGATGTCCTTCTGGACCTTCTCGACCGGGATGTTGCGGTTCCAGTAGGCGGTGATGACGTCCTGCAGCGCACCGTTCTGGTCGGGCGTGATGAAGATCTCGCCGTTGCCGAGCTGGCGCGACTTGTCCTTCAGCGCTGCCACGCCCAGTTGCCCGCAGAGGTCCAGCTTGCTGGCATCCACGTCGGTGCGGATGGGGATGGAGCCCTTCTTCATGCTGAAGGCCACCTGCGTGGCGGGCTGGGTGATGACGCTGGCCAGCAGCTGCTGGGCCTTGATCTGGTCGGGCTTGTCGGTCTTGGGGAAGACCATCACGTCGCCCTGGATGATGTAGGGCGCGTTGGGCCCGAAGCCCGGCGTGCAGCCGTAGTCCTTGCCGGCCTCCTGCCTGGCCTGGGCAAATTCGCCCTTGGCCCAGTCGCCCATGATCTGCACGCCCGCGCGGCCGCTGATCAGCATGGCGGTGGCGTCGTTCCAGTTGCGGCCCGGCGAGCCCTTGTCGGTGTAGCCCTGCAGGCGCTTGAAGGTCAGCAGCACTCGCTTGAACTCCTCGCCCATGATGGCCTTGGGGTCGCGGTCGCGGAACACCTTCAGGTAGAGCTCGCGGCCGCCGTGATGGGCCAGCACCGTCGTGAAGACGATGCCCTCCTGCCAGGGCTGGCCGCCATGGGCCAGCGGCACCAGACCGGCCGCCTTGAGCTTGTCCAGCGCGGCAAAGAGTTCGTCGAAGCTCTTGGGCTCGGCGGCAATGCCGGCCTTCTTGAAGGCGGCCTTGCTGAACCAGAACCACGACATGTTGTGGATGTTGACCGGCGCGGCGTAGTAGTGGCCGTTCACGCGGATGGCCTGCAGCACGGTCTCGGGCAGGAACTTGTCCCAGCCGTCGCGCTTGGCGATGGCGTCGACGTTGTTCAGATAGCCCTGCTCGACGATGTCGCGGAACTGCTGCGTGGTGTTGAACTGCGCCGCCGTGGGCGGGTTGCCGCCGGCGATGCGGTTGATGGCCACCGACCTGGCCTGCTCGCCCAAGGCGACGGCCGTGTCCACCCACTGGCCGCCCTGGGCCTTGTAGGCCTCGGCCAGCGTCTTGACGGCCGCGGCCTCGCCGCCGGAAGTCCACCAATGGATGACCTCGGCCTTCAGCTGGGCCTGGGCGGGCAGCGCGGCGGCGGCGAGCGCCAGGACGGCCAGGGCGTGGCGGTGCTTCATCTTGTCTCCGGATCTTGTGGATGTCGGGCCGCAGTGTCACCCGGGACGGCACACGGCCGTCTGAGGGTGGACCCTGTAATCTTTTATTTAGAAACCAGGTGTACCCGCCCCAGATCGGGGGCTTCGTCGTTAATCATTCGTTCAGAAATTGGCCGTACCAGAGGCCGCTGTCCTTCAGGATGCGGCGTTGGGTGGGGTAGTCCACATAGGCCAGGCCGAAGCGGCGCAAATAGCCCTCGGCCCATTCGAAGTTGTCCAACAGGCTCCAGGCGAAGTAGCCCTTGACCGGGATGCCGGCGTCCACCGCCTGCTTCAGCGCCGCCAAATGGCGCTGCAGATAGGACAGGCGCTGCGCGTCGTGCACCCGGCCGTCGGGCGTCAGCACGTCCTCGAAGGTGGAGCCGTTCTCGGTGAGCTGGATGACGGCGGGCGCGTAGTCGCGCTGCACGCGGGTCAGCAGGTCCACCAGGCCCTGCGGCGAGATCTCCCAGCCGAAGCCGGTGCGCTCCACGCCGGCCTTCTCGACGAGGCGGGCGCGCATCGGGCCGCCGGCCGGGTCGTCCTTCACCATCTCGGGGAAGTAGTAGTTCACGCCGAGGAAGTCGGTGGGCGTGGCGATGGCCAAGAGGTCGCCCGGCAGCACGGTGGGGGCGGCGTCGCCCACCAGCGCCAGCGTGTCGGCCGGATAGCCGCGGCCGAACAGCGGGTCCAGGAACCAGCGGTTGCGCAGGCCGTCGTGGCGCTGGAGCGCGGCGCGGTCTTCCGCGCTGTCGGAGGCGGCGGTGATGGGATGCAGGCTCAGCGTGATGCCGATGTCGGCACCCGGGCAGTTGCGGCGGATGACGGGAATCGCCAGCCCGTGCGACAGCAGCACATGGTGGCTGGCCTGCAGCGCGTCGGCCAGGCTGGTGCCGCCAGGCGCATGGATGTTTTCCCAGTAGCCCATCATGCAGGAGCACCAGGGCTCGTTGTGGGTGATCCAGTGCTTGACGCGGTCGCCCAGGCGCCGGGTCACGACGTCGGCGTAGTCGACAAAGGCGGCCACCGTGTCGCGCGAGGGCCAGCCGCCCTGCTCCTGCAGCGCTTGCGGCAGGTCCCAGTGGTAGAGCGTGCACCAGGGGTCCAGGCCGCGTTCCAGCATGCCGTCCACCAGCCGATCGTAGAAGGCCAGACCGGCCTCGTTCACGGCGCCGCGGCCGGTGGGGACGATGCGCGGCCAGGCGATGGAGAAACGGTAGGCGTTGACGCCCAGCTGCCTGGCCAGGTCCAGGTCCTCGGGCCAGCGGTGGTAGTGGTCGCAGGCGACCAGGCCGTTGGAACCGTCGCGGATGCGGCCGGGCTGCTGGCAGAAGCGGTCCCAGATGGACTCGCCCTTGCCGTCCTCCCGGCCGGCGCCTTCGATCTGGAACGAGGAGGTGGACACGCCCCAACGGAAGTCGGCGGGGAAGTCGTTGCGGGTCGGGGCGTCGTGATGGCTCATCTTGAAAATGGGGTCAGGTTCAGAATTTATAGGTGCCGCCCAGCAGCAGCTGCCGTCCATAGGACGTGTAGCGCTCGGGCAGCGTGGCGTTCGGGTCGCTGGCGCCGGAAGAGATGCCCACCCGCGTGCGGTAGGGCCGGTCGCGCAGGTTGTTGACCTGCAGCGTCAGCGACAAGCCCTTGAAGCGACCGGTCTCGAAGGCATAGCCGATCTGCGCATCGATCAGCGTCTCGCCCGAGATCATGCTGGGCACGTTCTCACCGAAGGTGCCGCGCACGGTGGTCACGAAGGGCGAGCGGTGACGGCTGCCGATGCGGGCGGAAACGCCGTGGCGCTCGTAGTAGAGCGTGAAGTTGGTCGCCACGCCGGACAGCCCGTCCAGCGGCTTGCTGACGTTGTTCTCCTCATGCAGCGAGCTGCGCGTGTTGGAGTAGCTGAAGCTCACGCCGATGCCGTCCAGCGCCGGGCTGACCAGGCCGCCGTCCAGCGAGCCGCTCAGCTCGGTGCCGGCCACCATGCCGCCCTGGCCGTTGGCCTGGGTGTTGAGCGTGCCGATGTTGCTGATGGGCACGTAGGCCGTGGGGTTGGGGAAGCCGGTGAAGTCGAAGGGGATGGCCTGGCCGTAGACGAAGTTCTTGATGTGCTTGTGGAAGGCCGCGGCCGCCACATAGCTGCGCTTGCTGAAGTAGTGCTCCACGGACAGGTCCACCGCATCCGCGCGCCAGGGCTCCAGGCGAGGGTTGCCGCCGTTGGCCGACCACTTGCGGTCCTGCTGGCCGACGTTGATGTTGGAGAAGCCCGCGCGCATGTCCTCCATGTTGGGCCGCGCCAGCACCTTGGCCAGACCGAAGCGCAGCACGGTGCGCTCCGTCAGGTCGGCCGCGACGTTGAGGCTGGGCAGCACGTCGGTATAGCGGGTGCCGCCGGTGCTGGGCTCGCTGCGGCTGCTGGCGCTGTTCCACAGCAGGCCGTTGCTCCACTGCTTGGCATGCACCACGCGCAGGCCCAGGCTGCCGCGCACCGGCAGGCCCCATTCGACGTCGAAGCCCAGCTTGGCATGCGCCGCCGTGACCTTCTCGTGCACCGACCAGATGCGGCCCGGCGCCTCGTTGGCGGCCGCGGTCACGGCGTCATACAGGCCGAGCACACTGGGCAGGTCGAAGTTCACCATGCGGATGTTGCTGCCGGCGAAGCTCAGATCCGTCGGCGTGCGCAGCAGGGACGACGGGATGGCGACCGGCGCGCGGCCGTTCTTCAGGTTGTAGTAGACCTCGGTGCGGTTCATGCGCTTGTCGCGCTCCGAGTAGTCCAGGCCGGCCTCGATGCTGTTGAAGAAGCCGTCGAGGCTGCGGCCTGCGGACAGCTTGAGCGCCTTGATCTCGTCGCCCACCTTGGGGAACTGGCTGCGGCCGTCGCGGCCCCAGCCGGGCGGGTCGGTCAGCACGACCTTGCTGCCGTCGCCGTAGTCGAAGGTCGGTTTGAAGGTCGAAAGCCCGTCGCCGGTGGCGATGCTGACCGGCCCCAGACTGACCCGCGTAGGCGCGCCGGCGGCCAGCTCGGCGTTCTGCTCGTCGCGCTTGGCCTTGGACCAGCTCAGGTCGGCCGCCAGCGTCCAGTCGGCCAGCTTCAGCGCGTTGTTCCAGCCGATGGCGCGGATGTCGTCCTGGCGCTTGTTGAAGGTGGTCAGCGCGACCGGGTTGACGTTGTTGACCGTGCCGCTGGTGACCAGCTTGTCGCCGTTGACCATCGTGGTCTGCGCGCCGGTCCAGCTGGTACCTGCCCAGACCGACATGTCGGCCATCAGCGTGCGGCGCGCCTCGGTCTGGTCGAAGCGCGAGTAGTAGAGATCCAGCGTCGAGTGCCAGCCGTTGCCGGGCTTGTACTCCAGCACCGCCATCAGCCCGTCGCGCTTCTGGCGCGACGACGCGGCGCCCAGCTCGAAGCCCTGCAGCGCGACCGAGTCGGCCGGCGTGCCCGGCAGCGGCGAGCCCCAGACGGCGGTGTTGGCCCACCACCAGCTCTTGTAGTGCTTCTCCTGGTTGGGCGAGTCCAGGTGCGCGAAGCCCACGGCCGCGCCCCAGGTGCGGTCGGCCGACTGCGTCACGTAGGACGCGCTGAGCCGGTTGCCGTTGCCCGAGATCTCCGGGTTCAGCGAGCCGTTGGAATTGCGCTCCACGCGCGCGCCGACGACCGCCTGCGTGCGGCCGAAGTCCAGCGGCCGCAGCGTCTTCATGTTGACCGTGCCGGACAGGCCTTGCGCCGCAAGGCTGGCGTCCGGCGTCTTGTAGACCGTGGCCGCGTTGATCAGCTCGCTGGGGAACTGGTCGTACTCCACCGAACGGTTGTCGCCGGTGGAGACGATCTCGCGGCCGTTCAGCAGCGTCACGCCGTAGCGCGGCGCCATGCCGCGGATGCTGATGACCGAGGCGCGCCCGGCCACGCGCTGGGCGGTCAGGCCCGGCAGCCGGGAGATGGCGTCGGCGATGGACACGTCGGGCAGCTTGCCGATGTCCTCGGCCGAGATGGCCTCGACGATGGCATCGGCATTGCGCTTGGTGCTGATGGAGGACTCCAGGCTGGCGCGGAAGCCGGTCACCGTGACGGTGTCCAGCTTCTGCTCCGCGGCCTGGGCGGCGGCCAGCAGCGGCGCGCACAGCAGCACCGCGGCGGCCACAGGCTTCAGCGGATGGCGGGATGCGGTCGCAGGCAATGTCATGGCACGCCCGGCGGCGCGCGGGAGGGAGCGGTTCATGGGCTTGTCTCCTGGGTCTGGTTCGTCTTGTTCGCCGGCCTGGATCGCGGTCGATTGGAACCGGTTCCAAACTCGGCGCCAATCTAATTCGTCGGCGAATCGGCTGTCAACCGAGACGCCCCGGGGGTTGACGTTTTTTCGCTTCACCCACTACCGTCGCGCTCCCGAAGAAAGCACAACCGATGAGACATACCCCGTACTTCCTGGCCGCCGCGCTGTGGCTCACCTCCGCCGGCGCCTCCGCATCTGGAACCGATTCCATCGTCAACGCCTGGCCTGCACGCCAGCCGCAGCGCGACGCCGCGCTGGAGGCGCGCGTGGAGGCCACGCTCAAGACGCTGAGCCTGCGCCAGAAGGTGGGCCAGATCGTGCAGCCCGAGATCCGCGCGATCACGCCCGAGCAGGTGCGCGAGTACGCCATCGGCACGGTGCTCAACGGCGGCGGCGGCTGGCCCGGCAACGACCGCGCGGCCACGCCGGCCGCCTGGCGCGCGCTGTCCGAGCAGTTCCAGGCCGCGGCGCAGCAGGCCACGCCGGGCATACCGCTGATCTGGGGCACGGACGCGGTCCACGGCCACAACAACGTGCGCGGCGCCACCCTCTTCCCGCACAACATCGGCCTGGGCGCCACGCGCAACGCCGAGCTGGTGCGCGACATCGGCCGCGCCACCGCCCGCGCCGTGCGCGCCTCGGGCCTGCACTGGACATTCGCACCGACGCTGGCCGTCGTGCAGGATGTGCGCTGGGGCCGCACCTACGAGAGCTACGGCAGCGACCCGGCGCTGGTGCGCCGGCTGGGCCGGGCGGCGGTGGAGGGCTTGCAGGACGGCCTGAAGGACGGCCGCGGCGTGCTGGCCACGGCCAAGCACTTCGTCGCCGACGGCGGCACCCGCCGGGGCATCGACCAGGGCGTGGCCCATGCCACGCCCGCCGAGCTGGCCCAGGTGCACGGCGCCGGCTACCTCGGTGCGCTGGACGCCGGCGTGCTGACCGTGATGGCCTCGTTCAGCAGCTGGACCGACACGGCTGCCTACGTCGAGCACGGCAAGATGCACGGCAACAAGACGCTGCTGACCGGCGTGCTGAAGGAGCGCCTCGCCTTCGACGGCCTCATCGTCAGCGACTGGGACGGCGTGGGCCAGCTGCCCGGCTGCAAGAACGAGGACTGCCCCGAGGCCATCAACGCCGGCATCGACGTCGTCATGGTGCCCTTCCACTGGAAGGCCTTCTACGACAACACCGTGCGCGCCGTGGAGCAGGGCCGCATCCCCATGGCCCGTCTGGACGACGCAGTGCGCCGCATCCTGCGCGTGAAGTTCAGCATGGCGATTGCACCTGCCGTGCCCGCCGCCGTGGAGGCCCTGCAGGCACCCGAGCTGGCACGCCGCGCGGTGCGCGAGTCGGCGGTGCTGCTGAAGCACCGGCCGGGCCTGCTGCCGCTCAAGCCATCCGCCCGCGTGCTGGTGGTGGGCGCGGCGGCCGACAACATGGCCAAGCAGGCCGGCGGCTGGAGCGTCAGCTGGCAGGCGCGCGACGCCACCAACGCCGACTTCCCCCAGGGCACCACGCTGCTGGCCGCGCTGCGCCAGCGCCTGGGCGAGGCCCAGGTCACCTTCGACGAGACCGGCACCCGGCACGACCCGTCGCGCTTCGACGCCGTGGTGGCCGTCATCGGCGAGGCGCCCTATGCCGAGGGCGAGGGCGACATCCGCCTGACCGAGAGCCTGCGCCACAGCAAGCGCTATCCCGCCGACCTGGCCGTGCTGCAGCAGGTGGCCGGCCGTGGCGTGCCGGTGGTGACGGTGCTGTACTCCGGCCGGCCGCTGTACGTGAACGACCTGCTCAACAAGAGCGACGCCTTCGTCGCCGCCTGGCTGCCGGGCACCGAGGGCGCGGGCCTGGCGGACCTGCTGGTGGCGCCGGCCGACGGCCAACCCTGGTCCGGCTTCACGGGCCGGCTGTCGTTCCCGTGGCCGTCGGGGCCCTGCCAGTTCAGCGTGCATGCCACCAAGCCGCAGTGGCCGGTGGGCGGCGGCCTCAGCGGCCGCGAAGCCAAGGCCGACCTGAAGCCGCTGCCCGAGCCTGCCGACCCGCCGGGCATCTGTCCCCTGTGAGTCCCCTGTGATCCAATCCGCGCCGCGAATCTAGGGGGCGCATGGCAACGATCAAGGATGTGGCGCGACTGGCCGGCGTGGGCGTGGGCACCGCGTCGCGCGTCATCAGCGGCAACGGTTCCGTGGCGCCCGCCACGGCCGAGCGCGTGCGCAAGGTCATCGCGCAGCTGAAGTTCCGCCCCTCGCAGGCCGCGCGCTCGCTGGGCGCGGGCACGTCCAAGCTGATCGGCGTCTACATCCCCTTCCTGCGCGGCACCTACTACACGCCCATCCTGCGCGTCATCGACACGGTGCTGCGCGGCCAGGGCCTGCACATGGTGGTGGCCTTCGGCGAGGGCATCGAGGACGAGCGCGCCGAGGCCAACGACGGCATCCGCTTCCTGCTGGACCGCGACTGCGACGGCCTCATCGTGCTGTCCAACGCCATCCAGGACGAGGACATCAAGGCGCTGGGGGCGGCGCAGCGCCAGGTGGTGGTGCTGAACCGC
>JBKBVY010000365.1:0-682 GCA_046289335.1 Roseateles sp. | reverse complement strand
CGAGCCTCGTTGACCTGGAAGAGGCTTGCGCCGCGGCCCAGGCCGCCTTTCAGCCCTATCGCGCCCTGCCCTACGCGGAGCGGGCCGTCTTTCTCGAGGCGATCGCCGAGGAGGTCGAAGCGATCGGCGACGCCCTGATCGCCCGCGCCATGGCTGAAACCGGCCTGCCACGCGCGCGCCTCGAAGGCGAGCGGGGGCGCACCTGCGGACAGCTGCGCCTGTTCGCGCAAGTCGTGCGGGACGGCGGCTTTCTGGAGGCGCGGATCGATCCCGCCCTGCCGGACCGCGCGCCGCTGCCGCGTCCGAGTTTGCGGTTGCGCAATGTCCCCCTCGGCCCCGTCGCCGTGTTCGGCGCGTCGAACTTCCCGTTGGCTTTTTCCGTCGCCGGCGGCGACACCGCCTCGGCCCTGGCCGCCGGGTGTCCGGTCATCGTCAAGGCGCACTCCGCCCACCCCGGCGTCTCCGAACTGGTCGGCCGCGCCGTCCAGGCGGCTGTCGCCAAACGCGGTCTTCCCGATGGCGTGTTTGCGATGCTGCACGGCGATGGCCGCGAGATCGGCCAGGGGCTGGTCGCCGATCCCCGGATCAAGGCGGTGGGTTTCACCGGCTCGCGCAGCGGGGGTCTGGCGCTGGTGCGGACAGCCCAGGCGCGACCGGTTCCCATTCCGGTCTATGCCGAGAT
>JBKBVY010000364.1:0-683 GCA_046289335.1 Roseateles sp. | reverse complement strand
GGGCAGGTCCACGGCCACGCGGTCCTCGATGTCGAAGCCGCGCGGGAGGGCTCCCGCGTGCTGGGCCTGCCACAACACCGTGAAGGCCAGCGCGGCGAACACGGCGGCGATGACGCCGCACAGCAGCGCCGTCAGCGCCGCCATCGCGGGGCTGAGCACCGGCGCATGGAACTGGCGCTGCATCTGCACCTCGGCCCAGGGCGTGGCCCACCAGGCCAGCAACAGGCCCAGGCCACCGGCCAGGCCCGCCGCCACGGCCGCCTCGACGAAGAACGGCGCCGCCAGCTGCGGCCCGCCGGCACCCAGCGACTTGCGCAGCCCGATCTCGCGCTGGCGCTGCAGCGTGCGCACGCTCCACAGGTTCACGAAGTTGATGACCGCCAGCGCCAGCACGGCCGCCGCCGCCGTGGCCAGGCTGGCCAGCTGCAACCGGCGCTGCGCGCTGCCGGCGCCGTGCAGGCCGATGTCGGCCACCGCCGCGGCAGCTTCACCGACGCACGCGAGTCGCGGCCGGGGCGCTTCGTCGCGGCGGCGGGCGGCACGCTGTTCCTGGACGAGATCGGCAACCTGCCGCTGCCGCAACAGGCCAAGCTGCTGGCTGCGCTGGAGCGCCGCGAGGTCACGCCGCTGGGCAGCGACCGGCCCGTGCGGGTGGATGTGCGCGTGCTGGCGGCCACCAACGT
>JBKBVY010000040.1:0-18273 GCA_046289335.1 Roseateles sp. | reverse complement strand
GCCGCCCACGCGGGCCACGAGGTCCATGGGCCGCACGGTCTGCACGACGGCCGCCGCAACGGCGCGGATGACCTGGTCACCGGCACCGTGGCCATGCGTGTCGTTGACGGCCTTGAAGTGGTCGATGTCCAGCATCAGCAGCAGCGCCGCCTCGCCGGCACGCGCGACGCGGTCCACCTCGCGCGCCAGCGCCATCTCGAAGCTGCGGCGGTTGACCAGACCGGTCAGCGCGTCCTTGCTGGAGAGATCACACAGCGCGTCGATGACGGCCTGCAGCCACGGCAGGCTGTAGGGAACCTCGTCCGGAAGCAGCGCACCGGCCTGCTGCAGCAGCTGCAAGGCCTGGTCCAGTGCGAGTGCCTGGGCTGCGATCGGCGGCGGAGCGGGCAAGGCGGATTCCAAAGGCAGGCGGCGGAGCGAAGCGGGAGACGGCCGGATTGTGGCGTCGGGGCAGTCTAGCAGCGGCCCTGGCGCTTCCAGGTCGTGAAACAGGCACGTTCCTGCGGGGTGTTTGCACTATGCTGAATCGGACCCCGGTCGTACAAGGCCCCCTGCGGTGCAGAATCGGCCGACAACGCTGGAACAGCTGCGAGCACCCACAACACCGAACATCGAGACATGCCCGCACCCGAACTCGTCCACGGCAACGACTCCCTCGATCACGAGTTCAGCTTCAGCAAGGCGGACTTTGATCGCGTGCGTGAACTGATCTACAAGCACGCCGGCATCAGCCTGCACGACGGCAAGCACGCCATGGTCTACAGCCGGTTGTCGCGCCGGCTGCGCGAGACCGGCCACAAGAGCTTTGCAAGCTATCTGCAGTGGTTGGAGGCAAGCACCGGGCCGTCCGGCGCCGCGGAGTGGCAGGAGTTCGTCAACTGCCTGACGACCAACCTGACCTCGTTCTTCCGCGAGGAGCATCACTTCCACGCACTCAAGGACGATCTGAAGCCCTTCGTCGGCAAGTCCGTGCGCATCTGGTGCTGCGCGGCCTCCACCGGCGAAGAGCCCTACTCCATCCTGATGACGTGCAGCGAGGCACTGGGGCCTGGCGCCTCCGTGCAGCTGGTGGCCAGCGACATCGACACCAACGTGCTGGCGGTGGCGCGACGTGGCGTCTACAACGCGGACTCGCGCGGGCTGGACCCGACGCGGCTGAAGAATTTCTTCATGCGCGGCACCGGCGCCAATGCCGGCAAGATCCGCGTGAAGCCGGAGCTGCAGCGCTGGGTGGACTTCCGGCCGCTGAACCTGATGGACACGCAGTGGCAGCTGGGCGACCCCTTCCACATGGTGTTCTGCCGCAACGTGATGATCTATTTCGACGGCCCCACGCAGCGCAAGGTGCTGGAGCGCATCCATCGGGTCATGCGGCCGGGTGGCCTGCTGTTCGTGGGCCATTCCGAGAACTTCACCGAATCCCGCGACCTGTTCAAGCTGCGCGGCAAGACGATTTACGAACGGGTCTGATCCATGAGCACTCCCCTGGCTTCCGTCACGTCCCTCGGCGTCGGCAATCCGGCCGCCGTGGCCAAGGTCAACCAGCTCAAGACCCAGCCGCGCAAGCAGGGCGAGGCGTCGTTCTTCTTCTACGACGCCCACTTCAAGAACGCGGCCGTCAAGATCCTGCCGGGCGAGTACTTCGTCGACCAGGAGGACATCCTGGTCATGACGACGCTGGGCTCCTGCATCGCGGCCTGCCTGTGGGATCGCGTCGCCAAGGTGGGCGGCATGAACCACTTCATGCTGCCCGAAGGCAACGGCGACTCGGGCCGCTACGGCTCGTTCGCGATGGAACTGCTGATCAACGAGATGATGAAGCGCGGCGCCAGCAAGAGCCGCATGGAAGCCAAGATCTTTGGCGGCGGCGCGGTCATCTCGGGCATGAATTCGATCAACGTGGGCGAGCGCAACACCAACTTCGTCATCGACTACCTGAAGCTGGAGCGCATCCCCATCGTGTCCAAGGACGTGATGGACGTCTATCCGCGCAAGGTCTGCTTCCTGCCGGCCAGCGGCAAGGCCATGGTCAAGCGCCTGGCGCCCACGAATACCGAGGCCTTGGTCCAGCAGGACAAGGCCGCCATCCAGAAGGTGCAGCCGGTCGCGAGCAGCGGCGGCTCCATCGACCTGTTCTGAGGAGAGTTCCATGGCCAAGACCAAGGTCGTGGTGGTGGACGATTCCGCGCTGGTGCGCTCCATCCTGACCGAAATCATCAACCGCCAGCCCGACATGGAGTGCATAGGCGCGGCGTCCGACCCGTTGGTTGCGCGCGAGATGATCCGCAACCTCAACCCCGACGTCATCACGCTGGACGTCGAGATGCCGCGCATGGACGGGCTGGACTTCCTGTCGCGCCTGATGCGGCTGCGGCCCATGCCCGTCGTGATGGTGTCCACGCTGACCGAGCGCGGCGCCGAGGTCACGCTCAAGGCGCTGGAGCTGGGCGCGGTGGACTTCGTCGCCAAGCCCAAGATCGGCGTGGCCGACGGCATCCGGCTGCTGGCCCAGGACATCACCGACAAGATCCGCATCGCCTCCAAGGCCCACATCCGCCGCGCGCCGCCGCCGTCCGTGCCCGGCGCAACGGCCGCGGCGCCGGTCAAGGCCGTCACCATGGCCAGCCTGGGCAAGGCCTCGACCGAGAAGATCATCTTCATCGGCGCCTCCACCGGCGGCACCGAGGCGACCAAGGACGTGCTGGTCAACCTGCCGGCCGACAGCCCGGCGGTCGTCATCACCCAGCACATGCCGCCCGGCTTCACGAAGAGCTATGCGGCGCGGCTGGACGGGCTGTGCAAGATCCGCGTCAAGGAGGCGCAGGACGGCGAGCGCATCCTGCCTGGCCACGGCTACATCGCGCCGGGCGGCCTGCACCTGACCGTGGAGCGCAGCGGCGCCAACTACATCGCCCGCGTGCAGGACGGTGAGCCCATCAACCGCCACAAGCCCTCGGTCGAGGCGCTGTTCCTGTCGGCGGCCAAGGTTGTCGGGCCCAACGCCATCGGCATCATGCTGACCGGCATGGGGGCCGACGGCGCGCGCGCCATGAAGGTCATGAAGGACGCGGGGGCCTACAACTACTGTCAGGACGAGGCCAGCTGCGTTGTCTTCGGCATGCCGCGCGAGGCCATCGCCCACGGCGCCGCCGACGAGGTGCTGCCCTTGAACCAGATCGCGGGCAAGGTGCTGGAGCGGCTGCGCGCCACGGCCGGCATGTCGCTGAACCGGGTCTGATCAGCGCGGGGTGGCCCGGGCTTCGGCCTGAGCCAGCGTGGTCTGCGGCGCGCGGCCTTGCGCGGGCAGCACGGGCGCGAAGCCGTCCAGCTGCTTGGGCGACGGCGGCACCCGGACCGCGCGCAACGGCGGCCTGACCTGGGCGGCGGCGAGCGTCTGCGCCCGGCGGTCAGCGGCCACCTCCTTCAACTCGGCATTGCTGTCGGTGAAGGCCTGGACGGCGCTGGCGGCCCCGAGGAGAGCCACGGCCAGTGGCAGCGAGAAAGCGATCCAGCGAGATGTGTTGTGCATGAGGGCTCCTGTGATGCTGGTTATGCTATGCAACCAGCCATCGCTTCAGAAGCGCTGATTTCTGCACTTTCTGGTCGTTTTCGCTTACCAAATGGCATCGCTGGACCGCTTTCCGCTGCACTACCTGGCCGCCTTCCGCGCCGCAGCGCAGACCGAGAACCTGCGCGCTGCCGCCGAGAGCCTGCACCTGACGCACAGCGCGGTCAGCCAGCAGATCCGCGGGCTGGAGGCGGCGCTGGGCTTCGAGGTGTTCACCCGCCAGGGCCGGCGCCTGGTGCTGAACCCCGCCGGGCAAGCGCTGCAACGGGCAGTGGCCCGGGTGTTCGCGGAGCTGCAGGCCGGCGTGCTGGCGGCCGGCCAGGCCCACGGCAAGGCGGCCCGGACGCTGCGTGTCAGCGCCCTGCCCTCGTTCGCGCAGCGCTGGCTGATGCCGCGGCTGCCGCGCTGGCAGGCGCTGCAGCCCTGCATCACGCTGGACCTGCACACCTCGCAGCAGGTGGTGGACCTGGAGCGTGAGGGCTTCCACATCGGCCTGCGCGTGGGGCGCGGGCCCTGGCCGGGGCTGGTGGCCGAGCCGCTGTTCCAGTCCCCGCTGATCGCCGTGGCGGCGCCCCGGCTGGCCGGCAGGCTGACGGGCCGCCCGGCCGAGGCCCTGGCCAACGAGCCGCTGCTGGGCGATGCCGAGGAATGGCAGGCCTGGTTTGCCGGGCTGGGCCTGCGGATGGAGCCGGTCGTCGTGGCCAGCTTCAACGACGCGGGCGTGCTGCTGCAGGCCGGCGAGCAAGGCATGGGCATCGCGCTGGCGCGCGAGCTGCTGGCGGCCGACGCGCTGCTGGACGGGCGCCTGGTGCGCGTGCAGCCGCATGCGGTGGACCTGGATGCGACGCGCGCCTACCAGATCGTCTATCCGGCCGCGCTGCAGCAGGATGCGGCCGTGCGGGCCTTCTGCGACTGGCTGCATGCGGAGATCGCCGCGCTGCAGCAGCTGCTGCAACAGGCCGACCGGCCGGCCGGCGTCACAGGAACAGCTGCTGCAGATCGCTGAGGAAGTCGAAGCCGCGCTCGGTGGGCTGGATGCGCGCCGGGTCGGGCTGCAGCAGGCCCCGCTCGCGGGCGGTCTGCAGCGCAGCGGCGATGCTGGACGGCGGCAGCCCCGTGCGCTCCAGGAACTGCGTCAGCGCGACGCCCTCCTTGAGCCGCAGCGCGTTCAGCATGAACTCGAACGGCAAGTCCTTGCGGGCCACCTCGTGCTCGTTGCTGACCTTGTGGGCCTGCGTCATGAAAGCCGCGGGTTCGCGCCAGCGCACCTGGCGCAGGATGCGGTGCGGGAAGCTGAGCTTGCTGTGCGCGCCCGCGCCGATGCCGAGGTAGTCGCCGAACTGCCAGTAGTTCAGGTTGTGCAGGCAGCGATGCCCGTCGCGCGCATAAGCCGACACCTCATAACGCGACAAGCCGGCGGCAGCGGTGCGGGCGGTGATGAGGTCCAGCATGTCGCTGGCCAGGTCTGGGTCGGGCAGATGCTCCGGCGTGCGCGTGGCGAAGACGGTGTTGGGCTCGATGGTCAGGTGGTAGATGGACAGGTGCGGCGGCTTGAAGCTCAGCGCCTGGTCCAGCTCGCGGTCCAGGTCGGCGAGCGTCTGGCCCGGCAGCGCGTACATCAGGTCCAGGTTCCAGGTCTCGAACGCGCCCGCGGCCTCGGCCAGCGCCTCGCGTGCCTGCGTCGCGCTGTGCACGCGGCCCAGCGTCCTGAGCTGCGCATCGTCGAAGCTCTGCACGCCCACCGACAGCCGCGTGACGCCCGCCTGGCGGAAGCCCGCGAAGCGCTCGCGCTCGAAGGTGCCCGGGTTGGCCTCCAGCGTGATCTCGCAGCCCGGCTCCAGCGGCAGGCGCGCGCGGAGGTCCGAGATCAGCTGCGCGATCTGCTCGGGGTCGAACAGGCTGGGCGTGCCGCCGCCGATGAAGATGCTGACCACCGGCCGCCCCCAGATCAGCGGCAGCGCAGCCTCCAGGTCGGCACGCAGCGCCGCCAGGTAGGCCTCGGCCGTGTCGCTGGCCAGCGCCGCGCCCTTCACCTCGTGCGAGTTGAAGTCGCAGTACGGGCATTTGCGCAGGCACCAGGGCAGGTGCACGTACAAGGCCAGCGGAGGCAGCGCCAGCAGTTGCAGCGTGCCCGGGCGCATCAGGTGCGCAAGCTCAGCCAAGTTGCCAGACCTCGCGGAATTGCGCGATGAGCTGCGCGGCCGCCAGCGCACGGTGGCTGTGGCGGTTCTTGACCGCGGCCTCGAGCTCGGCGACCGAGCCGCCCAGCGCCGGAATGAACATCAGCGGGTCGTAGCCGAAGCCGCCCGCCCCGCTCGGCGCGGTCAGGATCTCGCCAGCCCAGCGGCCCATGGCGATCAGCGGCTCGGGATCGTCGGCGCTGCGCACCGCCACCAGCGCACAGACGAAGCGCGCGCGCCGGTCGGTCAAGCCGGCCAGCTCGCGCAACAGGCGCGCGTTGTTGGCCGCGTCGCTCTTCTCGCCGCCGGCATCCAGCGCATAGCGGGCCGAGCGCACGCCCGGCGCACCGCCCAGCGCGTCGACGCTCAGCCCGGAGTCATCGGCCAGCGCGGGCAGACCGCTGAGCCGGGCGGCGTGCCGCGCCTTGGCCAGCGCGTTCTCGGCGAAGGTCAGATAAGGCTCCTCGGCCTCTGGAATACCCAAGCTGCCCTGCGTGACCAGCGCGATGCCCAGCGGTTCGAACAGCGCCTGCAGCTCGACCAGCTTCTTGGCGTTGTTGGACGCAAGAACCAGCTTCACGATGCCAGCGCCGCCTGCTGGGCCGCGATCAGCTCACGGATGCCCTGGTCCGCCAGGTCCAGCAGCGCATTCATTTCGTCGCGCGTGAACACCACGCCCTCGGCCGTGCCCTGCAGCTCGACGAAGCCACCCGTGCCGGTCATGACCACGTTCATGTCGGTGTCGCAGGCGGCGTCCTCGACGTACTCCAGGTCCAGCAGCGGCACGCCGTCGACGATGCCCACCGAGATGGCGGCCACCGCGTCCTTGATGGGCGAGCGCGCCAGCTTGCCCTCGGCCAGCAGCTTGTTGACGGCGTCCTGCGCGGCGACGAAGGCGCCGGTGATGGCGGCCGTGCGCGTGCCGCCGTCGGCCTGCAGCACGTCGCAGTCCAGCGTCAGCGTGCGTTCACCCAGGGCGCCGAGGTCGAACACGGCGCGCAGCGAGCGGCCGATGAGGCGCTGGATCTCCTGCGTGCGGCCGCTCTGCTTGCCCTTGGCGGCCTCGCGGTCGCCGCGGGTGTGGGTGGCGCGCGGCAGCATGCCGTACTCGGCCGTCACCCAGCCCTCGCCCGAGCCGCGCTTGTGCGGCGGCACGCGCTCCTCGACCGAGGCCGTGCACAGCACCCGCGTGGCGCCGAACTCGATCAGCACCGAGCCCTCGGCATGCACGGTGAACCCGCGGGTGATGCGCACCGGGCGCAGTTGGTTGGCGGCGCGGCCGGCGCTGCGGGTGAAGGTCTTGGTCATGAGGCTCTACGTGAAATGGCAGCGTCGGCAAACTCATCTGCCGCGCCGAAAGCAGGATTCTTACTCAGCAGCTGCCGTGGAGCCGGCGCTGCCGGGCCACTGGCAGCGCGGCCGGCAAAGCCGGAAGGGGGTGGGTTATCTCCGCGCGCGGCCCGAGCGGCGGATGGCCTCGTTGATCTCGCGCACCGAGCGCTCGATCTCCTCGTCGTCCATGCCGGCCACCAGGTCGGCATCCAGCGCGCCCTGGATGGTGGATGCAAAACCGGAGTTGCCCAGGGTCTGCGTCGTGTCGCCCTCGGGGTCGCCCTCGCCTTCCCACTCGACGGCCAGCACCGTGACGTTGTCGCTGCGCGCGCCGCCGCGCCGCAACGCCTGCTCGACCAGCTCGGGCACCACCTCGGCGATGGTCTGGTCGGCCAGGTGACGCACGATCTCGTGGTCTTCCACGCTGCCCCACAGGCCGTCGGAGCACAGCAGCAGCCGGTCGCCGGGTTCCAGCACCATGGGCCCCTGGCAGTCCACCATGGGCTTGCCGGGGCTGCCCAGGCAGGTGAACAACACGTTGCGGTTGAAGGCCTCGACACCGCGCCCCACGCGGCCCAGCGCCTCCTGCAGCTCGGAGTAGGAATGGTCGCGGGTGCGCGCGATCAGCTTGCCCGCCCGCACGAGGTACAGCCGCGAGTCGCCGCAATGCGCCCACCAGGCCTGGTTGCCCTGCAGGATGCAGGCGACCACCGTGGTGCGCGGCGTGTCGGACAAGCCCTTGGTGGCTGCATAGCGCAGCAGCTGCTGGTGGGCGATGACGATGGTGTCCTGCAGGAAGCGCTGCGGGTCGTCCAGCACGGGCCGCGCATCCTGCTGGAACAGCGCCGCCAGCGTCTGCAGCGCGATCTGCGCCGCAACCTCGCCCTCGGGGTGGCCGCCCATGCCGTCGGCCAGCGCGAACAGGCCGGCCTCCCGCGTGAAGCAGTAGCCCATGCGGTCTTCATTGGTCTCGCGGCCTCCGCGGCGGCTGACCTGGAAGACGTCGAATCTCAAGTTTGGCGCTCCGGACCGGCGATCACGCCTTGGCTCCCGACTTCAGGTTCTCCAACTGGAGCTTGAGCCGCTCGCTGAACGACAGCTTGGTGTAGCGGCGCTCGGTCTCGCGGGCCAGTTCCTTCTGCAGCGCGAACACGCTCTGCGGGCGCGACAGCGGGTCCAGCGACATGCACCACTCGGTCACCTCGATGAGGTTGTCCGAATAGACATTGCGCAGCCGCGACAGGCTGAGGTTGAGGCGGTCCTTCTCCAGCCGCTGCGGCGCGTCGTTGGGCGGATAGCCCTGCATGCAGGCGTAGATGCAGGCGCCGATGGCGTAGATGTCCGTCCAGGGGCCCAACGAGCCGTCGCGCCGGTACATCTCGGGCGCGGCAAAGCCCGGCGTGTACATCGGGCGGATGAAGTTGCCTTCCTTGCTCAGCACCTCGCGCGCCGCGCCGAAGTCCAGCAGCACGGCCTTGTTGTCGTTGGTGATGAAGATGTTGGCCGGCTTGATGTCCAGGTGCAGCATCTTGTGCTGGTGCACGATGCGCAGGCCGCGCAGGATCTCGTCGAACAGGCTGCGGATGGTGGACTCGCGGAACACCTTGTCGCGCTTCATGTCGCGCGCGGTCACGATGAAGTCCTGCAGCGTGTCGCCCTGCAGGTAGTTCATGACCATGTAGACGGTCTCGTTCTCGCGCAGGAAGTTCAGCACCGACACGACGCTCGGGTGCGAGATCTGCGCCAGCGACCGGCCTTCCTCGAAGAAGCTCTTCAGGCCCAGCCGGTACAGCGGCTGCTTCTCGGGCTTGACGCGCGGCGTCAGCTCACCCGGCGACCGTTCGGCCAGCGACGACGGCAGGTATTCCTTCAACGCGACAAGGTGGTGGTCAGGGTCTTCGGCCAGGTAGACCACCCCGAACCCGCCCGCCGCCAGTCGCTTGATGATCTGGTAGCCCCCAACCACCGTGCCTGCGGGCAAGGGCGCCGGCTTCGGCTTGGACATAATCGCGTTTTGTGTCTGTATAGCGAGTCTTCATGCCAGTCTACAGCATGACCGGGTACGCCAATTCCGTGGCGCAGCCCCCTAAAGCCGAGGACGGCAGCGGCATCGCACAGGCGGCCGTCAGCGTCGAGCTGCGCTCCGTCAACGGCCGTTTTCTGGACCTCAGCATGCGCATGCCGGAAGAGCTGCGCGGGCTGGAGCCGGTACTGCGCGAACTGATCGCCGCGCGCTTCAAGCGCGGCAAGATCGAGCTGCGCATCAACACCCAGCGTGAGGCCGACGGCGGCTGGCCGCAGCCTCAGCCGGAGCAGCTCAACCGCCTGGCGAGCCTGGAGGCCAAGGTGCGCGCCTGGCTGCCGCAGGCGCAGCCGCTGTCCGTGCACGAGGCCTTGAACTGGTGCAAGAGCGGCGCGGCGGCCCCCGCCCAGCTTGACGCCGCGACGCTGGAGGCCGCCAAGGCCTGCGTGGACGGCCTGGCCGAGGCCCGCGAGCGCGAGGGCGAGAAGCTGGTGGCCATCCTGATGGAACGCATCGCCCGGCTGCGCCAGTTGGCCGACGAGGCCGAGCCGCTGCTGCCCGCCGTCGTAGCGCGCCAGCAGCAGCGCTTTCTGGAACGCTGGCAGGAAGCCTTGAACGCCACCGGCGCCGCCTCGTCGGTGCCGCAGGAGGCGCTGCAGGAGCGCGCGCTGAACGAGGCCGCCGCGTTCGCCATCCGCATCGACGTGGCCGAAGAGCTGGCCCGCCTGCGCGCCCACCTCGACGAGCTGAGCCGCCTGCTGAAGAAGGGCGGCGAGTTGGGCAAGCGGCTGGACTTCCTGATCCAGGAACTGCACCGCGAAGCCAACACGCTGGGCTCCAAGTCGGCCGCGCTGGAGCTGACCAATATCTCGGTCGAGATGAAGGTGGCCATCGAGCAGATGCGGGAGCAGGTGCAGAACATTGAGTAGGTTTTTGGCGCCTTCCAGATCGTCCCGAAAAACTCAATAACTGACTGATATATAAGGATTTTCTTGTCACAGACCGTCTCAGGGCGTGGCAGCGAAGCGCGCGCATCCTGTGGGGTTTATTGTGGGGTTCTTTCAGGATGCGGTGCTCTTGTGCGCTGCCATTGAGAGTGCGAATCGACATGCGCGGTGTGCCTCGGGCTACCTCAGCTCGGTGCAATTTCGCTCCGGCTCCTGCCCCCTGATTTGGCCCGGTACAGAGCCGCATCAGCTCGCCCCAGCAACTCCTCAAGCCGATCCTGAGCCGGCGCGGCTCGCAGTGCAGCGGCGCGCGCCTCACTGGGTGTCTGCAAGGTCGCAATGCCCACCGACGCGGTCAACTGCCCCAGCGGACTGGCTTCATGCGGATGGGCAAGCTCGGCCAGTGCCCGATGCATGTGCTGAGCCACCGCCATCGCGCCCGCGGCGTCGGTGTCGGGCAGCAGGACCAAGAACTCCTCACCGCCCCAGCGCGCGCAGTCGTCATTGGCACGGCTGGCTGCCATTCGAAGGCAGTCGGCCATCTTGATCAACGCGTGATCGCCGCCTGCATGGCCGTACAAATCGTTGAAAGCCTTGAAGTGGTCGACGTCGACCATCAGCACGCTCAACGGCGCGTTCTGCCGGTCGGCGCGCAGCAGTTCCCGTTCCAGCCGCTCCTGCATCGCGCGTCGGTTCGCCAGCCCGGTCAGCGGGTCGGTGCGAGACAGGCGCCGGACGTCGGCCAAGGCGCGGCTCAGTCGGAGCTGGGTGTTGACCCGGGCTCTCAGCACGCCGGGGCGGATCGGCTTGGACAAGAAATCCACCGCTCCGGCAGCAAAGGCAGCCTCCTCGGTCGCCTCGTCTCGATGGCTTGTGAGCAGGACCACCGGAATCGCTGCCAGTTCGCTGGCCTTCTGCATCAGCGAGAGCATCTCCAGGCCCCCCATCTCCGGCATTTCTGCGTCCAGTAGCACTAAATCGACCGGCTCTTGGCGCAGCAGACGCAAAGCGTCAGCGGCGCTGCGCGCGAAGCGGCAGCGACCGAAATCACTCAGCAGGCGGCTGGCTGCCTGGATGATCGATGGATCGTCGTCGACCAGAAGCAGCGTGGCTGGCGTGGGTCTGGATTCATTCATGTCGGTTGGCGGCCGGGTTCGTTATCGCTTTCAAGGCGCATCATGCTTGATGCGTCGAGGCATGGGACGCCTGCCATTCAGTCAGGAACTGATGCGCAGGCGCAAAGTCGAGGTCGGCGATTTGGCGCTGAAGGCGACCCAGCTCTGCCGACGCCAGGCCTTGCGCACAAAGCCAAGGGCGCAAGGCGTCAAACGCATGGGCAGCGCCGAGGTCTTGCTGGCTTAACAGCAGCAGCAGTTCGGCAAGGCGCGCCGCCGCCTGCTCTGGAGCCGGCATGTCCGCCGCGACCGTCGGTTCAACGTGGGACCGGACCTGCGCCAACATCGGTTCCGCCGAATGTCGTAACTGGCTGAGCGCATCCCCCAGGGCCTCCAGCTGGGCGCTGAGACCGGCCAGCGGGAGCCCTTGACGAAGATGGGCCTCGGCCTGTGTCGCCAACCGGTCAACCCGCTCGGCCCCGAGCATCGAGGCAGCGCCGCGCAGCTTGTGCAGTGCTGCCTGCAGCGATGGGCCATCCAAGGCCGACAGTCCGGCCACCCAGGATCCGTCAAAGGTTTCCAGCAGGCGTGCGAGCAAGCGGCGGAACAGGGTCAGGTCGTCGCCCACGCGCGGCAGGGCGGCGGCGAGGTTCAAGCCTTCGAGGCCAGGCTTGACCGGAGATGCCGACAGCGTATCCAGGAGGATTGTGTCTGCCACGGTGTGGGCGTGAGCACCGACGTGGCGGCCCAGGGTCTCCACCAGCTTCGCGACTTCCACCGGCTTGGTCAGGAAGTCATCCATTCCCGCCTCCAGCGCCCTGCGTCGCTCGTCAGCCAGCGCGCCTGCCGTCAAGGCGAGGACCGGCAACCGTGCAAGGCCGGGAATCTTCCGAATCCGGCGCGTCGCCTCCAGGCCGTCCAACTCCGGCATTTGGATGTCCATCAGCACCGCCGCGAAAGCTTCGTTGTGCTGCAGTCGCACGAGCGCCGGGACCGCGCCCAACTCGCAAACCACCTCGGCGCCTTCACGCTCCAGCAACCGCCTCAGCACCTCCAGATTGATCTCGTTGTCGTCCACCACTAGCAGCCTGACGCCCGCCAGGCGCTGTGTCGCGCTGGGCGCGGGCGATGGGCTTGTGATTGACCTTGAGTCCGCCTCAGCTTTGGGTTGTCCGGCGCCTTCGAAGGGAAGCAGCACGCTGAACTCGGTACCTTCGCCCAGGGCGCTGCGCAGCGTCAGCTGACCGCCCATCAAGTCGACCAGGCGACGGGAGATGTAAAGCCCCAAGCCAGTGCCCCCGAAGCGTCGCGTGGTTGACGAATCCGCTTGCACGAAGGGCTGGAACAGCTGGCCCTGCGCTTCCTCGGCGATGCCGATGCCGGTATCGCGGACCGTAAACCGCCACTGTGCGCCCTCCTGCACCACGCTGAGGGTCACGCTGCCTTGCTGCGTGAACTTCAGGGCGTTGCTGAGCAGATTGCTGAGCACCTGGCGCAGCCGTGTCACATCGCCGGCCACCCGGTCCGGCAGCTCTGGCGCAATCTGGAGTGTCCAATGAAGCTCTTTGCGCCTGGCCAGCAACGCAAACACCGTGTCCAGCTCCTGCAGCAGCTCGCGCGGATTGAAGACGACGCGCTCGCCCCCCATTTCCCCCGCCTCGATCTTGGCGAGGTCCAGCACGTCGTCGATGAGGCTCAGCAGCGAACGTCCAGCCATCTGCAGCTTGCCCAGCAACTGCCCTTGGTCTTGGTTGAGTGGGGTGTCGGCCAGCAGTTGCCCGATGCCGATGATGGCGTTCATCGGCGTGCGGATCTCATGGCTCATGTTGGCCAGGAACATGCTCTTGGCTTCGCTGGCCGCTTCGGCTGCCAACTTGGCCGCGCGCAGGGTCGCCATCAGTCGGTGCTGCTCGGAGACGTCTTGGAACGCACCGATCAAGCGCGCAGGCTTGCCGTTCTCGTGCTCAACGGCGCCGAGGGCGCGAACCGTCAGCAAGCTGCCGTCGCGGCGCACAAACGGCAATTCCAGGTCCCAGCCGCGGCCGTCCTGCTGGCTGCGTCCCACTTCCGCGACGAGCCTCGCGCGCGCGGCCGCCGGGTAGAAATCCAGAGCCTCTTCCAGCCGTGGCCGATAGCCCTCCGGCACACCATGGATGCGGCAGGTCTGCGGCGACCAATACAGCGCCTCGCTGCGCAAATCCAGCTCCCACCCGCCGACACCAGCCAGTTCACTGGTCCGGTTCAGCATGGCCTCGCTGCGCCGCAGCGCGTCGCGCTGCGCGATGGCCTCGGAGATGTCGACCAGGCTGCCGAAGACCCACTCAGGGCTGCCATCGAAAAGGCGGCTGACCACGCGCCCACGCTCCTGTACCCAGACCCAGTGGCCCTGTCGATGCCGCATGCGGTGTTCGCTGAGGTACTCCGGTCGGCGCCCATCCAGCAGCGCTTCGAGCCGCTGCCCGACGGCCTCGCGCTCCTCGGGGTGAAGCTGCTCACGGCGTCGCGCCAGATCGAGTGCCCGGGTGTCGGCGAACGACCACCCCAGCATCTCCGCCCAGCGCTCGTTGACCCGCAGCGCGCCGGAAGGAACATGCCATTCCCAGGTACCGGCATTCGTGCTCAGCAGCAGGTTCTCCAGGCGCCGCCGGGTTTGCAGCAGTTCGGTTTCAAAGCGCTGCCGTTCGATGGCCTTGAAGAAGACCCAGTGGATGCGCGTGCTGGCTGGCGGCGCGTCACCGGGCCAGCACTTCGCATTCAACAGTACCGGTCGCAGCTCGCCACTAGGGCTGCGCAGCTTCAGATAGATCTCGTCGACACGCCCTTGGCGAAGCAGGAGCGGCCAAACATGGGTCTGCACAAAAATCCGCGAGGCCGGCGGCAAGACGTCGTCCAGGTGAGCGGGTCCGAGCGGGTGCGCAAGCGCCCCGAACTGTTCGCGCAGTTCGGCGTTGGCGGCCACGACCTGCCCCTCACCATTCGTGACCAGAACGGCGCAGGGTAGGCCGTCGAGATCGGCGCTCAGTTCAGCGTCCATTAACGAGCCGCTGGCCCATCGGCCAGGTAACGCCGCATGGCGTCGATGACCAGATCCGGATGGCTCATGTGCGCGCAGTGGCCAGCGACATCCAGTACTTCATAGCGGCTGTCGGCCAGTTCGCGGTGGAGGTACTGGCCCACCGACAGGGGCGCAAGCGTGTCCCGTGCATGCTGAAGGATCAAGCTGGGGCAGCGAACCTTGGGCAGGTCGGCGCGGTTATCGGCGAAGAAGGTGGCGCGGGCGAACACCCGCGCGGTCTGCGGGTCGGTCGAGCAGAAGCTTTGTTCCAGCTCGTTGCCGGCGGCGGCGCCGTCGGCACCGGCCACCACCGGGGCCAAGTAGCTGGCCCAACCCAGGTAGTTCTGATCCATCAGCTGCAGCAAGCTCTCCAGATCGGCCGCCTCGAAGCCGCCCTGGTAGTCGGGTGGATCGTTCAGGAAGCAGGGCGACGGCCCGATCAGCACCATGCGCTCGAACAGCTGCGGCCGCTGCAAATGAGCCAGCATGCCGATGCTGCAGCTCACCGAGTGCGCGACCAGGGTGACCCCCTGGGTCAGGCCCAGCGCATCGCAGACCTCGATCAGATCCTGTGCATAGCCGTCCAGCCGGCTGTAGCGCCGGCTGTCGAAAGGCGACGCCGCAGTCGCCGGTCCGCTGCCCGTGTAGTCCATCAGGATCTGCTGGTAGCTGGCCTCGAAGGCTGGCGTGATGCCGGCCCACATACCTTGGTGACAACCAAAGCCATGGGCATAGAGCAGCACCGGGCCTTGCTGGCCGATGCGGCGGACATGGTTTCTCTCTAAGGGGTTCATCAGGTGGGCTCCAGCAATGTCAGTGGATTGGCTGTCGGTCGGGTTCAGGCCGCCAATTTGTGGGCCTCAAGCAAGCGCAAGGCCTCGTCAAACTCCAGTTCGTCGACATGGATTTCGATCGCCGCGACCATCTGGGCGCTCAGCCCCTGCTCACAAAACCATGGGCGCAAGCGCTTCATGAGATCGCCTGCAGCCAGATCTTGCTGCCGCAGCAGATCCAGCAACGCTGCGTAGCGCTCCGGACCGTCGGTCAGGGACGTCGTGCCTGCGTCGGAAACCGTGTCCATGGTTTGCGTCAGCCAGGGCGAGGCCGACTCGTGCAGAGCCAACAGCGACTTGGACAGCTGGCGCAGAAGCTCCGTCAGTTCTTTCAGCGAGGCGCCCTGTCGCAGGCGCTGTTCGCCCTCGGCGGCCAGGTCCTGCACCGCCTGGGCCCCCAGCAGGCCCGCCGAGCCGCGCAGCTTGTGCAGGCTCGCTGCCGCCTGGTCGGGACTCAGTGCCGCCACGCTACTCACCCAAGCTGCGTCGTGCGTCGCCAGCAGCTTGCCCAGCAAGCGACGGAACAGTGCCGCGTCGTCGCCCAGGCGTCGCGCGGTGCCCTGGCCATCGATGCCCTCGATCAAGGGCCAATCGGACGACAGCGGGGTGTCGTCGTCCCTACCGTGATCCGGCAAGGGCGCGCCACGCTGGGCCACGATGTGCCGGCGCAGCGTGCGCACCAAGGCCTCGGGATCCAACGGCTTGGTCAGAAAGTCGTCCATGCCGGCGTCCACGGCCCTGCGTCGCTCCTCGCTCAGCGCGCCGGCTGTCAGCGCGATCACCGGCAGGGCACGCAGCTGCAGTCGCTCGCGCAGCTCGCGGGTGGCCTGCAGCCCATCCATCTCCGGCATCTGGACATCCATCAGCACGGCGTCGAACGCCTCGCCGGCCTGCAGACGCTGCAGGCCGGGCTGGGCCCGGACTTCGCAAACGACCTCGGCGCCTTCGCGCTCCAACATGCGCCGGGCGACCTCAAGGTTGATGTCGCTGTCGTCGATCACCAGCAGGCGCACGCCCGGCAGCAGGCCGCCTCCCAAGCGGCGCCGTGCCGGCGAGTTGAGCAGATGGGCAGCTGTTCCCGTTCGGCGCACGACAGCCTCGTTGACCGCGTCGAACAGGGTGGACGGGTCGACCGGTTTAAGCAGCACCGCGTCGACCAAGCCGGGCTTGCCCTGGCTGCCCAGTGCAGCGCGTTGATCCTGGGTCACCAGCAGCGCCGCCGGCAGGCGACCGGCAGGCAGGAGAGTCTGCAGATGTGCCAGGGCGCTCAGGCCGTCCGCGCCATCACCCAGCTGCCAATCGACCAGCAGCGCATCGGGCAGCGCCGCGTCTGAACGGGACAGTGTCAACAGCCGTTCGACGAAGCGCTTCGCATCCGACACCGCTGCCACGTCCCAGCCAAAGGCCTCGCACTGCGCCTGCAGCTCCTCGCGTTGGATGGGGTCGTCTTCGACGAGCAGGACAGAAAACCGCGACGTTTCGGTATTCGCTGAATCGCTGGCCTGCGCCTCGCGGTAAGGCAGCTCGACGACAAACCGGCTGCCACGGCCGAGCTCGCTGTGTAGCCGGACCTCGCCGCCCATGCGCTCGACCAGGTGCTTGACGATGGACAGGCCCAGGCCGGTGCCCCCGAAACGGCGGGTGGTCGACGCCTCTGCTTGGATGAAAGGCTGAAACAGCTTTGCCTGCTCCTCGGTGGCAATGCCGATGCCGCTGTCGCTGACCGTGAAGCGCAGGCGCCGCTGCGCCGGAACGCCGCCCCCGTTGCATTCCGCGCACAGGCTGACGGCGCCTGTGGCGGTGAACTTGATGGCGTTGCTCAGCAGATTGCTCAGCACCTGGCTCAGGCGCTGCGCGTCCCCTAGCACCTGCGGCGGCAGCTGCTCGGCTCCCTGAACGGACCAGGCCAGCTGCTTGGCGCGGGCCTGGTCGCCAAATAAGCTGTCGAGTTCGCGCAGCAGCTGGCGGGGATCGAAGGCCTCCGACTCAACCTGCAGCTCGCCGGCCTCGATCTTGGCGAGGTCCAGCACGTCGTTGATCACGCTAAGCAGAGAGCGTCCGGCAAGCTGCAACTTGCCCAGCAGCCGGCGCTGGTCCTCGTTCAATGGTGTGTCGTCCAGCAGATGGGCCACGCCGATCACCGCATTCATCGGGGTGCGGATCTCGTGGCTCATGTTGGCCAGGAACATGCTCTTGGCGGCGCTGGCCGCTTCGGCCTGCGTGCGCGCCTGCTGCAGCTGCGCCATCAGGTGATTTGCTTCAGTGACATCCTGCATCACCACCAGGGCGCGGGATTGGGGGTCGTCACGCCCGCTCTCCCACACGACGGCGACCAGCGCCTCGCGCACCTCGCCGTCGCGCCGGGCCAGGGTCAGCTGGCACGGCGGGGCTTCGGCGTTCTCGGCGAGGCGGAGCAAGGCCTCGAAGGCGACGCGCGACGGCGGATCCATCAGGGCGTCCAGCCCCTTGCCCAACACCGCATCCGCATCGCGCTGCATCCAGCGCAGCCAGGCGTCGTTGACTCCCACCACCGCCCCTTGGGCGTTGAGTGACAGCAGCGGCGCCGGCGTGCGCTGGTCGAGGTTGCGCGCGCGCACCTCGCGCTGCACCAGGCGCCGCGCCGCATCGGCCGCGCCCTCGCGCGCCGCGCTGAGCAGCAGCGGCACCCCGAGGCCCAGGGCCAGCGGCAGGTAGAGCAGGGTTTCATCGAGCCAGCCGGTCACCGGCGGCACCACCAGCAGGCCGGCGGCCAGCGCATAGGCAAAGCTCACCGAGCTCAGGGCGGCCGCCACGACGGCCGCCGCCTGACCGCTGATCCACAAGGCCAGGACGATACCGGCCGTGACGTAAATCAGCGGAAAAGGCAGGAAGCTCAGCGCGCCCACCGTGGCCAGCAGGCTCAGGGTCAGGGCCAGAGCAAACTCGGCGCCGCGTCCTGGGTCGATCAGTCGTCGCCAGCCCAGCGTCGTCACCAGCAAGGCCAGCGGCGCCAGGGTCACCGCGCCAGTCACGGCGCCGGTCACCCAGGCCGCGAATACCGTTGCGAACGGAGTGCCGAAGGCGGCCGCGATGACCCCTGCGCCCAGCCAGCCGCCCACCAGCGGCGCCAGCAGGCCCGGCAAGGCGATGAAACGCAGCAGCAGGCTGGGGTCGCGCAAGGCCTGCCGCGGGTGCACCCAGCGCTGCACCAGCCAAGCGCCCAGCGCAACCTCGATGAGAT
>JBKBVY010000363.1:0-714 GCA_046289335.1 Roseateles sp. | reverse complement strand
CTTGCAAAGCAGGCGGTGCGGCGAAGCGTCGAGCGCCTTCATGCCCAAGGCATCTCCACGTTCCATCGTGACGAGCAAGGCCGGATGGTGGAAACGGCACCTGACGGCACTTCGACGACGGTCGCCCAGGACGCAAAGCGGGACGCCTGAGCGGTACGCTGACGGTACAGCCGTCATGTCCGCCCGGCTCCGCTGAACTTCGCTAAGTTACTGTCAATAAACTACTTTCTGCTTCCGTACGCTCCGCATGCTTTCGCTCGCTTCTCCTAGGCATGCGGCGTCACGGGCAAACTCATAATCCTTTGGTCATTGGTTCAAGTCCAATACGGCCTACCAAGAATTTCTCAGAAGAATCAAGGACTTGCGTTTGATGCAGGTTCTTGGCATCGCGTTTCGCGAGCCGGTTGTGACAATTCTGTGCCAAGCATTTTGCGCACACGAACTCGCCAACGGCATGCGACTGCCAAGTTGCCTCGCTTAAACGTCTAAAGCCGGCCTAAAGGGCCGCGCCACTGACGCTCGCTTCACTTCCAGCCGGATAACCGGCGCCAACTTGAGGAAGTGAACGTGAAGCAAGTGTTTCGTGCCGCCCAACCGGCGGCCGCAGGGCAGCCGCGCCGCAGCGCTGCATCTAGGTCCACGCCAGCTCTGGGCAGTGCATCTGCCCGCATGGCGACTCCCATCTGCGCCTCGTTGCCGGTAAGGGGGTGCGCC
>JBKBVY010000362.1:0-721 GCA_046289335.1 Roseateles sp. | reverse complement strand
CAAAGAGCGGCGGGATCGAGAAGAGGCTGGCCCAGACCACATAGCCCAGCATGTTCACCGAGCCTGCCTGGCGCGCGACCATGTTGCCGGCCGACCAACTGGCGGCGGCCAGCAGGACCAGCGTGACGCCCAGCGGCGTCGCCGAGCCCCCGCCGTGCGCGGCGATCAGGATGATGCCCGAGGCGGCGAGCAAGAGGGCCACGACCTGAAAGCCCTGAACCCGCTCGCGGCTGATCCTCATGGCCATGCCGATGGTGAAGAACACCTGGGTCTGCACCACCAGCGAGGCCAGGCCCGGCGAGATGTGGCCCTTCATGGCCATGAACAGCAGGCCAAACTGCCCTGCCCCGATCGCCACGCCATAGGCGGCGAGGTTGCCCCACGACACCGCCGGCCGCTTGACGAAGAACGCCATCGGCAGCAGCACCATCGAAAAGCGCAGGGTGGCGAACAGCAGCGGCGGCAGGTGATCCAGGCCCACGCGGATGACGACGAAATTGGTCCCCCACACCGCCACCACGGCCAGGGCCAGCAGGAAGTGGCGCAAGGGCAGGGCGGCTTGGGGCATGGACGCTCCATCGGCGGTGGTCGCCCCCGCTTGCGCCCAGCCTGGCGTCACGGCAACCGAAACATTGTCCCGGTGACAATGCGCGCGGGCCTCAGATCAGCAGGGATGCGGCGTTGCCCAGGTTGTGCATCAGCACCGGCAGCAGCAGACTTC
>JBKBVY010000039.1:0-18386 GCA_046289335.1 Roseateles sp. | reverse complement strand
GCCGAGGCGGGCGCCTCGGGCGGGGCTTGTGCGGCGGCCGCGGTGGTGAGGAGCAGCAGGGCGGTGGCGAGCTTCATTTCTTGCGGGCGCCTGTTTCTGCCGGCATGTCCAGCAGCGCGTCCACCAGGCCGCGCGAGAAGCGGCCGGCGCCGGGGTCGTCGGGGCTGTCGAAGGAAAGGCTGGCCTGGGCCGAGGCCAGCGGCATGGCGCCGATCTCGGCCTGCAGCGTGTCGGCGCGCAGGCCGCCCAGGATGGCGGTGACCTCGGCCTCCAGGCCGCGCGCCGCGGCCAGCTTGTTCAGCGCGGCCAGGCGGTCGGCGTCGAACAGCATGGCGTTGCTGGCCAGGCTGCGTTGCAGCAGTTTCTGGTGCAGCGTGAAGCCGGCCAGCGGCGGCGCGCCTAAAGCGGCCATGCGCGCGAAGGCCCAGCTGTCGGCGTACTCGAAGGCGGTGGCGGCGACGCGCGACACGCCGGACAGCGAGCCCCGGTTGGCCGCGGCGGCCTGCATGACGTTGACGACCTGCTGACGGGTCAGCTGCTGGGCAGCGTCGACGAGGCCTTCGCGGATCTTCTGCGTGGCCAGCGCCCGGCCCTGCTCGATGAGCTGGTTCTTCAGGAACTCGCTGGCGGCGTTGGCGGCCGCATTCCTGGCGGCGCCGAGCGCGGCGTCCGCCGCGACGGCCGCGGCCTTCACGCCGGAGGCCAGCGTGGCCAGGTTGTAGAGCGTTCCGGCGATCTTGACCGCGTAGTGGTAGGTCTTCATGCGCGCGCCGCCCTCCTCGGACAGGCCTTGTGTCCACAGCACCAGCCACAGCGCCTCGTCGGGCGTGGGCTCGGCCTGCGTGATCTCCAGCGGGTGCAGGCTGAGCAGCCAGTGGTAGTCCTGCAGCTGCGGCGTGCTGGGCGGCGCGAAGCGGGTGTAGCCGCGGCAGACCTCGAAGGGCCGCACCTGCACCGTCTTGCCGCCGGGCGTGCCGACGCTGAAGGGCTTGCCGGCGTCGCGCGCCTCGGCCAGCCACTCCAGCAGCCGCTCGCCGTCGTCGCTGCGCTGGCCGGCCACCTGGTCGATGCGGGTGGCGATGGGCAGCGGCGAGTCGTCGGTGGCGGCGATGACGGTGAGGCGCTCGTCCACCTGCAGCGCGCGGGCCCAGGCGACGCGGTCGTCGGCGCTCCAGCCGGCGCTGGTCGCCACGGCGAAGGGCAGCTCCCACTGCTTGTCGCAGTCCTTGTCCTGCAGCGCGGCGCTGCGGGCGATGGCGGGCCGGATGAGGCGCTCGCCCGCGCCGTGGGCGCGCATGCCGGCCAGCAGGGTCTCGTCGACCTTGCGGCCGTCATCGACGGTGAACTTGGGGCCGGAGGCGCAGCCGCTGAGCAGCAGTGCCGCCAGCCACAACAACAGGGATCGCATGCGGCGAGCCTACGTGCAGCCCCGGCGCGCCCGGCCCGTCGTTTTCCCCGATCAGCCCGGCAGCGGCTGGCGGTCGTCGCTGCAGCAGACGCGGTTGCGGCCCGCGGCCTTGGCGCGGTAGAGGGCGCGGTCGGCGTCGCGGTAGAGCTGCTCCAGCTCGGCCGGCATGCGGGCTTCGCAGCAGGCCAGGCCGAAGCTGGCGGTGGCGTTCAGCGAGTTGCCGCAGGGCAGCGCGATGGGCGTGGCAGCCAGCGTCTGGCGCAGGCGCTCGGCCAGCTGCTCCGCCTCGTCGGGTCGGCAGTCGGCCGCCAGCACGACGAACTCCTCGCCGCCGTGGCGGGCCAGCAGCTCGCCCTGGCGCACCTGCGCACGGGCCAGGTCGGCCACGGCGCGCAGCACCGCGTCGCCGGCCGGGTGGCCGTGCTGGTCGTTGATGCGCTTGAAGTGGTCGAGGTCGAAGACGATCAGCGCCACCGGCCGGCCGTGGCGGCGCGCCTGGGCCAGCAGCTCGGCGGCCCGCGCGGCGAATGCGCGGCGGTTGGGCAGGCCGGTCAGGAAGTCGGTGTCGCTGGCCACGCGCAGCTGCGCGATGAGCTGCTCGCGCTCGGCCTCCAGCGCCTGGCCCCGGGCCGTGGCGTCGCGCAGCGCGGCCACGGCGCGCTGCATGTCGCCCACCTCGTCGCTGCGCGTGGCGGGCGGCAGCGCGGTGCCGGGGTCGCGGCCCGCCATGATGGCGTTCATCGCCCGCGTGCTCTTCAGCAGCGGCAGCAGCACGCGGTGGCGGATCAGCAGGAACACCGTCAGCTCGATGCCCAGCACCGCCAGGCCCAGCGCGGTGTTGACGGCCATGCGCCGGCGCGCCTCGGCGACGCGCTGGGCGGCGGACGCACGCGCGGCCTCGAACAGCGTGTCGCGCAGCGCGACGATGCTCTTCATCGGCGGCACGTAGCGCGCGACGAAGGCGGCCGAGTCCAGGCCATAGGGCCGGCCGTCCAGGCCGCGCTCGGTCAGCTCGCGGATGAAGGGCAGGCTGGTGCCGAAGTAGCGCGCCTCCATGTCGGCGATGGCGGCCTGCAGCGGCGCGTCGGCGCGGCTGACGCGGGCCTGCAGGCTGATGAGCTTGTGCAGCTGCTCGATGCGGCCGGTCAGCAGCGGGATCTCGCGCTGCTCCACGCGCCCCAGCGGCAGCTGCGTGGCCAGCGGCGTCGTGAACTGCGAGCCCAGCCGGCCGGCGTACTCGCGCAGCTCGGCCGCATGCCGCGCGCCCACCAGCGGCATGGCCAGCTCCGGGTAGACGGCTTCCGCCGCGGACGACAGCGTGGTGACCGCCGTCAGCACGGTGTCGATGACGGCGAACATCTGGTCGATGGGCGCGCGCGTCAGGCGTTGGCCGGGGGCGCTGCGCTGGGCGTGGGGCAGCGCGGCCACGCGGTCCACCTCGGTGCGGGCGCGGCTCAGCTCGTCGCGCGCCTGGGCCAGCTCGGCCCGGGCCGCCAGCGAGGCGGCGTCGCTGTAGCCGTCCAGCGCGGCCAGCGCCTCGTCGAACGATGCGTCGGTGACGCGGCGGAACTCCTGCAGCCGGGCGCGCTTGGCCGGGTCGGCGGGTTCGATGTCGTTCAGCACCGGGATGGCCGGCCCGCGTTCGGCCGAGGCCTTCTCGGCGACCTTCATCGCCAGGTAGGCGCGCTGCATCACCGCCAGGCCCAGCTCGGCCGCGCTGACGCTGCGCCAGTCGGCCCAGATGGAGCGCAGCAGCAGCGCCGTCACCAGCGCGAGCAGCAGGCCGGTGGTGATCAGGAAGAGGCGGGTCAGGCGCATGGTGGGGAGGGCAGCCGGCGATTATGGGAGCACCTAAACTGGCCGCCCGCGCCACAAGCGCGCCCCCTGCCGAGGAGCCAGTCATGAACGCACGTGACCCCAGCCTGCCGCTGCAAGCCGACGAGGCGAGCGCGTTGGGCCGCTTTGCCGAACGCGTGTGGGACGAGGAAATCGTTCCCGCGCTGACCGACTACATCGCGGTTCCCGCCAAGAGCCCCATGTTCGATGCGGACTGGGAGAAGAACGGCCACATCGAGCGCGTGCTCACGCAGGCCGCGGCCTGGGTGGAGAGCAGACGGGTAGCGGGCCTGAAGCTGGAGGTGGTGCGCATCCCCGGCCGCACGCCGGTGATCTTCTTCGAGGTGCCGGGCACCAAGCCAGGCAGCGACGACACCATCGTGCTGTACGGCCACCTGGACAAGCAGCCCGAGTTCAGCGGCTGGCGCAGCGATCTGGGCCCCTGGACGCCCAAGTATGAGAACGGCCTGCTCTACGGCCGCGGCGGCGCGGACGACGGCTATGCGGTCTATGCGTCCCTCACGGCTATTCAGTCGCTGGATCAGCTCGGCATCCCGCGGCCGCGCTGCGTCGGCCTGATCGAGACCTGCGAGGAGAGCGGCAGCTTCGACCTGCCGGCCTACATCGACATCCTCAAGCCCCGCCTGGGCCATGTGTCGCTGGTGGTCTGCCTGGACTCCGGCGCCGGCAACTACGAGCAGCTGTGGCTGACCACCTCGCTGCGCGGCATGGTGTCGGGCGTGCTGAAGGTGGAGGTGCTGACCGAGGGCATCCACAGCGGCGACGCGTCGGGTGTGGTGCCGTCGTCCTTCCGCATCCTGCGCCAGGTGCTGGACCGGCTGGAGGACAGCAAGACCGGCCGCCTGCTGCCCGAGAGCTTCCACTGCGAGATCCCCGGCGCGCGGCTGGAGCAGGCGCGGGCGACGGCGGCCATCCTGAAGGACGAGGTCTACAAGCGCATGCCCTGGGCCTGCGGCGCGGACGGCGGCCCGGTGCTGCCGGTGACCACCGATCCCGTCGAGGTGCTGCTCAACCGCACCTGGCGGCCCACGCTGTCGGTGGTCGGGGCGGACGGCTTTCCGGAGTTGAAGAACGCCGGCAACGTGCTGCGGCCCTACACGGCCTTCAAGCTGTCTCTGCGCCTGCCGCCGCTGGTGGACGGCAACGAGGCCGCGCTGAAGCTGAAGGCGCTGCTGGAGGACAACGCGCCCTACAACGCCAAGGTCACCTTCACACCCGACGGCCGCGCCGGTGCCTTCGGTGCCACCGGCTGGAACACGCCGGACCTGTCGCCCTGGCTCAGCCAGGCGCTGAATGACGCCAGCCAGGCGCACTTCGGTGCGCCGGTGGGCTACATCGGCCAGGGCGGCACCATCCCGCTGATGAGCATGCTGCAAAAGGGCTTCCCGGCCGCGCAGATGATGGTCTGCGGCGTGCTGGGCCCCAAGAGCAACGCGCATGGGCCCAATGAGTTCCTGCATGTGCCGTACGGCAAGCGGCTCACCGCCGCCGTCGCGCAAGTGATGGCCGCTCATCCCTGACTGAATGGACCAGCTGCGCGCCATCAAGGTTTTCGTCCGCGTCATCGACGAGGGCAGCTTTGCCGCCGCGGCGCGGGCGCTGGACCTGGCGCCCGCCGTCGTGACCCGGCTGGTGGCCGAGCTGGAGGAGCACCTCGGCACGCGGCTGCTGAACCGCACGACGCGGCGCCTGGCGCTGACCGAGATCGGCGAGGCCTACCTGGAGCGGGCGCGGCGCATCCTGGCCGACGTGGACGAGGCCGCGGCGCTGGCCGCGTCGGCCACGCAGGAGGTGCGCGGCCTGCTGCGCATCCTGTGCCCGCCGGCCATCGCGGTGCACCAGCTGGCCAAGCACCTGCCGCGGTTCCGCGACGCCTACCCGCTGGTCACGCTGGAGATCACGTCGCCCGGCCCCGTCGAAACTGTGGACGACGGCTACGACCTGACCATCCTCACCTCGCGCGAGCCGCTGGACGGCGAATTCGTCGCCCGCCGGCTGGCCCGTTCGGAGGTTGTCATGGTCGCCTCGCCGGACTACCTGGACCGCCGCGGCCGGCCCCAGCATCCCGCCGAGCTGAAGAGCCACGACGCGCTGCTGCCGCCCACACCCACGCTGCAGCGCGGCCTGACGCTGCAGCGCGGCGATGCCGCGGACGTCGTCACGCTGCCCATCACGCCGTCGCGCTCCACGTTGTCGACGACGCACATGGACACCAACTACGCCGCGGCGCTGCACGGCCTGGGCATTGCCGGGCTGCCCAGCTTCCTCGTCGCGGACGCGCTGATGGAGCAGGCGCTGGAGCGCGTCATGCCGCAATGGCGGCTGTGGAGCTTCACGATCTGGGCCGCCATGCCCACGCGCAAATACGTGCCGGCCCGCACGCGGGCCTTTCTGGACTTCCTGCTGGAGGTCTTCGGCGGCGAGGACGAGGATCCGTGGCTGGTGGCCGCCGGCTGCGCAACCTGTCCGTGATCACCTCAAGCTGAAGCCCAGCTCGAAGAACTCGGGGAAGCGCTGCTCCAGCGCGCGCTTCAACAGCGTGAGGGCGACGTAGCGGTTGGCCGTCTTGACGATGTAGGCCAGCAACCGCCGCTCTTCGGCATGGCCCTGGCCCAGCCAGACGAGGTGGTGGCGCAGCGCGCTCCATTCCAGCCGGCGCCAGTACTCGCCGAAGTCGGCGGTCAGTTCCTCGTCCAGCTGGCCGGCCGCGCGGCAGGCCTCCCAGTGGCGCACCGCCCAGTCGATCTCCTGGGCCTCATCCCAGGCCAGCTCGGGCGGGCGCAGCAGTGCGGCCAGCGCGTCGGTGGCGCTGCCCTGCGGCGCATCGGCCAGCAGGCGCTGCAGCACCGCGTCCAGCCCGTCGGGGGCGATGCGGGCCAGGCCTGCGCTCAGCAGCGTGGCATCGGCCGGCGTCGGCGCGGGCGGCCGTGCGCGCAGCTCGGCGCAGGCGGCGCGCATCAGAGCGTCAGCCCGGGACGGGTCGGCCTGCAGCGCCGCCAGCAGTTCGGCATTCAGGGGAGTCATGGGAAAAAGCCTCGTGGATAATGAAATTCTAAGAAGCCGGCCCCGGCACTCCACCCTCGTCCCGAGCTCTCGCTGCCAGTCCTGCCGCCCGTGCCGCGCTCGCCCTCCATCCCCCGCCTGTCCCTGCTGCCTGCCCTGCTCGCCCTGGCCTTCGGTGCCTGCGGCCCGGTGCTGGCGCAGACCGTGCCGTCCGATGAGGACTTGGCGCTGAAGAACACCCGTCGCCTGGGCATGCCCACGCGTGCCAGCGGCAAGGCGGCGCTGGCCATCAGCGCGACCAAGATCACCGCGCAGACCGAGCAGCGCGCCGAGGCCGAGGGCGCGGTGGAGCTGCGCTACGGCGAGGTGCTGCTGAACGCCGACAAGCTGAGCTATGGCGTGGTGGACGACTTCGCACGGGCCGAGGGCCATGTGCGCATCAACCACAACGGCAACGTCTTCACCGGCCCGCTGTTGCAGCTTTACGTGAACCGCTTCGAGGGCGAGTTCCTGACGCCCAGCTTCTTCCTCGCGGCCACCGGCGGCGCCGGCAAGGCACAGGTCGTGCGCTTCCACGACAGCGAGCACCTCAGCGCCACGGCGGCCAGCTACAGCAGCTGCCCGGTGGTGGAGGTGCAGGAGCCGGCCTGGCAGATCTCGGCCAAGGAGCTGCGCCTGGACCTGGCCGGCAACGAGGGCCAGGCCGAGGGGGCGGTGCTGCGCTTCCTGGGCGTGCCGCTGCTGGCCGCGCCCGCCTTGAGCTTTCCGCTCAGCTCGGCGCGCAAGTCGGGCTGGTTGCCGCCCAACATCTTCCTGGACAACCGCAGCGGCTTCGAGTTTGGCGTGCCCTATTACTGGAACATCGCGCCGCAGCGCGATGCGACGGTGACGCCCTTCGTCATGACCAAGCGCGGCGTGGGCGTGGACAGCGAGTTCCGCTACCTGGAGCCGGGCCATGCCGGCCGCATCAACCTGGACCTGCTGCCGGGCGACCGCGTGTTCGGCCGTTCGCGCTGGGGGCTGAAGCTGGACGGCGACGGCCAGCTGGGCGACTGGCGCTACCGGCTCAACAGCGAGCGCGTGTCCGACGACGACTACTGGAAGGACTTGTCGCGCCGCGTCGAGAGTCAGACGCCGCGGCTGCTGGCCGGCGACTTCAGCCTGAAGCGCCAGCGCGAGCTGTCCTGGGGCGTCATCGACACCTATGCGCGCATCCAGCGCTGGCAGACGCTGCAGGGCGTGGACACGCTGGCCCGGTTCGATTCGCCCTACCAGCGCAGCCCGCAGGTGGGCGTGCGCGTGACGACGGCTGCCGACGAGGCGGTGCTGGACAGCTTCCGCCCCTGGGGCCGCAAGGCGCGGCTGGAGGGCGGCCTGGAGCTGGAGTACAACCAGTTCACGCTGCCCGGCTCGGCGCTGCCGGGCCAGGCCCGCGGCGGCGAGCGCGTGCATGCGCTGGGCCATGTGTCGGCGCCGCTGGGCGGCGAGGCCTGGTGGTTCATCCCGCGGCTGTCCGTCAACGCGGCCGCCTACGAGCTGGAGCGCCCGCTGGATGACGGCCGGCGCCGGCTCAGCCGCGTCATTCCCACGCTGAGCGTGGACCACGGCTGGGTCTTCGAGCGCGACACCAAGCTGTTCGGCCGGCCCATGCGCCAGAGCCTGGAGCCGCGCCTGCTGTACGTGAACACACCGTTCCGCGAGCAAAGCCACCTGCCGCTGTTCGATGCCGCGCCCAAGGACTTCAATTTCGACTCCATCTACACGGACAACCAGTTCTCCGGCGTGGACCGGGTGTCGGACCTGCATGCCATCAGCGTCGGCGCGACCAGCCGCTGGGTCAGCACGGCGCAGGGCGAGGAGCTGCTGCGCATCGGCGCGGTGCAGCGCTTCCTGCTGCGCGACCAGCGCATCACGCCCGACGGCCAGCCCATCACGCAGCGCTTCTCCGACCTGCTGCTGGCCGCGGCCACGCACCTGGACGAGCGCTGGTGGGCCGAGAGCACGCTGGAGTTCAACCCCGAGACGCGCCGCTCGGTGCGTTCGGTGGTGCGGGCGCGTTACTCGCCGGGCACGTTCAAGACTGTCAGCGTGGCCTACCGGCTGGCGCGCGGCCAGAGCGAGCAGGTCGAGTTCGCCTGGCAGTGGCCCCTCTACGGCCAGCCGGTCACGTCGCGCGGCGCCGACGGCAAGAGCTGCAGCGGCGCCTGGTACAGCGCCGGCCGCGTGCAGTACTCGCTGCGCGACCGGCGCCTGACCGACTCGGTCGCCGGTTTCGAGTACGACGCCGGCTGCTGGCTGCTGCGCTTCGGCCTGGAGCGGCTGTCCACCGGCCGGGCCGAAACCAACACGCGCTTCATGCTGCAGCTGGAGCTGGTGGGCCTGAGCCAGCTGGGCTCCAATGCCCTGAAGGTCTTGAAGGACAATGTGCCCGGTTACCGCAGGCTGAGCTCCGACCGCTCGGCGAGTTCAGACTTCCTACCATGATGCATCGCCTCGTTCCCCCCTTCTTGACCGTGACGCTGGCCCTGGCGACATCGATCGCCCCGGCCCAGACGTCCACGCCGCTGCAGGCGGGGGACTACATCGCCGCCGTCGTCAACCAGGACGTGGTCGCCGCCAGCGAGGTGGTGCAGCGCACCGAGCGGCTGCGCCAGGAGGCCCGCCAGCGCGGCGAGGTCATGCCCGAGACGGCCGGCCTGCGCAAGCAGGCGCTGGAGGCGCTGATCGAGGAGCGCGTGCAGGTCACCTATGCGCGCGAGAACGGCCAGCGCGTCGACGAGGCCGAGCTGGACCGCGTGGTGGCCAACGTCGCCGCGCAGAACAAGCTGACCATGGCCCAGCTGCTGGAGCGGCTCAAGCAGGACGGCACCGACTACAAGAGCTTCCGCGAGAACCTGCGCGACCAGATGATGACCGAGCGGGTGCGCGAGCGCGAGGTGCAGAGCCGGATCCGCATCACCGACACCGAGGTGGACGCCTGGCTGGACAAGCGCCGCCAGGCGCTGGAGCAGGGTGGCCAGATCAACCTGGCGCAGGTGCTGGTCAGCGTGCCCGAGGGCGCGCCGGACAGCGTGGTCGCCGAGCGCCGCGCCGTGGCCGAGGCGGCGCTGGCGCGCATCCAGGGCGGCGAGGACTTCGCCAAGGTGGCGCGCGAGGTCTCGGAGGACGGCAACAAGGCGCGTGGCGGCGAGATCGGCATGCGGCCGGCGGACCGCCTGCCCGACATCTTCGTGGCGGCCGTCAAGGACCTGAAGTCCGGCCAGGTCGCGCCCCAGCTGCTGCGCTCCGGCGCGGGCTTCCACATCCTCAAGGTCGTCGAGCGCCAGGGCGCCGCGTCGCTGACGCAGAGCCTGCAGACCCGCGCCCGCCACATCCTGCTGCGCCCCTCGGCCCAGCTGACCGCCGAGGTCGCCGCGCGCCGGCTGGCCGAGTTCAAGCGGCAGATCGAGTCCGGCCAGGCCAAGTTCGAGGTGCTGGCCAAGGCCAATTCCGAGGACGGCAGCGCCGAGGCGGGCGGCGACCTGGGCTGGATGGGCGCCGGCGGCTTCGTGCCCGAGTTCGAGGAAGCGATGAACGCGCTGCCCATCGGCGGCATCTCGCAGCCCGTGCTGTCGCGCTTCGGCGTGCACCTGATCCAGGTCATGGAGCGTCGCACCGTCGAGGTCGAGATGAAGCAGCTGCGCGACCAGGCCCGCGCCGCCCTGCGCGAGCAGAAGTACGACGAGGCCTACCAGGAATGGGTCAAGGACTTGCGTGCCAAGGCTTTCGTCGAAGTCCGCGAATGGCTGGATTGATCCACCCCCTGCGCACCGCGTGAAGTCCCACATCCCCCGCAAGCGTTTCGGCCAGCATTTCCTGACCGACACGGCGTTGATCGACGCCATCGTCGCCCTCATCGACCCGCAGGACGGCGAGACGCTGGTGGAGATCGGCCCCGGCCTGGGCGCGATGACGCTGCCGCTGCTGGCGCGCATGCCCAAGGGTTCCGTGCCGCTGACCGTCATCGAGCTGGACCGCGACCTCGCTGCCCGGCTGCGCAAGCGCGACGACGTGGAGGTCATCGAGTCGGACGTGCTGAAGGTGGACTTCCGCGCGCTGAGCCAGGCCAGGGGCGCCCGGCTGCGCGTGGTCGGCAACCTGCCCTACAACATTTCCACGCCCATCCTGTTCCATCTGCTCGACGCGGTGGACGTGGTGGTGGACCAGCACTTCATGCTGCAAAAGGAGGTCGTGGACCGCATGGCCGCGGCGCCGGGCAGCAAGGACTATGGACGCCTGTCCGTCATGCTGCAGTGGCGCTACGACATCGAGTCGGTGCTGGACGTGCCGCCCGAGGCCTTCGACCCGCCGCCGCGCGTGGACTCGGCCATCGTGCGCATGCTGCCGCTGCGCCAGCCGCCGGCCCTCGATGCCGCGCTGCTGGGCGAGCTGGTCGCCAGCGCGTTCTCGCAGCGCCGCAAGCTGCTGCGCCACAGCCTGGGCCGCTGGCTGACCGAGCGCGGCTACACCGGCCACTTCGACCTGCAGCGCCGCGCCGAGGAAGTGCCGGTCGACGAGTTCGTCGCACTGGCGCTGGAAATAAAAACGGGACCCTGAGGTCCCGTTCTTCGAAGCGTCAGCGCCTCAAGCGGCGTTGAGCCACATCGAGGTATCGAAAGCGCTGCACATCATCGGCATGTTCATGCCGAAATTGGGGTTGCCAATCGTCGACTTCGCGCTCTTGGTCGGCTTTTCAACCACCGGGGCCACCTCAGCAGCCCGCTCCCATGACCCGTTTTCTTGGGAGCGGGCTACTGAAAAGAATAGAAACACCGGAATGGCACCTTGCGGTCGGCCCAGTAGTCGGCCGTGTCGCGGAAGACATCCAGCAGCTGCTCGCGCGCCTCGCGGTCGAAGCGCACGTTGTCGGGCAACTGCTCCAGCACCACCACGAAGCCGGGCTGGCTGCCCGCCTTGTGAACGAGGTCGGTCATGCAGTCATGCAGGGCGTCCAGGTTCTTGCCGAAATGCGCCGGAAACAGGAATGCCTGGGCGATGCCTTCGAGGACGTCCTGCTTGGACTGCGCCTCCGACAGGTTCGCGTACAGGAAATGCTGGCCCGCCTCTTGAGCGGCCTGCATCAAGTCCTCGACTCGGTAGGCCCGTATGGCCTGCACGATATTGGGACGGACGGTCTGCAAAAGCATGGTCGCGTTCCTCCTTTCAAGTCACAAAACTGCCAAAACTCGTGTTCGCCCGACCTTCACCGCGCCGCCTGGGCGCGGATGCGCTTGAAGCTGGCATAGTGGTCGTCGGTGTAGTAACAGACCTCGGGCGCGGTGGGCGGCACGCCACCACAGACGAGGCGGCGGGCGCCGCGGTTGCGCGCGCCAGGCGTCTTGACCGTGTATTCGCGATAAAAGCCGCGGGCCTTGCGGGGGAGCAGGCGCTCGCGATTGCCGAACACCGTGCCGTCCTTGGCGTAGGAAAACGGACCGCCGGCAAGGACGAGCCGATGGGTTTCCTGCGCCTGGATGGGCAGCTCGCTCAGCGAAATCTCGGCCAGAGCGGGCGTTGCGGTGGCGGACTTGTCGCCGAAAGCTTCCTTGGCTTGCGCGCCACCGGCTAGACCGGTCAGCAGCAGGGCGGTGGCAGCCGCCGAGGCGCCAGAGCGCGCCAGCCACGAGAGCAAAAACACGGGTTTACCCTGTTCCGAAAACCAACATGGTACAGAAGCGACCCTGAAAGCTCAAGCCGCACCCAGGTGGTGATGCGCCGTGAAGGGGCTTGTGAGCTTGCGCTCACAACGCGCCAAGTAGTTGATTTTCAAAGTGCTGAGGCGTTCCAGCGGAGCACTTGGGTGGCTTGATAACTTCTGTCAATTGGGGGAGTCAGGGCGCCGCCGGCGGGCGGCGCCCGGGCCCCGTCAGTGGCGGGCGGCGGTGGCGTCGGCGACCGTCAGCGCGGTCATGTTGACGATGCGGCGAACGGTGGCCGATGGCGTCAGGATGTGCACCGGCTTGGCCGCGCCCAGCAGCACCGGGCCGATGGCGATGCCGCCGCCGGCGGCCGTCTTGAGCAGGTTGTAGGAGATGTTGGCGGCGTCGATGTTGGGCAGCACCAGCAGGTTGGCCTCGCCGCTCAGCGGGCTGTGCGGCATCAGCTGGCGGCGGTAGCCAGCGTCCAGCGCGGTGTCGCCGTGCATCTCGCCGTCGACCTCCAGCCAGGGCGCCAGCTGCTGCAGCAGCGCCAGCGTGTCGCGCATCTTCACGGCCGACGGCTGGTTGCTGGTGCCGAAATTGCTGTGCGAGAGCAGCGCAGCCTTGGGTGTCAGGCCGAAGCGGCACATCTCCTGGGCCGCCATGATGGTGATCTCGGCCAGTTGCTCGGCGGTCGGGTCGTAGTTGACGTGGGTGTCGACCAGCATGACCTGGCGGCCCGGCAGGATGAGGCCGTTCATGCAGGCATAGGTCTTCACGCCGGCGCGGCGGCCGATGACCTGGTCGATGTAGGCGAGGTGGGTGGCGGTCGTGCCCCAGGTGCCGCACAGCATGCCGTCGACCTCACCCTTGTGCAGCAGCATGGCGCTGATGAGGGTCAGGCGGCGGCGCATCTCGATCTTGGCCAGCTGCTGGGTGACGCCCTTGCGCTCCGTCATGCGCAGGTAGGTCTGCCAGTAGTCGCGGTAGCGGTCGTCGCGCTCCACGTTGACGACATCGTAGTCCCGGCCCTGCTGCAGTCGCAGGCCGAAGCGTTCGCAGCGCTCGGCGATGACGGCGGGACGGCCGATCAGCGTCGGGCGCGCCAGGCCCTCGTCGACGACCACCTGGGCGGCGCGCAGCACCCGCTCCTCCTCGCCCTCGGCATAGGCGATGCGCTTGTTGGGCGCGCGCTTGGCCGCGGAGAAGATGGGCTTCATCGTGTTGCCCGACGCGTAGACGAAGCTCTGCAGCTTCTCCCGGTAGGCGTCCCAGTCGGTGATGGGGCGGGCGGCCACGCCCGAATCCATCGCGGCTTTGGCGACCGCCGGGGCGATGCGCATCATCAGCCGCGGGTCGAACGGCTTGGGAATCAGGTACTCAGGCCCGAAGCTCAGCGTTGCGCCCACGTAGGCCGCAGCCACCACCTCGCTTTGCTCGGCCTGGGCCAGCTCCGCGATGGCGTGTACCGCGGCGATCTCCATCTCGACGTTGATGGTCGTGGCTCCCGAGTCCAGCGCGCCGCGGAAGATGTAGGGGAAGCACAGGACGTTGTTGACCTGGTTGGGATAGTCCGTGCGGCCGGTGGCCATGATGGCGTCGCTGCGCACGGCCTGCACCTCTTCCGGCAGGATCTCGGGCGTGGGGTTGGCCAGCGCGAAGATCAGCGGCCTGTCGGCCATGGTGGCCACCATGTCGGCCTTCAGCACGCCGCCGGCGGACAGTCCCAGGAACACGTCGGCACCCTGGATGACTTCGCGCAGCGAGCGGGCGGCGGTCTTCTGTGCGAACTGGGCCTTGTCCGGGTCCATCAGCTCGGTGCGGCCCTCATAGACGACGCCGGCCAGGTCGGTCACGAAGATGTTCTCGCGCGGCAGGCCCAGCTTGACCAGCAGGTTCAGGCAGGCAATGGCAGCCGCGCCCGCGCCCGAGGTGACCAGCTTGACGGTCTTGATGTCCTTGCCGACCACTTTCAGGCCGTTCAGGAATGCCGCGCCGACGACGATGGCCGTGCCGTGCTGGTCGTCGTGGAAGACCGGGATCTTCATGCGCTCGCGCAGCTTGCGCTCGACGTAGAAGCAGTCCGGGGCCTTGATGTCTTCCAGGTTGATCCCGCCGAAGGTGGGCTCCAGCGCGGCGATCACGTCCACCAGCTTGTCGAGGTCGTTCTCGGCCACCTCCAGGTCGAAGACGTCGATGCCGGCGAACTTCTTGAACAGCACGCCCTTGCCTTCCATGACCGGCTTGGACGCCAGCGGCCCGATGTTGCCCAGGCCCAGCACGGCGGTGCCGTTGGAGACCACGGCCACCAGGTTGCCGCGCGAGGTGTAGCGGAAGGCGTTGGCCGGGTCGGCCACGATCTCCTCGCAGGCGGCGGCCACGCCGGGGGAGTAGGCCAGCGCCAGGTCGCGCTGGTTGACCAGCGACTTGGTCGGCGCGATGGCGATCTTGCCGGGCGTCGGGAACTCGTGGTATTCGAGCGCGGCCTGGCGGAGTTGGGCGCGTTTTTCTTCTGGGCTCTTCATGACGTGAAACAAGCAAAGGCCGGCCGGCGGGGTGGGAATCATGCCACCGCGGCGAGGCCCGGGGCGCTGCGGCTATCCACACGGAGACAATCGCCGCATGGGTGAATTCGAACTGATCCGGCGCTTCTTCCAGCGTCCGGCCGCGGCGGGCGTGGAGGTGGGCGTCGGCGACGACTGCGCCGTGCTGGTGCCCACGCCGGGCCAGCGCTGGCTGGTGTCCAGCGACATGCTGGTGGAGGGGCGCCACTTCCTGTCCACCGTCGATCCGGCGCGCCTCGGCCACAAGGCGCTGGCCGTCAACCTCAGCGACCTGGCGGCCTGCGGCGCGACGCCGCGAGGCTTCACGCTGGCGCTGGCCTTGCCGCGTGTTGACGAAGCCTGGCTGGCGGGCTTCTCGCACGGCTTGCTGGCGCTGGCCGACGCGCATGGCTGCCCGCTGATCGGCGGCGACACGACGCAGGGCCCGCTGAACCTGTGCATCACCGTGTTCGGCGAGGCGCCGCCGGGCCAGGCCTTGCTGCGCAGCGGCGCGCGGGCGGGCGATGCGATCTGGGTGTCGGGCTGCCTGGGCGATGCGCGGCTGGCGCTGGAGGTCTTCCGTGGCACGGTGGCGCTGGATGGCGACGGCTTCGAGCGGGCGCGTGCGGCCATGGAATGCCCCACGCCGCGGGTGGCGCTGGGCCAGGCGCTGCGCGGCATCGCGACGGCCGCAGCCGACATCTCGGACGGCCTGCTGGGCGATCTGGGCCACATCCTCGCGGCCTCGGGCGTCGGCGCGCGGCTGGAGCTCGACGCCCTGCCGCGCAGCGACCTGCTGGCCGCGCAGCCGGCCGAGTTGCAGCGTACCTGCCTGCTGGCCGGCGGCGACGACTACGAGCTGGTCTTCACGGCGCCGCCCGCTGCGCGCCTGCCGGACCTGGGCGTGCCGCTGACGCGCATCGGCGTCATCGAGGCCCAGCCGGGGCTGCGCGTGGTCGATGCGCGCGGCGCGGCGGTCGCGCACGGGCTGCGCAGCTTCGACCATTTCGCGGCATGAGCGGCGCGCCCATCCGGCCGACGGCGGCCTTCATGTGGCGCCACCCGGCGCGCTGCATCGCGCTGGGCTTCGGCAGCGGCCTGTCGCCCAAGGCGCCCGGCACCGTCGGCACGCTGTGGGCCTGGCTGGTGTTCTGGGCCCTGTCGCCGTGGCTGAGCGACGTGGGCTGGGCGCTGCTGATCGGTGCGGGCACGCTGCTGGGCTGGTGGGCCTGCACGCGCTGTGCCCAGCACCTGAACACGCCCGACCCGGGGTCCATAGTCTGGGACGAGGTGCTGGCCTTCTGGCTGGTGCTGTGGTTGATCGCGCCGGCCAACTTCATGGGCCAGCTGCTGGCGTTCGCGCTGTTCCGCTTCTTCGACGCGGCCAAGCCGGGCCCGGTGGGCTGGGCCGACCGCCTGTTCAAGACCGAGCGCGGCGCGCCCATCGGCTGGCGGCAGGGGCTGGGCATCCTGGTCGACGATTTCGTCGCGGCCGGTTGTACGCTTGTCGTCATTGCGCTGTACCGCTTCCTGTTGGGGTAAGGCCATGCCCGAGGACGACAACGAACTGATCCACCGCATTGCCGTCGCGCTGATGCAGCGGCGCGAGCGCATCGGCACCGCCGAGAGCTGCACGGGCGGCCTGATCGCCGCGGCCTGCACCAGCCTGGCCGGCTCCAGCCAGTGGTTCGAGCGCGGCGTGGTCAGCTACAGCAACGAGGCCAAGGCCGAGCTGCTGGGCGTGCCCAAGGGCTTGATCGCGCTGCACGGTGCCGTCAGCGCCGAAGTGGCCGAGCACATGGCGCGCGGCCTGCTGGCCCATGCGCCCATCGACTGGGCGCTGTCCGTCACCGGCATCGCCGGCCCCTCGGGCGGCAGCGAGGCCAAGCCGGTCGGGACGGTCTGGCTGGCGCTGGTCCACGCCGGCCGGCCGGTGCAGGTCTGGCGCGAGAACTTCAATGGTGACCGCCAGGCCGTGCGCGCGCAGACCGTGACGGCGGGGCTCAGGGCGCTGTGCGAGGCGCTGGAGGACCGCGACAGCTGAAGGGTGTTCAGCCCAGCTGGCCCATCAGGCTCTCGGCCGTGGTGGCCGAGAAGTCCGGCGCCTGCCAGCTGCGGGCCCAGGCGATGAACTGCTCCTGCGGCATGGGCTTGGTGACGAAATAGCCCTGGCCCTCGTCGCAGCCGAGCTGGTTCAGGATGGCCCAGGCCTTCAGCGTCTCCAGGCCTTCGGCCACGACGGACAGCCCCAGGTTGTGGGCCAGCTCGATGGTGGAGCGCACGATGCGCGCATCGTCCAGGTCGCGCTCCATGGCCATGACGAAGCTCTTGTCGATCTTCAGCTCGTCCACCGGCAGTCGCTTCAGATAGGCCAGCGACGAGTAGCCGGTGCCGAAGTCGTCGATGGACAGCTTGAAGCCCATCGCATGCAGGTGCTCCAGCGTGGACAGCGCGCGCTCGGGGTCGTCCATGATGGCGCTCTCGGTGATCTCCAGGCACAGCGATGCCGGCGGCACCTCCAGCGGCCCGAGCATGGCCTCGATCTTGGCCGGCAGTTCCTGGTCCATCAGGTCGCGGGTGGACAGGTTGACCGACAGCCGCAGCGCCAGGCCCGCATCCAGCGCCTCGCGCGAGAACTTCGCGGCGCTGGCCAGCACCCAGGCGCTGAGCGTGCGGATGAAGCCGGTCTGCTCGGCGAACGGAATGAACTGCATGGGCGGCACCAGGCCGCGCGTGGGGTGCTGCCAGCGCACCAGCGCCTCGGCGCCCACCACGCGGCCGCGGCGCAAGTCCACCTTGGGCTGCAGGTACAGGCGCAGCTCGTCGCCCTCCACCGCGCGGCGCAGCTCGGACAGCAGCGACAGCGACTCCTGGCTGCCGGCGTCCAGCTGGGCGTGGTAGATCAGGCTGCCGCATTGCCGCGTCTTGGCGGCATACATGGCCAGCTCGGCGCGGCCCAGCAGCGCATTGACCTCCTGGCCGTGCTCCGGGTACAGCGCGATGCCGATGCCAGCGCCGAGGTCGATGGTCTCGTCGTCGATCTGCAGCGGGCGCTCGAAGTCCTTCAGGATGGCCAGCGCCACCTCGCTGGCCACACGCGCGTCCGCATGCGGCACCAGCAGCACGAACTCGTCGCCCGACAGCCGCGCCAGCACCGCATGGATGGGTTCGGCCAGCATCTGCAGCCGCTGGGCCACGCTCTGCAGCAGCCGGTCGCCCACCTCGTGGCCCAGCACGTCGTTGACGTGCTTGAAGCGGTCCAGGTCCAGCATCAGCACCGCGGCGGGCGGCAGGCCCGGGCTCAGGTGCTGCTGCAGCAGCTCGGCGAAGCGGGCGCGGTTGGGCAGGCCGGTCAGCGCGTCCACATAGGCCAGCTGGTTCACCAGCGCGTCGCGCCGGCGTATGCCCTCGCGCATGCTCTCCAGCGCGACGGCCAGCTTGTGCACCTCGTCCAGCTGCGATGCGGCGGGCACGGGCGTCTCGTAATCGCCCGCCTCCAGTCGCCGGGCCGAGGCCGACAGCGCCGTGATGGGGTCGCTGATGCCGCGCGCCAGCAGCACGCTGACGAGGGCGAACACGCCCACGCCCAGCACCGTCAGGCCCAGCAGGATGAGCTGCAGCTGGCGGTAGGGCGCCAGCGCCGCATCCAGCGAGCGCAGCAGCAGCACGCCCAGACGCTGCTCGCCCACCGGCAGCGCGACGAAGCGCACGCGCTGGCGCTCGCCGGCCAGCGTGAGCACGCCGTCGTCCGGCGGGCCGGCCTGCAGCGCGGGCTGCAGCGCCGCGGCGGTCTCGGGCGCCAGGTTGCCGACGATGTCCAGCCACGGGCCGCGCGCCGGCTGCAGCAGCACCACGCTGTCCAGCTCGGACAAGGCCTTCAGGTCGTCCAGCACGCCG
>JBKBVY010000361.1:0-746 GCA_046289335.1 Roseateles sp. | reverse complement strand
CCCACTACCCTGGCGTTCTCTGCGACCCGCCAGGTGCTCGATAGCGCCTCCGAGGGCAGTGCATTGCGCCTGGAAACCGTCCTGCGCGACCGTTCCGGCCATGAGAAAGTCGCCTCCTATAGCCTGGACAAACTGGCCTATCTGCAGGCCGAAACCCGCCGCGAGCTCATCGAGAAAGGTTATCGCGCCAGCAGTCTGACCGCGTTGCCGGGTAATCCACATGGTTTCGCCTGGGTCGAGAACCGAGGCGACGACGGTTACCGGCTCAATACCTTGCAGGGACAACTGGAGAGCCGTGAGAGCGGTCGTGTGCTCCAGCTGTTCCATACGGGAACCGGGTTGGTCGCCCAGGTGCGCCGCGATGGCGATGACTTCCTGCGCTTCTGGGCCTGGCAGGATGGAACCTGGCAGCCAGCGCTGGAGCGCAGCATTGCCGGCGATCTGGTCGGTGGCAGCGGCTCGTTGCTGTTCGTGCGCCATGGCCAGTTGCTGACGGGGTATGCGGTGGATGCCGGCGGTTTCGCCGAGCTGGTGGGGCAGAGCATCGAAGGTGATATCCGCCAGGTGCAGGTGGATGGCCAGCGCCTGGCTGTGCTCAGCGACGCCGCGCTGGAGCTGTTGCAACTTGGCGAAGGTGCGCTGCCGGCTCTGGAGCGGGTTGCCCGGTTCGAGATGGACGGCCGTGAGGGCTTCGCCCTTAATGGCGCGCAACTGGTGAGCTGGGGCGCCGAGGGTGTCGAGCGCCA
>JBKBVY010000360.1:0-750 GCA_046289335.1 Roseateles sp. | reverse complement strand
CTGCAGCGCTTTGCGCAGGAGCGCCAGGCGCTGGCGCGGCTGGACCACCCCCACATCGCGCGCCTGTACGACGCCGGCCTGAGCGCCGACGGACGGCCCTACTTCGTCATGGAACGCGTGCAGGGCCGGCCGCTGGACGCCGCCTGCGCCGGCCTGGCCCTGGAGGCGCGGCTGGCGCTGTTCCTGCAGCTGGCCGACGCCGTCGCCCACGCGCACCGCCACCTGCTGGTGCACCGCGACCTCAAGCCCGGCAACGTGCTGGTGACGGACGACGGCCAGGTCAAGCTGCTGGACTTCGGCATCGCCAAGGCGCTCGATCCGCAGGACGCCGACGCCACCGCCGAACACCACCGCCCCTTCACGCCCAGCCATGCCAGCCCCGAGCAGGTGCGCGGCGAGCCGGTCAGCACCGCCACCGACGTCTACTCGCTGGGCGTGCTGCTCTACCAGCTGCTGACCGGCCAGCGCCCCTACGGCCGCAGCGCCCGCTCGCCGCACGAGTTGGCCGAGGCCGTGCTGCACGAGGCGCCCACCCGCCCGTCCAGCCTGGGCGCGCCGCCCGCGCCGCCGCCCGACTGGTGGCGCACGCGCGAGCGCCTCAAGGGCGACCTCGACAACATCCTGCTGAAGACGCTGGCCAAGGCACCCGCCGAGCGCTATGCCAGCGTCGATGCGCTGGCCGCCGACCTGCGCGCCCACCTGGGCGGCTACCCGGTCAGCGCGCGCGCGCCCACCTGGCGCTACCTGGCC
>JBKBVY010000003.1:0-48996 GCA_046289335.1 Roseateles sp. | reverse complement strand
CGAAACCATGGTGGGCATGCAGCTGGAAGCTGAACGCACTGCCCATGATGTTGTTGCCCAGATAACCGGCGGCACGGGCTTCTTCCAGGGCTGCCTCGAAGCGCTCGTAAACCTCGAAGATCTCGCCGTGGATGTAGTTGTAGCCGACCGTGATGCCCATCGCATAGGCAGCGATGGCCATGCCCTCGATGACCTGGTGCGGGTTGTGCATCAGGATCTCGCGGTCCTTGCAGGTGCCCGGCTCGCCTTCGTCGGAGTTGCAGACGAGGTACTTCTGTCCCGGGAACTGGCGCGGCATGAAGCTCCACTTCAGGCCGGTCGGGAAGCCGGCGCCGCCGCGGCCGCGCAGTGCGGAGGTCTTGACCTCGGCGATGACCTGGTCGGGCGTCATGCCCTCGCCGCCGTCCTTGCCGAGGATCTTGCGCAGTGCCGCATAGCCGCCACGCGCTTCATAGTCCTTGAGGGACCAGTTCTTGCCGTTCAGATCGGCATAGATCTGGGGGCTGATGTGGCGGCCGTGGAAGCAGGTCTCGGCGCCGGTGGATTGGAACTTGGAGAGGTCCAGCATCGTCTTCCTCAGCCCTTCGCCGCTTCGGCACGCAGCACATCGATGAGCTCGTCCAGCCGCTCGTTGGTCATGAAGCTGCACATCTGGCGGTCATTGACCAGCATCACCGGCGAGTCGGCGCAGGCGCCCAGACACTCGCTCTTCTGCACGGTGAACAGGCCGTCGGCCGTCGTGCCGCCCTGCTCGATGCCCAGCTTGCTGCACAAGTGGTCCAGCGCCTTCTGGCCGTCGCGCAGTTGGCAAGGCAGGTTGGCGCAGACGTTCAGCTTGAACTTGCCGACCGGCCGCTGGTTGTACATGTTGTAGAAGGTCGTCACCTCGTAGACGGCGATGGCCGGCATGCCGAGATAGGCGGCGATGGCCTCCTCCGCGGCGCGGGAGACATGGCCCTCTTCCTGCTGCACAATGGCCAGGCAGGCCATGACGGCGGACTGGCGCTGCTCGGCGGGATACTTGGCGACCTCGCGGTCGAAGCGCGCGCGGGTGGCGTCGCTCAGGGTGTAGTCGGTGCTGCTAGTCATCGCTTGCCTGTCAACGATCGATTTCGCCGAACACGATGTCCATCGTGCCGATGATGGCCACCGCGTCCGCGATCATGTGGCCCTTGCCCATTTCGTCCAGGGCCGCCAGGTGCGAGAAGCCCGGTGCGCGGATCTTCAGGCGGTAGGGCTTGTTGGCGCCGTCGCTGACGATGTAAATGCCGAACTCGCCCTTGGGATGCTCGACGGCCGCATAGGCCTCGCCCTCGGGCACATGGAAGCCTTCGGTGAAGAGCTTGAAGTGGTGGATCAGCTCTTCCATGCTGGACTTCATGTCCACGCGCGACGGCGGCGCCACCTTGTGGTTGTCGGTGATGACCGGACCCGGGTTGGCACGCAGCCACTTCACGCACTGCTCGACGATGCGGCAGGACTGGCGCATCTCCTCCACGCGCACGACGTAGCGGTCGTAGGTGTCGCCGTTGGTGCCGACCGGGATGTCGAAATCCATCTTGTCGTACACGTCGTAGGGCTGCTTCTTGCGCAGGTCCCAGGCGATGCCCGAGCCGCGCAGCATGGCGCCGGTGAAGCCCAGGTTCAGCGCCCGTTCCGGCGACACGACGCCGATGCCCACCGTGCGCTGCTTCCAGATGCGGTTGTCCGTCAGCAGCGTCTCGTAGTCGTCGACGTTCTTCGGGAAGCGGCGGCAGAAGTCCTCGATGAAGTCCAGCAGCGAGCCCTGGCGGTTCTCGTTGAGCTGGGCAATGGTCTTGGCGTTCTTGATCTTGCTGACCTGGTACTGCGGCATGCTGTCCGGCAGATCGCGATAGACGCCGCCCGGACGGAAGTAGGCCGCGTGCATGCGCGCACCCGACACCGCCTCGTACATGTCGAAGATGTCCTCACGCTCGCGGAAGCAGTAAATGAGGATGTTCATCGCACCGCAGTCCAGGCCATGGCAGCCCAGCCACAGCAGGTGGTTCAGGATGCGGGTCAGCTCCGCGAACATCACGCGGATGTATTGCGCGCGCTCGGGCACCTGGATGCCCAGCATCTTCTCGATGGCCAGGCAGTAGGCATGCTCGTTGGCCATCATGGACACGTAGTCCAGACGGTCCATGTAGGGCAGCGACTGGATGAAGGTCTTCTGCTCGGCGAGCTTTTCCGTCGCGCGGTGCAGCAGGCCGATGTGGGGGTCGGCGCGCTGGATGACTTCGCCGTCCAGCTCCAGCACCAGGCGCAGCACGCCGTGGGCGGCCGGGTGCTGCGGACCGAAGTTCAGGGTGTAGTTCTTGATCTCTGCCATGTTCAGAGCCCGCCGTACTTGTCTTCGCGGATGATGCGCGGCGTGATCTCGCGCGGCTCGATGGTCACCGGCTGGTAGATGACGCGCTTTTGCTCGGCGTCGTAGCGCATCTCGACATGCCCCGACACCGGGAAGTCCTTGCGCATCGGATGGCCGATGAAGCCGTAGTCCGTCAGGATGCGGCGCAGATCGTTGTGGCCGTCGAAGATGACGCCATACAAATCGAATGCCTCGCGCTCGAACCAGTTGGCCGAGTTCCACACCGGCGTGACGGAAGCGACGACCGGGAAGTCGTCATCGGTCGCAAACACCTTCAGGCGCAGGCGCCAGTTCTTGCTGACGGACATCAAGTGGCTGACGACGGCATAACGCGGGCCGTCATGGGCACCGTCACGATAGGTGCTGTAGTCGACGCCGCACAGGTCGATCAATTGCTCGAACTTCAGTTCGGCGTGATCGCGCAGCATCGTCGCGACATCGAAATAGTCGGCGGCGCGGACCGTCAGCGTCAGTTCGCCCAACGCGTTCTTCAGCTCGACGACGCGCTCGCCGAGGATGGCACCAATCGCCTGGGCCAGGGTTTCGAGATTCAGGCTCATACCGTGGCGTTCAGCGTGCAATGGTGTTTTCGCGGCGGATCTTGGACTGCAACTGCAGGATGCCGTAGAGCAGCGCCTCGGCCGTCGGCGGACAGCCGGGCACGTAGACGTCTACCGGCACGATGCGGTCGCAGCCGCGCACGACGGAGTAGCTGTAGTGGTAGTAACCGCCGCCGTTGGCGCACGAACCCATCGACAACACCCAGCGAGGCTCGGCCATCTGGTCGTAGACCTTGCGCAGCGCCGGCGCCATCTTGTTGCACAGCGTGCCGGCCACGATCATCAGGTCGGACTGACGCGGGCTCGGGCGGAACAACATGCCGAAGCGGTCGATGTCGTAGCGCGCCGCACCCGCATGCATCATCTCGACGGCGCAGCATGCGAGGCCAAACGTCATCGGCCACAGCGAGCCGGTCTTGGACCAGTTGATGAGCTTGTCCACCGAGGTGGTGACAAAGCCCTCTTTCAGGACGCCTTCAATACCCATATCGATTTCCCAGCGTGTTTGGCGTGGCGTTTATTCCCAATCCAGGGCGCCCTTTTTCCACTCGTAGGCAAAGCCCACGACCAGAATGCCGAGGAAGATCATCATCGCCCAGAAGCCGGTCGCACCGATTTCCTTGAGCGCCACGGCCCAGGGGAACAGGAAGGCGATTTCCAGGTCAAAAAGAATGAACAGGATGGCAACGAGGTAGTAGCGCACATCGAATTTCATGCGCGCGTCTTCAAACGCCTCGAAGCCGCATTCGTAGGGGGAGTTCTTGGCCTCATCGGGCCGGTTCGGGCCCAGCAAGGCGCCAAGCACCTGGGGTGCGATCCCGACCACTGCGCCGACCAAGATGAAGAGGATGACGGGCAGGTATTGATCGAGATTCATGCAGCTTTCCCGGGTCGACTACTTTGTCAATATGACCGCAGCACAGGCGGCCAAAGCAAACGGGCGCGCCACCAGCGGATCCTTGGGATTCGCTCGCGGATCGCGCCCGCCCTGAACCTTGCTGTCGGCGCCGGAGGCGACAACAGCGACAGGCCGCTTTGAGTGACACCCCATTGACCGAGAGGCGCCCGCCTATGTTTTGGTGCCGTCGGCGAGACTCGAACTCGCACAGCTTTCGCCACTACCCCCTCAAGATAGCGTGTCTACCAATTTCACCACGACGGCTGGTATCCATTTCTGCCCGACAACTAGGAGGGTTTGCTTGCCGGACAGCCGCGCATTCTATACCGGAAACTAGGGGCGTCCCGGCGAGGAAGCGAGGTTTTTAGTCGGGCATCAGCGGGCCGCGTCGGACGCAGCCGCGGAGGCCGGCGCCGCAGGCGCCACGATGGCGCCCGGGATGGCCGCGGCGCCGGAGGCCGCAGGCGCCACGGCGGCGGGCGCACGGTCCAGCACGGTGTCGGCAGCGCTCGCCGCGCCTGCGGTGCGGCCGTTGGACAGGAAGGCCAGGCCCAGCGTGCAGCTGAAGAACAGCGTCGCGGCAACGGCCGTGCTGCGCGACAGGAAATTGGCGCTGCCGGTCGCGCCGAACAGGCTGCCCGACGCGCCGCTGCCGAACGAGGCCCCCATGTCGGCACCCTTGCCATGCTGCACCAGCACCAGGCCGATGATGGCAATGCCCGACAACAGTTGAACGATCAACACCAGATTCGCAAAGACCTGCATTCCAAACACTCCTAAGAACTCGGGGGCGCGCGCCTAGGCGGCACGCACCGGAAAAATCAGTGGGCCGCCGCCAGGCAGATGGCGGCGAAATCGGCCGCCTTCAGCGACGCGCCGCCGACCAGGCCGCCGTCGATGTCGGGCTGGCCGAACAGCTGGGCCGCGTTGTCGGCCTTGACGCTGCCGCCGTAAAGGATGCGCATGACGCCCGCACGGTCGGTGGCGGCGTGCAGTTGCGCGCGCAGCACGGCGTGCACCGCCTGCGCCTGCTCGGGTGTGGCCGTCAGGCCGGTGCCGATGGCCCACACGGGCTCGTAGGCCACGACCATCTCGCCGCAGCAATGACCCAGCGTGTGGATGACGGCGGCGAGCTGGCGCTTGACGACGGCCTCGGTCTGGCCGGCCTCGCGCTCGGCGCGCGTCTCGCCGACACAGACGATGGGGGTCACGCCATGCGCGAGCGCGGCCTTGGCCTTGTCGGCAACCAGTTGGTCGCTCTCGGCATGGTAGGCGCGCCGCTCCGAATGCCCCACGATGACGTAGCGGCAGCCGATGTCCTGCAGCATCGCCGAAGAGACCTCGCCGGTGTAGGCGCCCTGCTCGTGGGCGGAGCAGTCCTGCGCGCCGTAGGCGATGGCCGTGCCGGTCAAGGCCAGGGCCGTTTCGGCGATGTAGGGAAAGGGCACGCAGACCGCCACATCGGCGTTCCAGGGCCCCGCCTCCTTCAGGCCGGCGAGCAGCTGAGCATTGGCAGCGCGGCTGCCGTGCATCTTCCAGTTGCCCACGACGAGTTTCTTTCTCATCACAACTCCATCACCAGGTCAGCACGATCTTGCCAATGTGCTGGTTGGATTCCATGCGCGCATGCGCCTCGGCCGCCCGTGCGGCAGGCAGCTCGCTGTCGATGACCGGCCGGATGCGGCCGGATTCGATCAACGGCCAGACCCGTTCGCGCAGGGCACGCGCCAGCACCGACTTGAAGGCCGTCGAGCGCGGCCGCAGCGTCGAGCCGGTGATCGTCAGCCGCCTGCGCAACACCAGGCCGGCGTCGATCTCGGACTTCACGCCGCCCTGCACCGCGATCAATGCCAGCCGGCCGTCCTCAGCCAGCGCCTGCACGCCCCGCGCGATGTAGTCGCCGGCCACCATGTCCAGGATCACGTCCACACCGCGGCCGCCGGTCGCGGCCTTGGCCTCGGCAACGAAATCCTGCTCGCGGTAGTTGATCGCGACATCGGCACCCAGCGCCAGGCATGCCCGAGCCTTGTCGGCACTGCCCACCGTCACCAGCACGCGCGCGCCCAGCGCCTTCGCGATCTGGATGGCCGTCACGCCGATGCCGCTGGCGCCGCCGTGCACCAGCAGCGTCTCGCCGGGCTGCAGGCCCGCACGCTCGAACACATTGGCCCAGACCGTGAAACAGGTCTCCGGCAACGCGGCCGCGTGCGCCAGCGTCCAGCCCTGCGGCACCGGCAGGCACTGGCCGACCGGTACCGTGCACAGCTCGGCATAGCCGCCGCCGTTGGCCAGCGCACAGACCTTGTCACCCAGCCGGAAGCCCTGAGCGGCCAGCGCCGCGGCGTCGCCCGCGATGATTTCGCCGGCGACTTCAAGACCGGGCAGATCGCTCGCCCCCGGCGGCGGCGGATAGGCGCCCTTGCGCTGCAGCACATCCGGCCGATTGACGCCGGACGCTGCAACGCGGATCAGGCACTCACCCGGGCCGGGCACCGGGTCTGGCCGCTCGACCAGCTCCAGCACCCCCGGCCCGCCGGGACGGGTGATCGCGATGGCTTTCATCGCCTGACGGCTTACTCCGCGGCGGGCGCCACGTCCTCGGCAGCCGGTGCCGGGGCGGGCGCGGCTTCGCGCTCGGGACGGTCGATCAGCGCCTTCATGGACAGCTTGATGCGGCCCTTCTCATCGGTCTCCAGCACCTTGACCTTGACGACCTGGCCTTCCTGCAGGAAGTCGGTCACCTTCTCGACGCGCTGGTGGGCGATCTGGCTGATGTGCAGCAGACCGTCCTTGCCGGGCAGCAGGTTCACGAGGGCACCGAAGTCCAGGATCTTGACGATGGGGCCTTCGTAGACCTTGCCGACTTCCACTTCCGCGGTGATCTCGGCAATGCGCTTCTTGGCCATCTCGGCCTTCTCGGCATCGGTGGAGGCGATGGTGATGGTGCCGTCTTCGCCGATGTCGATGGTGGTGCCGGTCTCTTCGGTCAGCGCACGGATGGTGGCACCGCCCTTGCCGATCACGTCACGGATCTTCTCCGGGTTGATCTTCATCGTGTACAGACGCGGCGCGAACTGCGACACCTCGGTGTTGGCGCCACCCATGGCCTCGACCATCTTGCCGAGGATGTGCAGGCGGGCTTCCTTGGCCTGGGCCAGGGCGACCTGCATGATTTCCTTGGTGATGCCCTGGATCTTGATGTCCATCTGCAGGGCCGTGATGCCGGTGGAGGTGCCGGCCACCTTGAAGTCCATGTCGCCCAGGTGATCTTCGTCACCCAGGATGTCGGTCAGCACGGCGAAGCGGTTGCCGTCCTTGATCAGGCCCATGGCGATGCCCGCCACATGCGCCTTCAGCGGCACGCCGGCATCCATCAGCGCCAGGCAGCCGCCGCAGACGGAGGCCATGGACGAGGAGCCGTTGGACTCGGTGATCTCGGACACCACGCGCAGCGAGTACGGGAACTCGTCCTTGCTCGGCAGCACGGCCACCAGGGCGCGCTTGGCCAGACGGCCGTGGCCGATCTCGCGGCGCTTGGGGCTGCCCACGCGGCCCGTCTCGCCGGTGGCGAACGGGGGCATGTTGTAGTGCAGCATGAAGCGGTCTTCGAACTCGCCGTCCAGCGCGTCGATGCGCTGGGCGTCGCGGTCCGTGCCCAGCGTGGCGATGACCAGCGCCTGGGTCTCGCCGCGCGTGAACAGCGCCGAGCCGTGGGTGCGCGGCAGGATGCCGTTGCGGATCTCGATGGGGCGCACGGTGCGCGTGTCACGGCCGTCGATGCGCGGCTCGCCGGCCAGGATCTGGCTGCGCACGATGCGGGCCTCGATCTCGAACAGCAGGCCTTCCACCTCGACCTTGTCGAAGGCAACGCCTTCGGCGGTCAGCGCGGCGAAGACGTTCGCAGCTGCCGTGCGGCAGGCCTGGGTGCGGGCCTGCTTGGAACGGATCTGGTAGGCGGCGCGCAGGGCCGGCTCGGCCAGTTCCGTGACCTTGGCGATGAAGGCCTCGTCCTTGGCGGGCGGAGTCCAGTCCCAGGCCGGCTTGCCGGCTTCCTTGACCAGCTCGTTGATCGCCGCGATGGCGACATTGCCCTGCTCATGGCCGAACACCACGGCGCCCAGCATGACTTCCTCGGACAGGCCCACGGCCTCGCTCTCGACCATCAGCACGGCTGCCTGCGTGCCGGCGACGACCAGGTCCATCTGGCTGTTGACCAGTTCGGACTTGCTGGGGTTGAGCACGTACTCGCCGTTGACATAGCCCACGCGCGCAGCGCCGATGGGGCCGTTGAACGGGATGCCGGAGATCGCCAGCGCGGCGGAGGTACCAATCATCGCGGCGATGTCGGCCTGGATCTCGGGGTTCAGCGAAAGGACGTGGACGACGACCTGCACCTCGTTGAAGAAGCCTTCGGGGAACAGCGGGCGGATCGGGCGGTCGATCAGGCGGCTGGTCAGCGTCTCGTGCTCGGACGGGCGGCCCTCGCGCTTGAAGAAGCTGCCGGGGATCTTGCCGGCGGCATAGGTCTTCTCGATGTAGTCGACGGTCAGCGGGAAGAAGTCCTGACCGGCCTTGGCCTCGGTCTTGGCGACCACGGTGGCCAGCACGACGGTGCCTTCGATGTTGACGACGACGGCACCGCTGGACTGGCGGGCGATTTCGCCCGTCTCCAGCACGACGTTATGGCGGCCCCACTGGAAGGCCTTGGTGACTTTGTTGAACATGGACATGCTCATCTCCTGGTTGTGATGGACGACTTCAATCGCGTCCGGGGGAACCGGGAACGAGGCTGGGTTTGGTCCAGATGCCATTCCAGGGCGGCTCGGCAAGCCGTCTTGGAATGATCCGCGACCACGTCAGCTCGGTTCCGGGCAGATGGACAAAGAGCCTGTGCTGGGCTTGAGGACCAGACAGGCTCCCTGACGGATTCGCTAGATTACTTGCGCAGGCCCAGCTTCTGGATCAGCGCGGTGTAGCGCGCGGCATCCTTGTTCTTCAGATAGGCCAGCAGGCTCTTGCGCTGGTTGACCATCTTCAGCAGACCGCGGCGGCCGTGGTGGTCCTTGGCGTGGGTCTTGAAGTGGGGGGTCAGCTCGTTGATGCGAGCGGTCAGCAGGGCGACTTGGACTTCGGGGCTGCCGGTGTCGTTGGCGCTGCGGGCGTTGGCCTTGACGATTTCGGCCTTGTTCAGATCGGCGACGGACATGTGCGTTCCTGGTGGTCGGAAGCCGGCCGGGCTGCCCTGAGTCGATGGTGCGCCGCAGACGGTTTCCGGGGTTGACTTGCGGACACGGGGGAAACCGCCCCGAGCCGTGCTGGTGATCTGCGAACAAGACGGGCAAGTCCGCAGAAGCCGACGATTGTAGCGCAACGGCGCCCGTCGCCTCGCGGGAGCCCTGCGCCCTACAGCGCTGCCGAAAGATCCCAGCGGGGCCGGACCTCGAAGCCGCCGTCGCGCCTGGCCTCACCCAGGCCACGCTGCAGGCGCAGCGCGGCGGCCATCGCGATCATGGCGCCGTTGTCGGTGCAGAGCTGCAGTTCCGGGTAGTGCACGCGCACGCCGCGCCGGGCGCACGCCGAATTCAGCTGCTCGCGCAGCCGGGCGTTCGCGCCCACACCACCGGCGACAACGAGGCGCTTCAACCCCGTCTCCTTCAGCGCCAGCAGCGACTTCTTGACCAGCACCTCGACGATGGCGGCCTGCGTGGACGCCGCCAGATCCGCACGGCTCTGCTCGCAGGGAGAGTCGCCGAGCTTCTTCACCTGCGTCAGCACTGCCGTCTTCAGGCCGGCAAAGCTGAAGTCCGGCTTGCCGCTGTGCAGCAGCGGGCGCGGCAGCTCGAAGGCCTTGGGGTTGCCGAACTCGGCCAGGCGGGCCAGATGCGGGCCGCCGGGATAAGGCAGGCCCAGCAGCTTGGCGCTCTTGTCGAAGGCCTCGCCGGCCGCGTCGTCGATGGTCTCGCCGAGGATCTCGTAGCTGCCGACGGCATCCACGCGCATCAGCTGCGTGTGGCCGCCGCTGACCAGCAGCGCGACGAAGGGGAACTCCGGCGGGTCGGCCGACAGGAAGGGCGACAGCAGATGCCCTTCCAGGTGATGGATGGGCAGGGCCGGCACGTCCAGCGCCGCGGCCAGAGACACGGCCACGCCGGCGCCGACCAGCAGCGCACCCGCCAACCCCGGCCCCTGGGTGTAGGCGATGAGATCCACATCCTGCAGCGCCAGGCCCGCCTGGGACAACACCTCGCGCGTCAGCGGCAGCACGCGGCGCACATGGTCGCGCGAGGCCAGTTCGGGCACCACGCCGCCATAGGCCTGATGCATGGCGATCTGGCTGTGCAGTGCCTGCGAAAGCAGCCGGGGCGGCGCATCGCCGGCCACCTCGACGAGCGCCACCCCGGTCTCGTCGCAGGACGACTCGAACCCCAGGATGCGCTGCACCGCCGTCACTTGCCTTCCTTGGCGTGGTTGATCGAGTACTTCGGGATCTCGATCGTGATGTCCTGCTGACGCAGCAAGGCCTGGCAGGACAGGCGCGAATCGGGCTCCAGCCCCCAGGCGCGGTCCAGCATGTCTTCCTCGTCCTCTTCCATCGCGGACAGGGACTGGCCACCCTCGCGCACGATGACGTGGCAGGTGGTGCAGGCGCAGACCTGGTCGCAGGCATGCTCGATCTCGATGTGGTGGGCCAGCAAGGCCTCGCAGATCGACGTGCCGGGCTCGGCGGTCACCGTGGCGCCATCGGGGCAGTACTCGGCGTGCGGAAGAATCTTGATGACGGGCATGGTGTGGGGTCTCAGAGCTGGCTGACATCGCGGCCGGTCAGGGCGCGCGCGATGCTGCGGTTCATGCGTTCGGCGGCAAAGCCTTCGGTGGCCTCGGCCAGCGCCTTCACGGCCGCATCGATGGCGTCGGCATCGCCGTCCAGCGCGGCCAGCGCCGCCAGGCGGTTCTCCAGCGCCTCTCGTTCGGCCTCGGGCAGCAGGTCACCGTCGGCGGCCAGCGCGCTGCGCGTCGCGAGCATCATCCGCTCGGCCTCGACCTTGGCCTCTCGCAGCTTGCGCGCGGCCATGTCGCCCTCGGCGCTGGCAAAGCCGTCCTTCAGCATGCCGGCGATCTGGTCGTCCGACAGGCCGTAGCTGGGCTTGACGGTGATGGCCGCCTGCACGCCCGAGGTCAACTCCTCGGCGGACACGCTGAGCAGCCCGTCCGCATCGACCTGGAAGCTGACGCGGATGCGCGCCGCGCCCGCCGCCATCGGCGGGATGCCGCGCAGCTCGAAGCGCGCCAGCGACCGGCATTCGCTGACCAGCTCGCGCTCGCCCTGCACGACGTGGATGGCCATGGCGGTCTGGCCGTCCTTGAAGGTCGTGAAGTCCTGGGCCTTGGCGACGGGAATGGTTGAGTTGCGCTCGATGACGCGCTCCACCAGGCCGCCCATGGTCTCCAGCCCCAGCGACAGCGGGATCACGTCCAGCAGCAGGATCTCGCCGTCGGCCGCGTTGCCGGCCAGTTGGTTGGCCTGGATGGCGGCACCCAGCGCGACGACCTCGTCGGGGTTGAGATTGGTCAGCACCTCGCGGCCGAACAGCTCGCTGACGGTGCGGCGCACGACGGGCATGCGCGTGGAGCCGCCCACCATGACGGCGCCCTGCACTTCCGACGCCTTGACCTTGGCATCGCGCAGCACGCGCTTCACGGCGGACAAGGTCTTGGCGATCAGCGGCTGGACAAGATCCTCGAACTGGGCGCGGGTGACGGTCACGCGCAGCTCACCAGCGTCAAGCGCGGCGACCAGTTCGGTCGACTCGGCATCGGACAGCGCCTCCTTGGCGGCGCGCGCAGCAACCAGCACGGCGCGCTTGTCATGAGCGGATTCGACAGCACGACCCGCAAGCGCCCATTCGGCCAGCGCACGGTCGAAGTCGTCGCCGCCCAGCGCCGCATCACCGCCGGTTGCCACCACCTCGAACACGCCCTTGGTCAGGCGCAGCAGCGAGATGTCGAAGGTGCCGCCGCCCAGGTCGTAGACGGCATACAGGCCTTCGCTGGCGTTGTCCAGGCCGTAGGCGATGGCCGCGGCCGTGGGCTCGTTGATGAGGCGCAGCACCTTGAGGCCGGCCAGTTCGGCGGCATCCTTGGTGGCCTGGCGCTGGGCGTCATCGAAGTAGGCCGGCACGGTGATGACGGCGCCGAACAAGTCGTCGTTGAACGTGTCCTCGGCGCGGAAGCGGAGCGTGGCCAGGATTTCGGCGGACACCTCGACGGGGCTCTTCACGCCGTCGCGCGTGGCGATGGCCAGCATGCCAGGGCGGTCCTCGAAGCGGTAGGGCAGGCGCTCGCGGTTGGCGATGTCGGCCACGGCCCGCCCCATGAAGCGCTTGACCGAAACGATGGTGTTCTCGGGGTCCTGGCCTTGAGCGGCCAGCGCGTCGGCGCCGATCTGGCGGCGGCCTTCGGGCAGGTAGCGCACGGCGGACGGCAGGATCACCCGCCCCTGCTCGTCGGGCAGGCATTCGGCCACGCCGTGACGCACGGCGGCCACCAGCGAATGCGTGGTGCCGAGGTCGATGCCGACGGCGATGCGGCGCTGGTGCGGGTCCGGCGAGGCGCCGGGTTCGGAGATTTGAAGGAGAGCCATGTTGGAGTCAGTTGGGGACAGAGCTACTCACGGTCTGTCCCGCAATGTCTTCGAGATTCGCCAGCCGCTGGTCAATGTCGGCGCGGAAGCGCTGGATGAACATCAGCGCTCGCACCTGCGCGGCGGCGGCCGGCGCGTCGTTGTCGTCGTCGAGCAGGCGCTGGGCCTGGGCCAGCGCGGCGGCCTCGGCCTGCGCCGCGTCGCCGTCCAGCGCCTCCAGCGCGGCTTCACCGCTCGCGTCGTCGAGCGCCTCGCGCCATTCCATCTGCTGCATCAGGAAGGCGGCGGGCATCTGCGTGTTGTTCTCCGCGCCGACCGGCGCGCCGCGCAATTCGCACAGGTAGGCCGCGCGCTTGAGCGGGTCCTTCAGGCGTTGGTAGGCCTCGTTGACGCGCATGGCCCACTGCATGGCCACGCGCTGAGCCGCCGCCCCCTCGGCGGCAAAGCGGTCGGGGTGGACTTCAGCCTGCAGCGCCTTCCAGCGCGCATCGATGGCGGCGCGGTCCTGGGCCTGCGTCTCGGGCAGGCCGAAGAGCTGGAAGTCGTTGTCGGTCAGGCGCATGGCGGTCGATGAAAAGCAAAAGCGCGGCATGGCCGCGCTCCGCGAAACGTCAGGGTCGGTCAGACACGGAAGGATTCACCGCAGCCGCAGCGGTCCTTCTCGCGCGGATTGCGGAACTTGAAGCCTTCGTTCAGGCCTTCGCGGACGAAGTCCAGCTCGGTGCCGTCCAGGTAAGGCAGGCTCTTGGGGTCGATGAGTATCTTGACCTCATGCCCCTCGAAGACCACGTCCTCGGGCGCCACCTCGTCGGCGTATTCCAGCTTGTAGGCCAGGCCCGAGCAGCCGGTGGTCTTGACACCCAGGCGCACGCCCACGCCCTTGCCGCGCTTGGCGATGTAGCGCTTGACATGGCGGGCTGCCGCCTCGGTCAGGGTGACGGACATGTCAGCTGGCGTGCTTGGCGCGGTAGTCGTCCACCGCGGCCTTGATGGCGTCTTCGGCCAGGATGGAGCAGTGGATCTTGACCGGCGGCAGGGCCAGTTCCTCGGCGATCTGCGTGTTCTTGATCGTCAGCGCCTCGTCCAGCGTCTTGCCCTTGACCCATTCGGTCACGAGCGAGCTGGAGGCAATGGCCGAGCCGCAGCCGTAGGTCTTGAACTTGGCGTCCTCGATCTTGCCGGTGGCGGGGTTGACCTTGATCTGCAGCTTCATCACGTCGCCGCAGGCCGGCGCGCCGACCATGCCGGTGCCGACGTCCTCGTCGCCCTTGTCGAAGTTGCCGACGTTGCGGGGGTTCTCGTAGTGGTCGACGACCTTGTCGCTGTATGCCATGTTGTTCTCCTTAATGTGCGGCCCACTGGATGGTCGACAGGTCGATGCCATCCTTGTACATGTCCCACAGCGGCGACAGCTCGCGCAGCTTGGCCACGCGGTCCGTCAGCACGCTGATGGCGTAGTCGATCTCTTCCTCGGTCGTGAAGCGGCCGATGGTCATGCGCAGCGACGAATGCGCCAGTTCGTCGCTGCGGCCCAGCGCGCGCAGCACATAGCTGGGCTCCAGGCTGGCCGAGGTGCAGGCCGAGCCGGACGACACCGCCAGCCCCTTGACGCCCATGATCAGCGACTCGCCCTCGACGTAGTTGAACGAGATATTCAGGTTGTGCGGGACGCGCTGGTCCAGGTCGCCGTTGATGAAGGTCTGCTCGATGCCCGACAGGCCCTTGACCAGGCGGTCGTGTAGCGCGCGGATGCGCTCGTTCTCAGCGCCCATCTCCTCGCGGGCGATGCGGAAGGCCTCGCCCATGCCGACGATCTGGTGCACCGGCAGCGTGCCGGAGCGCATGCCGCGCTCGTGGCCGCCGCCGTGCATCTGCGCCTCCAGGCGCACGCGCGGCTTGCGCCGCACATACAGCGCGCCGATGCCCTTGGGGCCGTAGGTCTTGTGCGAGGCCAGGCTCATCAGGTCGATGGGCAGCTGGGCCAGATCGATCTCGACCTTGCCGGTGGCTTGGGCCGCATCGACGTGGAAGATGATGCCGCGCTCGCGGCAGAGGTTGCCGATGGCCACCACGTCCTGGATGACGCCGATCTCGTTGTTCACGAACATGACCGAGGCCAGGATGGTGTCCGGGCGCAGCGCGGCCTTGAACGCCTCCAGGTCCAGCAGGCCGTTCTCCTGCACGTCCAGGTAGGTTACCTCGAAACCCTGGCGCTCCAGCTCGCGCATGGTGTCCAGCACGGCCTTGTGCTCAGTCTTGACCGTGATCAGGTGCTTGCCGCGCGTCTTGTAGAAGTGGGCCGCGCCTTTCAACGCCAGGTTGTTGGACTCGGTGGCGCCCGAGGTCCAGACGATCTCGCGCGGGTCGGCGCCAATCAGCTCGGCCACCTGCGTGCGGGCCTTCTCGACCGCCTCTTCCGCCTCCCAGCCCCAGGCGTGGCTGCGCGACGCCGGGTTGCCGAAGTGCTCGCGCAGCCAGGGAATCATCGCGTCCACCACGCGGGGGTCGCACGGCGTCGTGGCGCCGTAGTCCAGGTAGATCGGGAAATGCGGGGTCATGTCCATGGCGGAGGGCTAGGGCTGGATGGGTTCTTGTTACTTGCTGAACGCGCCCCCGAGGGCGAAGACGGAATTGGGCGCCGTGACGCGGATGGGCTTGAGCACGGGCTGGCTGGAGATGGCCCGCTTGACCGGCGCCGCCTCGACCTCGAAGCCCTTGGCCAGCTGCTCGTCGGCCAGCTTGCGCAGGGACACGGAGTCCAAGTACTCGATCATCTTGGCGTTCAGATTGGTCCAGAGTTCATGGGTGATGCAGCGGCCGCTGTCCTCGCCCATGCAGTTTTCCTTGCCGCCGCAGCCGGTGGCGTCCAGCGCCTCGTCCACCGCGACGATGATGTCGGCGACGGTGATGTCCTCGGCCTTGCGACCCAGCGAGTAGCCGCCACCCGGACCACGGGTGGACTCCACCAGTTCGTGGCGGCGCAGCTTGCCGAACAGCTGCTCCAGGTAGGACAGCGAGATCTGCTGCCGCTGGCTGATCGCCGCCAGGGCGACCGGACCGGTATTCTCGCGCAGCGCCAGGTCCAACATCGCGGTGACTGCAAACCGGCCTTTGGTGGTGAGACGCATACAAAACTCCTTTGCGAGATGCCTGGGCACCGAAGTCCAGGACGGTGATTCGGGGTTAACCCGGGAAGGCCGGGACAATAGCCGAGCGAATCATTTCCGATGATTTTACTCGACTACTGAATCTCACCCTTGGATGGGGGCGGAAGCCCCACATTCAACGGGCCTTTTTTGCTGCGACGCAGCAGCGTCAGCGCGCAACACCCTTGCGGGCGTTGTCCAGCGGCACGACGTTGTCGTGCACGCGCGCGCCGAACGCCTGCTCGCGCAGCTGCGCCAGCTGGTCACGCAGCCGCGCCGCCTGCTCGAACTCCAGGTTGCGGGCGTGCTCCAGCATCTGCTTTTCCAGCTGGGCGATGCGCTTGGCCAGGTCTTTCTCGGACAGCTCCTCGACCTGGGCCGCCGCCAGCAGCCTGGCCTCGTCGCGGCCGGCGGCCTCCGAGTAGACGCCGTCGATGAGGTCTTTGATGCGCTTTTGCACGCTACGCGGCGTGATGCCGTGGGCCTCGTTGAAGGCGATCTGCTTGGCGCGGCGGCGCTCGGTCTCGTCGATGGCCTTGCGCATGGAGTCGGTGATGCGGTCGGCGTAGAGGATGGCCTTGCCGTTCAGGTTGCGCGCCGCCCGGCCTATGGTCTGGATCAGGCTGCGCTCGGCGCGCAGGAAGCCTTCCTTGTCGGCGTCCAGGATGGCCACCAGCGACACCTCGGGGATGTCCAGCCCCTCGCGCAGCAGGTTGATGCCCACCAGCACATCGAAGGCGCCCAGCCGCAGGTCGCGCAGGATCTCGACCCGCTCCACCGTGTCGACGTCCGAGTGCAGGTAGCGCACCTTCACGCCGTTGTCGCTGAGGTAGTCGGTCAGCTGCTCGGCCATGCGCTTGGTCAGCGTGGTGATGAGCACGCGGTCACCGGCCTCCACGCGCAGGCGGATCTCCTGCAGCACATCGTCCACCTGATGGGTGGCCGGGCGCACCTCGACCTCGGGGTCGACCAGGCCGGTGGGCCGCACGACCTGCTCGACCACCTGGCCGGCGTTGTCCTGCTCGTACTGCCCGGGCGTGGCGGACACGAAGATGGCCTGGCGCATCTTGCGCTCGAACTCGGCGAACTTCAGCGGCCGGTTGTCCAGCGCCGACGGCAGCCGGAAGCCGTACTCCACCAGCGTGGTCTTGCGCGCCCGGTCGCCGTTGTACATGCCGCCGAACTGGCCGATCAGCACATGGCTCTCGTCCAGGAACATGACCGCATCGGGCGGCAGGTAGTCCACCAGCGTGGGCGGCGGGTCGCCCGGCTGCGCGCCGGACAGATGGCGGGTGTAGTTCTCGATGCCCTTGCAGTGGCCCACCTCCTGCAGCATCTCCAGGTCGAAGCGGGTGCGCTGCTCGATGCGCTGCGCCTCGACCAGCTTGCCCTCCTTGACGAAGAAGTCCACCCGCTCGCGCAGCTCCTGCTTGATGGCCTCGGCGGCCGCCAGCACGCGCTCGCGCGGCGTGACGTAGTGGCTGCTGGGGTAGACGGTGAAGCGCGGGATCTTCTGGCGCACCTGGCCGGTCAGCGGGTCGAACAGCGACAGCGCCTCGATCTCGTCGTCGAACAGCTCGATGCGGATGGCCAGCTCGGAATGCTCGGCCGGGAACACGTCGATGGTGTCGCCGCGCACGCGGAAATGGCCGCGCGTGAACTCCATCTCGTTGCGCGTGTATTGCATGCGGATCAGGTGGGCGATGACGTCGCGCTGCCCCAGCTTGTCGCCCACGCGCAGCGTCATCACCATCTGGTGGTAATCGCTGGGGTTGCCGATGCCGTAGATGGCCGACACGGACGCCACGATGACCACGTCGCGGCGCTCCAGCAGGCTCTTGGTGCAGGACAGCCGCATCTGCTCGATGTGCTCGTTGATGGCACTGTCCTTCTCGATGAACAGGTCGCGCTGCGGCACATAGGCCTCGGGCTGGTAGTAGTCGTAGTAGCTGACGAAGTACTCGACCGCGTTCTTCGGGAAGAAATCCTTGAACTCGCTGTAGAGCTGCGCCGCCAGCGTTTTGTTGGGCGCGAAGACGATGGCCGGCCGGCCCAGCCGGGCGATGACGTTGGCCATCGTGAAGGTCTTGCCGGAGCCGGTCACGCCCAGCAGCGTCTGAAAGCTCAGGCCGTCATGGACGCCCTCCACCAACTGCGCGATGGCCGTCGGTTGATCACCCGCCGGCGGGAAAGGCTGGAACAGCTGGAACGGGGAGCCTTCGAAGCTGACGAATTCGCCCTTGCGTTCCTCGGTGTCCCCGTCCGGGGCGGTCATGGCGTTCAGGGCGTCTTGCATAAGGGGAATCCTGGGAAAATCTGCGCCTTGCGCAATCCGCCAGCCTATCGCAGAGCCTGGCGTGCCGCCCTCCCCCTGCTGCCAACGCCCTTTCAGGAATCCCGTCATGTCCTCCTTGTTTGCCGACGTCGCCCTCGCCCCCCGTGATCCCATCCTCGGCCTGAACGAGCAGTTCAATGCCGACACCCGCCCGGGCAAGGTCAACCTCGGCGTGGGTGTCTACTACGACGAGGCCGGCAAGCTGCCGCTGCTGGCCTGCGTCCGCGAAGCCGAGGCCGCCATGGCCGCCGCCCCCAAGCCGCGCGGCTACCTGCCCATCGACGGCATTGCCGCCTACGACAAGGCCGTGCAGAAGCTGGTGTTCGGCAGCGAGCTGAAGAACGTCGCCACCGTGCAGGCGCTGGGCGGCACCGGCGCGCTGAAGATCGGCGCGGACTTCCTGAAACAGCTCAACCCCGGCGCCAAGGTGCTGATCTCCGATCCCAGCTGGGAGAACCACCGCGCGCTGTTCACGCAGGCCGGCTTCAAGGTTGAAACCTATCCCTACTACGACGCCGACAAGAAGGGCATCAACTTCGCCGGCATGCTGGCCGCGCTGAACGACGCGCCGGCCGGCACCATCGTCGTGCTGCACGCCTGCTGCCACAACCCGACCGGCTACGACATCACGGCCGCCCAGTGGGCCGAGGTCGTCGCCGCCGTCAAGGCCAAGGGCCTGACGCCCTTCCTGGACATGGCCTACCAGGGCTTCGGCTTCGGCCTGCAGGAGGACGGCGAGGCGGTGCGCCAGTTCCAGGCCGCCGGCATCGGCTTCTTCGTGTCGACCAGCTTCTCCAAGAGCTTCTCGCTGTACGGCGAGCGCGTCGGCGCGCTGAGCGTGGTGTGCAGCAGCGACGAGGAAGCCCAGCGCGTGCTGTCGCAGCTGAAGATCATGATCCGCACCAACTACTCCAACCCGCCCACGCACGGCGCCCAGGTCGTCGCCGCCGTGCTGTCCGACGACCGGCTGCGTGCGATGTGGGAAGAGGAGCTGGCAGGCATGCGCACCCGCATCAAGGCCATGCGCAGCGCGCTGGTCGCCGCGCTGAAGGCAGCCGGCGTGACGCAGGACCTGTCCTTCGTCACCGAGCAACTGGGCATGTTCAGCTATTCCGGCCTGACCGCCACCCAGATGCAGCGGCTGCGCAGCGAGTTCGGGGTCTATGGCGTGGATTCGGGCCGTATCTGCGTGGCCGCGCTGAACGAGGGCAACCTGCCCACAGTGGCGGCCGCGATGGCCGCCGTCATGCAGGGCTGAACGCCCCATCGAAGTGCGCAGGATTGGCGGTTTGACCGCCAATCCAATGCTGCAGCGCACAAAGCAGACAACGTTTTCTGGCACCATCGGGCCATTCCTGATCCACGCCAAGGCCGGCCATGCTGTATCAACTGTTCGAAACCCAGCGCGCCCTGCTCAGCCCGTTCTCCGAGTTCGCGGCGGCATCGGCCAAGCTGTACAGCCACCCGCTGTCGCCGTTCGCGCACACACCCATGGCGCAGCGCCTGTCGGCCGGGCTGGACCTGATGCACCGCCTGGCCAAGGACTACGAGAAGCCCGAGTTCGGCATCAAGACCGTCAACGTCGACGGCGTCGACGTGGCCGTGCAGGAGCTGGTGGCGCTGGAGAAGCCCTTCTGCCGGCTGCTGCGCTTCAAGCGCTACACCGACGACCCGGCGGTGCTGGCCAAGATGAAGGACCAGCCCACGGTGCTGGTCGTCGCGCCGCTGTCGGGCCACCATGCCACGCTGCTGCGCGAGACCGTCAAGCAGCTGCTGAAGGACCACAAGGTCTACATCACAGACTGGACCGACGCCCGCATGGTGCCGCTGGACGTGGGCCCCTTCCACCTGGACGACTACATCCGCTACGTGCAGGAGTTCATCCGCCTGGTGGGCGGCGCGGACTGCCATGTGATATCCGTCTGCCAGCCCACCGTGCCGGTGCTGGCGGCCATTTCGCTGATGGCGTCGGCCGGTGAGGCCACACCGCGCAGCATGACGATGATGGGCGGCCCCATCGACGCCCGCAAGAGCCCCACGGCCGTCAACAACCTGGCCATGAACCGCAGCTACGCCTGGTTCGAGAACAACGTCATCTACCGCGTGCCGACCAACTTCCCCGGCGCGGGCCGCGCGGTCTACCCCGGCTTTCTGCAGCACACCGGCTTCGTCGCGATGAACCCGGACCGCCATCTGTCCTCGCACTACGACTACTTCCTGGACCTGGTGCGCGGCGACGACGAGGGCGCCGAGGCGCACCGCCGCTTCTACGACGAATACAACGCCGTGCTGGACATGCCCGCCGAGTACTACCTGGACACCATCAAGACCGTGTTCCAGGACTTCGCGCTGGTCAACGGCACCTGGCAGGTCGACGGCGCCTTCGTGCGCCCGCAAGACATCAAGACGACGGCGCTGCTGACCGTCGAAGGTGAGCTGGACGACATCTCCGGCGCCGGCCAGACCCGCGCCGCCCACGAACTGTGCTCGGGCGTGCCCAAGGAGCACCAGTTCCACTACGACGCACTGGGCGCCGGCCACTACGGCATCTTCTCGGGCCGACGCTGGCGCGACAACGTCTACCCCGAGGTGCGCGCCTTCATCGCCAAGTACGAGGCCGCACCGCTGAAGAAGACCGTCAAGGCCGCACCGGTCAAGGCCGCGGCCCGGCCCGCGCCGGCCCGCAAGCGAAAGGCTTGAATCCAGCGTGAGCCTCGCGGACCAGATCGACGCCGCACTGCCGCAGACCCAATGCACCCGCTGTGGCTACCCGGACTGCCGCCGCTACGCCGAAGCCGTTGCCGCCGGTGAGGCCGAGATCAACCAATGCCCGCCCGGCGGCGCCGAGGGCGTGGCCCGCCTGGCAGCCCTCACCGGCCGCCCTGTCCTGCCGCTGAACCCGGCCAACGGCATCGAGGCCACGCGCGGCGTGGCCGTCATCGACGAAGCCTGGTGCATAGGCTGCACGCTGTGCATCAAGGCCTGCCCGGCTGACTGCATCGTCGGCGCGCCCAAGGCCATGCACGTAGTCGTCGCCGAACAATGCACCGGCTGCGAGCTGTGCGTGCCGGCCTGCCCGGTCGACTGCATCACCCTGCCCGAGGTGACCACCGCCACCGGCTGGGCCGCCTGGAGCCAGCCCCAGGCCGACCAGGCACGCGAGCGCTATGCGTTCAAGCAGTTCCGGCGCCACCGCGAAGCCGAGGAGAACGACGCCCGCTTGATGGCCAAGGCCGAGGCCAAGCTGGCCGACGTGGCAGCCGCCTCCGCCATCACCGACCCGGCCGCGCTGTCCGCCAAGCGTGCCGCCATCGAGGCCGCGCTGGCCCGGGCGCGGGCCAAGCGGAGTTGAAGGCGGCTGACAATCCCGGCATGAACGCCGCCCAGATCGAACGCTTCTTCGCCACGCTGCAACGCGCCAACCCGGCCCCGCAGACCGAGCTGGAATACGCCAGCGTCTTCGAGCTGCTGACCGCCGTGCTGCTGTCGGCCCAGGCCACCGACGTGGGCGTCAACAAGGCTACCCGGCGCCTGTTCGCGGTGGCCAACACGCCGGCGCAGATCCTGGCCCTGGGCCAGGACGGGCTGGAGAGCCACATCAAGACCATCGGCCTGTACCGCAGCAAGGCCAAGCATCTGCTGCAGACCTGCCAGATCCTGATCGACCAGCATGGCGGCGAGGTGCCGCGCTCGCGCGAGGCGCTCGAAGCCCTGCCCGGCGTGGGCCGCAAGACCGCCAACGTCGTGCTGAACGTGGCCTTCGGCGAACCCACGATGGCGGTGGACACCCACATCTTCCGCGTCAGCAACCGCACCGGGCTGGCGCCCGGCAAGACGCCGCTGGCGGTCGAGCTGGGCCTGCTGGCCCGCGTGCCCAAGGCCTACCTGGTGGATGCGCACCACTGGCTCATCCTGCATGGCCGCTACGTCTGCCAGGCGCGCAAGCCGCTGTGCGAGGCCTGCGCGGTGGCCGAGCTGTGCGACCACGGCCGCCAACTAAAATCGGGCGTCGCCTGACACCAGCCCATCCATGGCCAGCCTGACCGACCTGACCGACCGCGTGGAGCGCCTGCTCCTTCGCCACGACGAAATCCTGCGCACCAACCTGCTGCTGCAGGTGCAACTCACCGCCGTGACGCAGGAGCGCGACAGCCTGCGCTCGCGCCTGAACGCGGCACGCGCCCGCGTCGACGCGCTGCTGGAGCGCCTGCCCGTCGAGGCCACCAAGGAAGAGCCCCAGCCATGAAGCAGATGGAAGTCACGATCATGGGCCAGAGCTACCTGCTCGGCTGCCCTCCCGGTGGCGAGGCCGCGCTCACGGCGGCCGTCGCCCAGGTGGACCGCGAGATGAGCGCCATCCGCGACGCCGGCAAGGTCAAGGCACGCGAGCGCATCGCCGTGCTCGCCGCGCTCAACCTGGCCTACCAGCTGGCCGACGGCGGCCGCGAGGCGCCCGCCGCCGCGCCCTCCATCGCCAGCCCCGAGGTGGATGCCCTCATCCAGCGTCTCGACGAAGCCCTGGCCCACGACGGCCAGCTGCTCTGACCCGTAGAATCCTGCCCGTCCACTGCCTTCCTCCGGGGCTTTAATTTCCTTCATCCGATGCTCTCTGAGCAAGGGCTTGGAAAATGCCGGATGGGCGTGATCGTCTCGCGTCAGATGAACCCGAAGTCCGGTTGACCTCGCCCACCTGATTACCCCTGGGTGTTCAGGATCTCGGCCCCCAGGATGGCGGTGGACACCCTCTTCCCCCTTCGCTCCCTTAGCATCGGCCGATGAACTACTGGCTGATGAAGTCCGAACCCGACGAGGCCTCCATCCTCGACCTGCAGCGGGCCGGCACCCTGCCCTGGACCGGCGTGCGCAACTACCAGGCACGCAACTTCATGCGCGATGACATGGCGCCAGGCGACGGCGTGCTGTTCTATCACTCGTCCTGCCCCGAGCCCGGCATCGCCGGCATCGCCGAGGTCTGCAGTGCGCCCTACCCCGACGCCACGCAGTTCGACCCGGCCAGCCCCTACCACGACCCCAAGTCCCGCCCGGAGGCGCCGCGCTGGCTGCTGGTGGACGTGCGCTGGCGCGAGACCACGCGGCTGCTCAGCCTGAAGGAAATGCGCGAGGCGCCCGAGCTGGCGTCCATGCGCGTGCTGGAGCGCGGCAGCCGACTGTCCATCACGCCGGTCACGCCCGCCGAGTGGGAAGCCGTCTTGCGCAGGCTGCACGCGCGATGAGCTGGGCCCTCGTCCTCGAACTGCTGGCCCTGGGGCTGGCCGCCGGCTTTCTGGCCGGGCTGCTGGGCATAGGCGGCGGCATGCTGCTGGTGCCCTTCCTGACCTTCATCCTGGACCAGCGCGGCGTCGAGCCGGGCACCGCGGTCAAGATGGCCATCGCGACGTCCATGGCCACCATCATGTTCACGTCGCTGTCCAGCGTGCGCGCCCACCACCGCCGCGGCGCGGTGCGCTGGGATCTCGTCAAGGGCCTGGCGCCCGGCATCCTGGCCGGCGGCCTGCTGGCGGGCGTCGGCCTGTTCGCGCTGCTCAAGGGCGCCTGGCTGGCGCTGATGTTCGGCGCCTTCGTCAGCTTCTCCGGCTGGCAGATGCTGCGCAACAAGCGGCCGGCACCCAGCCGCCAGATGCCCGGCGCGGCCGGCCAGTTCGGCGCGGGCGCCGGCATCGGCATGTTGTCCGGCCTGGTGGGCGCGGGCGGCGGCTTCGTCAGCGTGCCCTTCATGGTCTGGTGCAATGTGCCGGTGCATTTCGCGGTGGCGACCAGTGCGGCGCTGGGCTTTCCCATCGCAGTCGCCAACACGCTGGGTTATGTGGTCGGCGGCTGGGGGCTGGCGCCGGCACTGCCGGGCGCCTTCGGCTACCTCTACCTGCCGGCGCTGGCGGTCATTGCCGCGGCCAGCGTCACGATGGCGCCGCTGGGCGCACGCGCGGCCCATGCGATGAACGTGGCCCAGCTGAAGAAGGCGTTCGCGGCGCTGCTGTTCGCGCTCGCGGCCTACATGCTCTGGAAGGGGCTGTCGGCGCTCTAGCCGAACGCGATGGACGCCAGCACGACCTGGTTGCCGCCGCGGCGCTGGGCCTCGTGCACCGCGTTCTCGCTGGCCGTCATCAACTCGTCTTGGCGGGATGCCGTGTGCGGGAAGCTGGACACGCCCATGGACACCGACAGGCCCAGGTCCTGCCCGTTGAGCACGACAATCTGCGCCGCGCACTGACGCCGCAGCTGCTCCATGCGCGCATGCGCCGTGGCCAGCCCCACGCCCGACAACAGCACCGCGAAACGCTGGGCACCGATGCGGCAGGCCGAGTCCATCGCCCGCGTGTTGGCGCGCAGCATGCGGCCTATACCTTCCAGCAGACGCTGCTGTGCCTCATCGCCCAGCGCGGCAACGGCCGGCGAGGCATCCAGCGCGATGACCACCAGCGCGAACTCGCGATGCTCGCGGGACGACAGGTCGATCTCGCGCAGCAGCTGGTCGTCGAACTGCGCCCGCATGTACAGGCCCGACACCTCGTCGCGGCCGGAGCCCTGCTGCAGCTCGCGACGGATCTGCTCGATGGCACTTTGCTGCTGCTCGATCTGGCCCAGCGCCCGCTGCAGCTGGGCCTCGCGATGCCGCTCCTCGGTGCGCTCGTGCCAGACCGCGAGCAGGAACTCCTGCCCCAGCGCCAGCCGCGTGACGCTGAATTCACGGCGGCGGCCCTTGATGTCCAGCTTGTGCTCGGACACGACCGGATGGCGCTGCGCCATCACCGTCTGCTCGACGCGGCGCAGCGCCGTGGTCTCGTCGGGCTTGAGCAACTCGGCGTCGGTGTGACCCACGACGGCGTCGCACTCGAACATCTGCGCCAGGCCCGCGCTGGCAAACACGTAGCGGCCGCTCGCCACCGCCTTGATCGCCGCCTGGCTGCCCAAGGGCTCGATCAAGGCCACCAAGCCCGCCAGCGCCTCACCGCCCAACTCGGCATGCGCAGACAGCCACTGGGCCAGACTGCCAGGCTGTAGCGATGAGGGGTCCGTCAAGTCCATGAAATTCTGATGCGATCGCGTGCCTGCGGCGGGGGGCCAGGCGGCCCGTTTGAGCGGGAATGTAGTGGGGCGTCGTCGAGGCCAGCAAGGCCGGGCCACCCCACGAATCGGGCCTCCCCCCTAGAAACCCGTCCGAAACGTTGCCGGCCATCGTACCGAGTTTCGGCAGCGGCGCCCGCGACAATCTGACCCGGACTCGGGAGGCTTATGCAGGGATTCGATGTGGTGGTGGTGGGCGCAGGCGCGGCAGGGCTGTTCTGCGCCGGTCAGGCGGGCCAGGCCGGGCTGCGGGTGCTGCTCGTCGATCACGCGGCCCGGCTGGCCGAGAAGATCCGCATCTCCGGTGGCGGGCGTTGCAATTTCACCAATCGCGAGGTCGGGCCGGCCAACTTCGTGTCCGAGAACCCGGCCTTCTGCCGCTCCGCGCTGGCCCGCTACACGCCACAGGACTTCATCAAGCTGGTGCAGCGCCACGGCATCGCCTTCCACGAGAAGCACAAGGGGCAGCTGTTCTGCGACGACTCCAGCGAGCAGATCATCCGCATGCTGGTCAGCGAATGCGAAGCCGGCGGCGTCACGCGCTGGCAGCCCTGCAGCGTGGCCGATGTCCGCACACGGCCGGAAGGCGGCTTCGACCTCGACACCGACCGCGGGCCGGTGCATGCGCGCCGCGTCGTGGTCGCCACCGGAGGCCTGCCTGTGCCCAAGATCGGCGCCAGCGACTGGGGCCTGCGGCTGGCCCGCCGTCTTGGCCATGCCATCGTCGATCCGCGGCCCGCGCTGGTGCCGCTCACCTTCGACCCCGAGACCTGGGCACCCTTCGCGGCGCTGGCCGGGCTGTCGCTGGCGGTGGAGGTGTCCTGCGGCACCGGCAAGGCACGCACCCGGTTCCTGGAGGATCTGCTCTTCACCCACCGCGGCCTCAGCGGCCCGGCCATCCTGCAGATCTCCAGCTACCGGGAGGCCGACCAGCCCCTGCAGATCGACCTGGCGCCGGACCGGCAGCTGGCGCAGGAACTGGTCGCCGCCAAGGCCGTGTCGCGCCGCCAGTTGGGCAACGAACTGGCGACCCGGCTGCCGCAGAGGCTGGCTTCGGCATGGCTGGATCGTGCCGGCCTGGACGCCACGCGCGCGCTGCCGGAATGCCGCGACACCGACCTGCAGCGCCTGGGACGCAGCGTGCATGAATGGCAACTGCTGCCCAGCGGCGATGAGGGCTGGCGCAAGGCCGAGGTCATGCGCGGCGGCGTCAGCACCCAGGAGCTCAGCTCGCAGACGATGGAAAGCCGGCGCGTGCCGGGCCTGTATTTCATCGGCGAGGTCGTGGACGTGACGGGCTGGCTGGGGGGCTACAACTTCCAGTGGGCCTGGGCCAGCGCAGCCGCCTGCGCCCGGGCCATGGCGGCTGCGGCTAGCCAGGTCGATAGCGCCGTCTGAGCGAATCTTGGCGAGACGGCAATTTCCTGGCTACAATCCTCGGCTTTGCTGGCAAACCCGCGCGTCGATTCGCTGCACTTCTCGAAGAAGATTGGACGAGAAGCAGTAATCCGGAACCTGCTGCTGATCCCAGCCGCGAACACCGAGCGCACTTTGAAGGAAATACATGACCACCATCCGCGTCAAGGAAAACGAGCCGTTCGACGTCGCCCTGCGTCGCTTCAAGCGCACCATTGAAAAGCTGGGCCTGCTGACCGAGCTGCGTGCACGCGAGTTCTACGAGAAACCCACCGCCGAGCGCAAGCGCAAGAAGGCTGCCGCCGTGAAGCGCCACTACAAGCGCGTGCGCAGCATGCAGCTGCCCAAGAAGCTGTACTGATCGTCTCTGACGCGACCGGAGCTGCGGCTCCGGACTGAACCCGAAAACCCGCTGCAGGACGCTGTCGCGGGTTTTTTGTCATCTGGAACTGGATTCCCCATGAGCCTGAAAGACCGCATCACCGAAGACATGAAGGCCGCGATGCGCGCCAAGGAAAGCGACCGTCTGCTGACCATCCGCATGCTGCTCGCTGCCGTGAAGCAGAAGGAAGTCGACGAGCGCATCACGGTGGACGATGCCGGTCTGGTGGCCATCGTCGACAAGCTCATCAAGCAGCGCAAGGACTCCATCAGCCAGTTCGCCGCCGCCGGCCGGGACGACCTGGTCGCCAAGGAAAGCGCCGAGCTGGCCGTGCTGCAGGCCTACCTGCCCGAGCGCCTGTCGGCCGAGGCCGTGGCCGAGAAGGTGGCGGCCATCGTGGCCGAACTGGGCGCCAGCGGCCCCGGCGACATGGGCAAGGTGATGGCCGCCGCCAAGGCGCAACTGGGCGGCGTTGCGGAAATGAGCACCGTCTCCGCAGCCGTCAAGGCCGCATTGGCCAAGTAAGGAGTCCACGATGAGCCTGCCCCTGCAAGCCTTGACGCCGGATGTCTGCGTCGCCCCCCAACTGACGCCCGAAGCCATGGCGGAAGCCGCCGCCATGGGCTTCAAGAGCGTCGTGAACAACCGCCCCGACTTCGAGCACGGCCCGGACCAGCCGGCTTCGGCCGACATCCAGGCAGCCGCGGAGGCGGCCGGCCTGCAGTACCGCCACCTGCCGGTGGCAGGCGGCTACCAGACGCCCGAGCAGGTCGCCGCGATGGCTGCCTTGCTGGCCGAGCTGCCCAGGCCGCTGCTGATGTTCTGCCGCTCAGGCGCCCGCTCGGCCAACCTGTTCGCCCAGGCCGTCCGGGGCGGCTGAGTGCACCGCCGCTGCACCTAGAATCGCGCGCCTCGCCGCCCAGCCCGGGCGGCCGTTGAATCAAGGTGCAGCACGGTGGGACTTCTTCTGTCGGTCAGCCGGGCGCTTGATGCGCTCAGCCTGTTCACTGGCCAGCTGATGCGCTGGCTCATCCTGGCCTCGGTGCTCATCAGCGCCGGCAATGCCGTGATGCGCAAGGCCTTCGACATCGGCTCCAACGCCTTTCTCGAAGTGCAGTGGTACCTGTTCTCGGCCAGCTTCCTGCTGGGCGCGGGCTATGTGTTCCTGAAGAACGCCCATGTGCGCATCGACTTCCTGTCGAGCAAGCTGTCGCCGCGGACCAATGCCGTCATCGACATCGTCGGCATCCTGGCCGTCATCTTCCCGCTGGGGCTGCTGCTGGTAAACCTGTCCTGGCCGATCTTCCACAACGCCTGGGTGTCGGGGGAGATGAGCCAGAACGCCGGAGGTCTGGTGCGCTGGCCGGTGCTGCTGCTGATCCCCGCCGGCTTCGTGCTGCTGCTGCTGCAGGCCGTCGCGGAGTTGATCAAGCGTCTGGCCTTCCTGGGCGGCCATCTGGCCCAGCCCTTCACGCCCGACCAGAAGACGGAGGTCCAGGCATGACGCTGTGGATCGCACAGAACTTCGTGCCCCTGATGTTTCTGGGGCTGCTGGTGCTGTTGCTGTCGGGCATCCCGGTGGCGTTCGGCCTCGCGGCCACGGGGCTGCTGTTCGGCTGGATAGGCATGTCGCTCAGCGGCCTGCATCCCGAGGTGCTCAGCATCGGCGCCAACCTGTTCCAGGCGCTGCCGCTGCGGGTGTTCGGCATCATGCAGAACGACACGCTGCTGGCGATTCCCTTCTTCACGCTGATGGGCATCATCTTGGAGCGCTCCGGCATGGCGGAGGACCTGCTGGAGACGGTGGGCCAGGTCTTCGGTCCGGTGCGCGGCGGCCTGGCCATCGCCGTGGTGCTGGTGGGTGCGCTGCTGGCGGCGACCACTGGCGTCGTGGCTGCGGCTGTCATCAGTATGGGCCTGATCTCGCTGCCCATCATGCTGCGCTACGGCTATAACCGCACCATCGCCACCGGAACCATCACCGCCAGCGGCACGCTGGCGCAGGCCATGCCGCCATCGCTGGTGCTCATCGTGCTGGCCGACCAGCTGGGGCGCTCGGTGGGCGACATGTATGCCGGCGCGCTGGTGCCGGGCCTGCTGCTGGTGGGCATGTACCTGCTGTTCATCATCGCCATCGCCATCGTCAAGCCCACCTGGGTGCCGGCGCTGCCGCCCGAGGCGCGCATCTACAAGGAGCCCAATGGCTCGGCGGGCTATCCGTCGCTGCTGGCGCTGTTGCTGCTGTGTGGTGCGGCCGGCTGGGTCTGGCATGGCCAGCATGAGAACCTGATCAACCCGCTGATCGACCGCCAGCTGCCCGCGCCCGAGGACGAACGGCTGATCCTGTCCATGACCATGGGCGCCCTGCTCGCCTGGGGTCTGGCGCTGGCCAACAAGTTCCTGCGCCTGGGCCTGCTGTCGCGGCTGGCTCAGCAGGTCACCTTTGTGCTGATCCCGCCGCTGGTGCTGATCTTCCTCGTGCTGGGCACCATCTTCCTGGGCGTGGCCACGCCCACAGAAGGCGGCGCCATGGGCGCGGTGGGCGCGCTGGTGATGGCGCTGGCCAAGCGCCGGCTGTCCCTGTCGCTGCTGAATCAGGCGCTGGACAACACCTTGCGCCTGTCGTGCTTCGTGCTGTTCATCCTGATCGGCTCGACGGTGTTCAGCTTCACCTTCAACGCGGCGGACGGCCATGTGTGGGTCGAGCACCTGTTCGACAGCATGCCGGGCGGCGCGCTGGGCTTCCTGATCGTCGTGAACATTCTGATCTTCGTGCTGGGCATGTTCATCGACTTCTTCGAGATCGCCTTCATCGTCGTGCCCATCCTGGCCCCGGTGGCCGAGAAGCTGCTGCCGACGCTGGTGCCGGGCATGCCGCCGGACATGGTGATGATCTGGTTCGGCGTCATCATCGCGATGAACCTGCAGACCTCCTTCCTGACGCCGCCGTTCGGCTTCGCGCTGTTCTATCTGCGCAGCGTCGCGCCGGGCAAGGACTACAAGGACCGCGTCACCGGCGCGGCCATCCCGGCCGTTACGACGGCGCAGATCTACAAGGGCTCCATTGCCTTCATCGTGCTTCAGCTGGTGATGGTGGCGGCCGTGATCGCCTTCCCGCAGCTGGTGTCCGGCAACATCGCCGTGGGTGAAAAGGTGGACGCCGAGGCTGCCATGGAGCAGATGGCGCCCAAGGACGACATGTTCGACATGGCGCCGGTGGAGCCGGTGGACGGCGCGAGTTCGGCACCTCAGCAATGAGGCCGCAACAAAAAGGCCCCGCTCAGCGGGGCCTTTTCCATTGCCGCGTCGCGGCGCGGATCAGAGCTGGTTGACCTTGCTCTGCATGTAGCGGTCGAAGATGGCCTCGGTGTAGCGGAACCAGCGGTTGCTTTCCTTGCGGAAGGCCGCGTAGTCGGCATAGACCTTCTTCCAGTTCGGGTTCTTGGCCGACAGCTCGCTGTACAGCGCCATCGATTCCTTGAAGGCCAGGTCCATCACGTCCAGCGGCATCTGGATGAGCTTGGTCTTGTTGGCCAGCAGCTGCGTCAGCGCCTGCGGATTGCGGGCGTCGTACTTGGCCTGCATCTCGGCGTGGGCATAGGCCGACGCGGCATCGATGATGGACTTGTACTCGGCCGACAGACCGTCATAGGCCTTGGTGTTGACGTACAGGTCCAGCTGCGGACCGCCCTCCCACCAGCCGGGGTAGTGGTAGAAGGGCGCAACCTTGAAGAAGCCCAGCTTCAGGTCGTCGTAGGGGCCCACCCACTCGGCGGCGTCGATGGTGCCCTTCTCCAGCGCCTGGTAGATCTCGCCGCCCGGAATGTTCTGCGGCACCATGCCCATGCGCTCGCAGACCTTGCCGGCGAAACCGCCCACGCGGAACTTCAGGCCCTTCACGTCAGCGACGGACTTGATTTCCTTGCGGTACCAGCCGCCCATCTGCGCGCCGGTGTTGCCCATGGGGAAATGGATGATGTTGTAGTTGCGGTAGAACTCCCGCATCAGCTTCAGGCCATTGCCCTCGAACTGCCAGGCCGACATCTGGCGGCTGTTCAGGCCGAAGGGAATGGCGCAGCCGATCGCGAAGGTCTCGTCCTTGCCGAAGAAGTAGTACGGCGCCGTGTGCGCCATCTCGACGGTGCCGTTCTGCACGCCGTCGACGACGCCGAAGGCGGGCATCAGCTCACCACCGGCATGCACGGAGATCTGGAACTTGCCGCCGGTCATCTCGGCCACCTTCTTCGCGAACACGTCGGCCGCGCCAAAGATGGTGTCCAGCGACTTCGGGAAGCTGGACGCAAGACGCCAGCGCACCTGCGCCTGGGCGTGCACGATGGCCGGTGCAGCACCGGCGGCGAGCACGCCGGCGAGGCCGGCCTGGCGAACGAAGGAACGACGTTCCATGAGGGTCTCCTGTTGTCTGCTTGGCGAGAAAAAAGCCGACCGATTCTAGGAAGCCCCCTGGGCCGTCACGGCCCGGTGCTTACCCGTGCGCGCCGGCCTCAGTTGCCGGCCAGCTTCATGCCGGTCACCAGCACCGAGCCCACGGTCTTGGTGCCCATGGTGTACTCGTCGGCGCCGATGCCCACGATGTTCTGCAACATGTCCTTGAGGTTGCCGGCGATGGTCACCTCATGGACCGGGTAGGCGATCTCGCCGTTCTCGACCCAGTAGCCGCTGGCCCCGCGCGAATAGTCGCCCGTCACGTAGTTGACGCCCTGCCCCATCAGCTCCGTAACGAGCAGGCCGCGGCCCAGCCGACGGATCATCGTGGCCAGGTCGTCGCCGGGCGCCGTGGCGCGGCTGGTCATGCGCAGGTTGTGCGAGCCGCCGGCATGGCCGGTGGTCTGCATGCCCAGCTTGCGGGCCGAGTAGCTGGACAGGAAGTAACCCTGCAGCACCCCGCCCTGCACCACCGAACGGGCCCGCGTGACGACGCCCTCGTCGTCGAACGGCGAGCTGCCCTTGCCCTTCCTCACATGCGGGTCCTCGGCGATGTCGATGTGCGGGGCCATGACCGAGCGGCCCAGGCTGTCCAGCAGGAAGCTGGTGCGGCGGTACAGCGCGCCGCCGCTGGTGGCCTGCACCAGCGCGCCCAGCAGGCCGATGGCCACCGTGCTCTCGAACAGCACCGGCACCTCGGCCGTGGCGACCTTGCGTGCCTTCAGGCGGGACAGCGCGCGCTCGGCCGCGTAGCGGCCCACGGCCTCGGGCGAGGCAAGGTCGGCGGCGTCCCGCATGGAGCTGTACCAGGCGTCGCGCTGCATGTCGGCGCCGCGCCCGGCGATGGGCGCCACCGAGATGGAGTGACGCGAGCTGGCATAGCCGCCACTGAAGCCCCGCGTGTTGCCCATCCAGAAATGCGACTGCTGGGCCGACACCGAGGCGCCCTCGCTGTTGGTGATGCGCTTGTCCACCGCCAGCGCGGCAGCCTCGCAGCGCAGCGCGATCTCGGCCGCGGCGGCAGCATCCACGGCCCAGGGATGGAACAGGTCGAGCGCCGGCCGCTGCGCCGGATCCAGCGCCAGATCGGCTTCGTCGGGCAGGCCGGCGAACTCGTCCTCGGCCGTGAAACGGGCAATGTCATAGGCCGCGCGCACCGTGTCGCGGATGGCCTGCGGCGAGAAGTCCGACGTGCTGGCATTGCCGCGGCGCTGGCCCAGATAGACCGAGATGCCCAGCGACTTGTCGCGGTTGCGCTCGACGTTCTCCAGCTTGCCCAGGCGCGCCGACACCGACAGGCCGCAGCCCTCGGATACCTCGGCGCCGGCGTCGCTGGCGCCCAGCTTCTTCGCCTCTGACAAGGCATCATCGATCCACTGCTGGAACTGCTCGGGGCTGTAGGCGAAACCGTCTTGGGCTTGGGACATGAAGGGCATGGGATCTGGGTGGGCGACAATGATAGGCCCGCGCCCAAGCAGCTCCCGATGCAAGAGAACACGCCCGAACACGACGTCGAGGACGACTTCGACCGCCCCAGCAAGTCCCAGATGAAGCGCGACATGACCGCGCTGCAGAAGCTGGGCGAAGAGCTGCTGGCCCTGCCCGAATCACGCTGGGAACCGCTGGCGCTGCCGGAGATCCTCAGCGACGCGCTGAAGGCCGCGAAGAAGATCACCAACTTCGAGGGCCGGCGCCGCCAGATGCAATACATCGGCAAGCTGATGCGCAAGATCGACCCGGAGCCCGTGCGCGAGGCGGTGGCCGCGTTCAAGCTGGGCCATGCGCAGGACAGCCTGCGGCTGCATCAGTCCGAACGCTGGCGCGAGCGCCTGCTGGCCAGCGACGACGCGCTGCAGGAGTTCCTCGCCGCTCACCAGGACGTGGACATCCAGCAGCTGCGCAGCCTGGTGCGCGCCGCCCGCAAGGACGCGTCCAACGCGCCCGAGAAACGCAGCGGCCGCGCCTACCGCGAGCTGTTCCAGTTCATCAAGGCCAGCGAGGTGCTGGGCGATGAGTGATCGCATCCCCGAAACGGTCCGCATCGGCATCGTCTCCATCAGCGATCGCGCCTCCAGCGGCGTCTACGAGGACAAGGGCCTGCCCGCGCTGCAGGACTGGCTGCGCGGCGCGCTGCTCAACCCCATCACGTTCGTGCCACGGCTCATCCCCGACGAGCAGGCCGGCATCTCGGCCACGCTGGTCGAGCTGGTGGACGCCGAACGCTGCGACCTGGTGCTGACCACCGGCGGCACGGGCCCGGCGCCGCGCGACGTGACGCCCGAGGCCACGCTGGCCGTGGCGGACCGCGAGATGCCGGGCTTCGGCGAACAGATGCGGCAGATCTCGCTGCACTTCGTGCCCACCGCCATCCTGTCGCGCCAGGTGGCCGTCATCCGCGGCCGCGCCCTCATCATCAACCTGCCGGGTCAGCCCAAGGCCATCGCCGAGACACTGGGCGGCCACGAAAAGGCCAGCGGCATCTTCGCCGCCGTGCCGTACTGCATCGACCTGATCGGCGGCCCCTACCTCGAAACGCGCGACGAGGTCTGCAAGGCCTTCCGGCCCAAGAGCGCCACGCGGCCGCAGGCAGCCTAGGGCCTCTCAACGCTGCGGGAGCAGGCCCTCGCCAAGCACCACGCCCGGCTCCGCCGCCGCCAGCGCGGCCTGCACCTCGTCCAGCGGGCGGTTGCTGCTCAGGCCGAGGCCGGCCACCACGCGCTGGCCGATGGCGCCCCGGCCCGACGGCGCATGCACGCCGACCCAGGCATTGCGGCCCGAGCGCTTGGCCGCGTACAGCGCCAGGTCGGCCAGGTTGACCACCTGCTGCCAGCTGTGCGCCAGCGGCCGCTCCAGCTCGAAGGGCATGCAAGCGAATCCGATGGAGCAGGTCACCGTGACCTCGCTGCCGTCGTCCAGCCGGAACGGTGCGGCCGCCACGACGCTGCGCATGCGCTCGGCCAGTTCCTCCGCCTGCGCGCGGTCGGTGTCGCGGGCCACGGCCAGGAACTCCTCGCCCCCCCAGCGCACCAGGTAGTCCGACTCGCGCAGCACCGAGCGCAGCCGGGCCCCGAACTGCACCAGCACCGCGTCGCCCGCCGCATGGCCCAGTCGGTCGTTGATGCGCTTGAACGCATCCACGTCCAGCAGCAGGAACACGCTGTCCGTGTCCAGCGGCTGGCCGCCGGCCGCCAGCGTCTCCTGCGCGCGGCGCAGGCTGGCGGCCAGGTCCTGCTCGATGTGCTCGGTCAGGAAGCGCCGGTTGTGCAGGCCGGTCAGCGGGTCGGTCACGCTGCTGAGCAGCAGCTGCACGGACTTCTCCTCCAGCGTGCGGTGCAAGGTCTCCAGTTCGGCCGTGCGCTGGCGTACCTTGTCTTCCAGTTCGCGCTGGCGCTGGCGCAGCAGCCGCGTGCGCAGCCGCACGGCGGTCAGCAGCAGCAGGCCCAGGCCCAGCACCAGGCCCGCGCGGGCCCACCAGGTCTGGTGCCAGGCAGGCAGCACGCGGATGGGCAGGGCCAGCTCGCGCTCGCCCCATTCGCCATCGCGGTTGGAGGCGCGCAGCCGCAGCCGGTACTCGCCCGGCGGCAGGTTGGCGTAGGCAGCGAGCCTGCGCGTCGGATCGCTGGGCACCCAGTACCGGTCATAGCCCTCCAGCAGGTAGGCATAGCGGTTGCGTTCGGGCGCCGAGAAATCGGTGGACGAGAACTCGACGGTCAGGCTGTTGGCGTCGGGGCGCACGGTCAGCTGCGGGGCGGCGGGGTCCAGCGGCTGCGTGCGGCCGCCCAGCTTCACCTCGCTGACCAGCACGGCCGGCCGGTAGGTCCAGGTCTGCAGCTTCTCCGGCAGCACCACGGTCATGCCGCCCGCGCCGCCGAACAGCAGCTCGCCCCGCTGGGTGCGCGCCGCCGAGCCGGTCCAGTAGGTTGGGAATACCACGCCCTCGGCACGGCGCAGCGCCGTCACCGCCAGCGTGCGCGGGTCGACGCGGGCCAGGCCGTTGTCGGTGCTGGCCCAGATGCGGCCCTGCAGGTCCTGCAGCAGCGCATTGACCGTGCTGTCGGGCAGGCCCTGGGCCGGCGAGAGCCGCAGCGGCGCGGTCGGCTGGCCCGGCGCCGACAGGATGTCGATGCCGCCGCCATAGCTGCCCACCCACAGCCGGCCGTCCGCGTCCGTCAGCAAGGCGGTGACGAAGCCGGCCGACAGCGTGCCGGCCTGCGCCGGCCCGGGCAGCCATTGCGTGACGCCGCGCCCTGCCAGCGCCACGCGGTTGAGGCCATGGCGCGTGCCCACCCACAGCACGCCGGCGTCGCGTGCATCGCGGGCCAGCACCGTCACGCGCTGGTCGCTCAGCCCGGGCGCGGCCAGCGCGACGGCTTCGCCGCGCCCGGCGCGCAGGTCCAGCCGCCACAGGCCGTCGGTCTGACCGCCAATCCAGAGGTCCTCGCCATCCGCCAGCAGTGCCCACACCGAGGCCGCCGGATCACGCCCGGGCAGCGTGACCCGCGTCACGCGCCGCCCGGCCGCATCGGCGCGGTACAGCCCGCGCTTGGTGCCGATGAAGACGTCGCCATCGGGCGCCGTCGCCATCGCCAGCACGATGTCGGCCGGCAGCGCGGCATCAGGCCGCTTCGCATCGGGCCGCAGCGCGCCCACGCGACGCCCCTGGGCATCCAGGATGTCCACGCCGCTCTTGTGCGTGCCCAGCCAGAGACCGCCGTCCGGGCGCGGCTCTATCCAGCTGATCTCGGTGCCGACGAAACGCGCGTCCAGCGCGTCGCCGCCATCGGGCGTGACGCCGAAGCGCGACAGCACCCCCGTCTGGCGCGGGTCGTGGCGGCTCAGCCCGCGGTTGGTGGCCACCCAGACCAGTCCGGCGCGGTCGCGGTACAGCGCGCGCAGCGCGTTGTCCGCCAGGCTCATGGGCCAGGCCGGCACGTGGCGGATGCGCCGCGTGTCGCCCTGCGCCAGACTCACCGCCACCAGCCCCTGGGCCACCGTAGCCACCCACATCTCCCCGGGCTGCACCTCGGCGAGCCCCGTGATCTGGCTGTCGCGCAGCACGTCCTGGCCATCCGGCATGGCCCGCTCGCGCACCGCCGACGCCGGTGCGCGGCCTTCGTCCGGCAGCACGAAGACGCCATGCTGCAGGCTGCCCACCCAGATGCGGCCGGCGCTGTCCTGGCGCAGCACCTCGGGCTGCACCGTCGCGCCGTCGCGCAGCGGCACGGCCTGCAGCTGCGCAGTGCCGGGCTCGCGGCGGAACAGCCCCGCAGCGCTGCCCACCCACAGCGCCCCGCGGCGGTCGCGCAGCAGCACGCGCACCTGCGTGCCGGCCGCCGCCGCCCAGCTGCGGCTGGCGCGCTCGATGCGACCGGTGCCGGGGTCGAGGTGGTCCAGACCGCCATCGGTGGCCACCCACAGCCCACCCGCACCGTCGTCCAGCACCTGGCGCACGCTGACATGGCTGAGGCCGGCATCGCCCCCGACCGGGTAGCGCACGAAGCGGTCGGTGGCCGGGTCGTGCCGCAGCAGGCCGGCCGACGTGGTGCCCACCCACAGCCGCCCCCGCGCATCGCCGTACAAGGTCTGCACGTAGTTGTCCGGCAGCGCGCCGTCGCGCTGCGGATCGGCCTGGTAGACGCGGAAGCGGTAGCCATCCCAGCGCGACAACCCGCCCGGGCTGCCTATCCACAGAAAACCCTGACCGTCCTCGGCCAGCGCCGTCGCAATGGCATTGGGCAGGCCCTGGTCCTGGGTGATGCGCTGGAAGGCCACGTCCGCCAGACGCTCGTGGCTGGGCGCAGCCGCGGCCTGCAGCGCGGGCGCCCAGGCCGCCAGCGCCAGGCTGGCCAGCAGACCGCTCAGTCCGGAACGCAGCAGGTGGGCACGGGCGTTGACAGCTCGCAGGACTCGGAGAGCCTGCGATTGTGCGCGATGCCCGCGCCGGTTGACGCTGCTACTTGACCAGCCGGTTCATGCCGGCCGCGTCGAAGTGCTCATCCCGCTGCGCATCGGCGGGCACGCATTCGCGGCCCACCTGGCGGGAGAGCTGGCAGACCGCGTCCCACAGCAGCGCGATCTGGTGCTCATGGCCCGCGGCGCTGTCGATGAGCCCGCGCATGGCCTGCGCGACCGGATCGTCGCCCTGGGTCACGCCATAGGCCGAGAAGCCCATCTTGGCGGCCGCGGCCTCACGGGCCTGATCGCTGGCGGCCTCGATGATGCGCGCGGGATTGCCCACCGCCGTCGCGCCCGCCGGCACCGGCTTGGTGACGACGGCACCCGAGCCGATGCGCGCGCCGGCGCCCACCGTGAAGCCGCCCAGCACGCAGGCGTTGGCGCCCACGATGACGCCGGGGCCCAGCGTCGGATGGCGCTTGGCGCCCTTGACCAGCGAGGTGCCGCCCAGCGTGACGCCCTGGTAGATGGTGCAGCCCTCGCCGATCTCGGCCATCTCGCCGATGACGATGCCCATGCCGTGGTCGATGAAGACCTTGCGGCCGATCTTGGCGCCGGGGTGGATCTCGATGCCGGTCAGGAAGCGGCCCCAATGCGAGATCCAGCGGGCCAGCCACTTGAAGCCCCGCTGCCAGAACCAGTGCGCCCGGCGATGCATCCACAACGCATGCAGCCCCGGATAACAGGTCAGCACCTCCCAGGCCGAGCGGGCGGCCGGGTCGCGTTCGAGGATGAGGGCGATGTCTTCGCGCAGGCGCTGGAACATGGTGCTGCCAGTCAGGACGGCCGGCCAGTGTAGGCGTCCGGTCAAGAACCTGATCCGGCCGCGGTCTTGCTCATCTGCCGGGCGATGCCGCGCAGGATGTGCACTTCCTCGGCGGTGAGGCCCGCGCGGTTGAAGAGCTGGTTCAGCCGCGGCATCAGCTTCCTGGGCGCTGCGGGGTCCAGATAGCCGATGTCGGTCAGCGCCGTCTGCAGATGGTCCAGCAGACCTTGCACGGCGCGCGCATCGGCCCGCTCGGGGTCGGGCGTGCGCGGCTGCACGCCGAAACCGCCGATGGCCTGTCGCAGGTCATAGGCCAGCAGCTGCACGGCCTGCGCGAGGTTGAGCGAGCCGTAGTCCGGATGGGTCGGAATGCTGAGCACCGCATGGCAGCGGTAGACGTCCTCGTTGGCCATGCCATAGCGCTCGGAGCCGAACACCAGCGCCAGCCGCGGCGCCGTCGCGCGGGCGGCCAGGTCGGCGAACAAGGCGCGAGGCTCGTGCGTCGGCGGGCCGAAGTCACGCGGCGTCATGGCCGTCGCGCAGGCGAAGTCCACGCCGTCCAGCGCCTCGGCCAGCGTGGGCACCACGCGGGCGCGGGCCAGGATGTCCGCCGCCCCGCTGGCCATGGCCACCGCTTCCTCGTGGCACAGCACGTCCGCAAAGCGCGGCGCCACCAGCACCAGGTCCGAGAAGCCCATCACCTTCATCGCCCGCGCCGTCGCGCCGACGTTGCCGGCATGGCTGGTGTTGATGAGGACGAAGCGTGTGGATTCCACGGGTTACTACCAAGGGGACGGCTAGAATCGCGCGATTATCCGGGCCGGCCGCCGGCCGCCCGTCGCTCTTTCCCTCCGTCAGCCCCTTCTTTCCAGCGAGTGCCCGCATGCAGCAAGCGTCTCTTCATCCCATGCTCAATGTCGCCGTCAAGGCGGCCCGCGCGGCCGGCGCCATCATCAACCGCGCCTCGCTCGACCTGGAAGCCATGCGCCTCACCACCAAGAGCCCGAACGATTTCGTCACCGAGGTCGATCACGCCGCCGAAGGGGCCATCATCGAGACCCTGCTGCAGGCCTACCCCAACCACGGCATCCTGGCCGAGGAATCGGGCCGCAACCATGGCGCGCGGGACTCCGAGTACGTCTGGATCATCGATCCGCTGGACGGCACCACCAACTTCATCCACGGCTTCCCCGTGTACTGCGTGTCCATCGCGCTGGCGTTCCGCGGCAAGGTCGAGCAAGCGGTGGTCTACGACCCCACACGCAACGACCTGTTCTACGCCACCAAAGGCCGCGGCGCCTTCCTGAACGACAAGCGCCTGCGCGTGTCCAAGCGCACCCGCATGAGCGACGCGCTGATCGGCACCGGCTTCCCCTTCCGCCGCGGCGACAACTTCAAGCGCTACATGAAGATGTTCGAGGAGGTCATGCAGCACTGCGCCGGCCTGCGCCGCCCGGGCGCGGCCGCGCTGGACCTGTGCTACGTCGCCGCGGGCTACTACGACGCCTTCTTCGAGACCGGCCTGCAGCCCTGGGACATCGCGGCGGGCTCGCTGATCGTCTCGGAGGCCGGTGGCCTGATCGGCAACTTCACCGGCGAAGCCGACTTCCTGCACCAGCGCGAGGTCGTGGCCGGCAACCCCAAGATCTACGCCCAGCTGGTGCAGATGCTGACGCCCTACTCGCGCGTGATCAAGGAAGAAGAGGCTGCCCCCGCCCCGGCCGCACCGGCCCCCGAGGCCGCCCCGGCACCGGCGGCCAAGAAGCGCGGCCCGGTGCGCATCCGCAAGGACGAGGCCGGCGAGGACGCGCCGGTCTGACGCCCGCCGCGACCGCTGTCACGAAGCCCTCCTCGCGAGGGCTTCGCCGTTTTGGACGTGAACAAGTTGGCACAAGCCAGACCTCAGGGTGAACCCGCATTCCTCGGCGTGACATCTGCACGGCCTTCCCCCTTACACAAGGGGGATCCGCTCGCCAGAATGCGCCCCGCAATCCGGCTACTGCCGATCCAGATTCCAGTTCAACCCGAAAGCACACGATGTTCATTCGCACCGCCCTCGCCCTCGCCCTCGCCGCCTCCGCCACGCTGGCCCATGCCGAAGTCAAGGTCCTGAAGAAGGTGCCGCCCGAGTACCCCAGCGAGGCGATCAAGAAGAACATCAGCGCCGGCAGCGTGCGCGCCAAGATCGCGATCACCGGCGACGGCAAGGTGTCGGGCGTCGAGGTGGTCGAGGCCGAACCCAAGCGCGTGTTCGACCGTGCCGCCGTCGAGGCGCTGAGCCAGTGGAAGTTCGAAGGCACGGGCGCGGCCCAGACCCACGAGGTCAAGCTGGTGTTCCGCTCGGAAGACTGATGAGTTGCGTCTCGTGACGCGACAAGCACCGAAGGCCCGCATCGCGGGCCTTTCGCATTTCTAGCGCGGCTCGTCGGCGGCCGTCGCCTCGCGCAGCCCCGTGGGCGCGACGAGGAACTGGTAGGACGCCACGCCGTCCGCCGCACGCCCCGGCGGCGCGAACAGCGCGACCAGCACCGCATCGCCCTCGCGCCAGCCCAAGCCGGCGCGGCCCACGACCGCCAGCCACCAGCGATCGCCTACGCGGACGGGCAACCGGCGCGGGTCGGCGTTGGAGAAGGCGGTCCGCATGGCATCCAGCCCCTGCTCGTCCGCGCCGAACCGCGGGAACGGCGGGTTCATGTGGCCCACGGCGCCAGGCTGGTCATGGACGGCGCGCCGCCGACGACGAAGGCCGGCAGGCCCAGCACCCGAACGAAGCGGGCCGACTGCGTCATGCACAAGTCCATGCCCGCCAGGTCGAACGGCGGTTTGAGCTGCCGCGCCGGCTGGCCGGGACGCGCTTCGACCAGCACCAGCGACTGGCAGTGGGCCGTGCCGGCGAAGTCTTCGACCAGGTAGACCGAGGTGCCGTCCAGCTGCTGCACGCCCATGGGCTGGGCGTCGGATGCGGCCAGCAGCTCGCGCCAGCGGGCATCGTTGGCCAGCGCGGCCACGATGGGCGCAGGCCCGGCGGGCTGCGCGGGCCGAACCCAGGACGACAGCGGGTCGGCCTGGCTCCAGGTGGCCGGCGGCGCGCGGCGCGCCTCGTCGGCCAGCCGCGTGCACAGCGACGCCTCGGCCGCGTCGGCGCCGCGACCCATCCATACCGCCAGCACCAGGCCAAGCCACACGAACTTGTTCATCGTCCCCCCTCGGTCGGCGACGGCCGCCGCTTAAACTGGCGGCGATTCTGAAGCCCTCTGTGCCGGGGGCTTTGTCATTTATTCCCCTTGCCGATGACCCAGCCCGCTGACTTCAGCGCCCACACGCCCATGATGGCCCAGTACCTGGGCCTGAAAGCCGACTTCCCGGACACGCTGCTGCTGTACCGGATGGGCGATTTCTACGAGGTCTTCTACGACGATGCCCGCAAGTGCCATGCGCTGCTGGACATCACCATCACGACGCGCGGCCAGAGCGCCGGCCAGCCGGTCGTCATGGCCGGCGTGCCGGTGCACGCGCTGGAGAGTTATCTCGCCAAGCTGATCAAGCTGGGCGAGGCGGTGGCGATTGCCGAGCAGGTCGGCGAGGTCGGCGCGGGCAAGGGGCCGGTGGAGCGCAAGGTGGTGCGCGTCGTCACGCCCGGCACCATCACCGACACCGAGCTGCTGGCCGACAAGCAGGACGCCGTGCTGCTGTCCGTCAGCGGCCAGGGCCGCCGCCATGGGCTGGCATGGCTGTCGCTGACGCAGGGCGAGATCGTGCTGGCCGAGTGCAGCGATGCCGAGCTGCCGGCCTGGCTCGCACGGCTGATGCCGGCCGAGATCCTGGTCAACCGCGAGGCGCAGCCGGCGGCCGTCATGCGGGCGCGCTTTCCGGTCACGAACCGGCCGTCCTGGCAGTTCGACGGCACTTTAGGCCAGCGCAAGCTGTGCGAGCAGCTGGGCGTGGCCAACCTGCAGGGCTTCAATGCTCACGAGCTGACGCTGGCCCATGCTGCCGCCAGTGCGCTGCTGGCCTTTGCCGAGCACACCCAGGGCCGGGCGCTGGCCCATGTGCGGTCCTTGCGCGTGCAGCGCGCCAGCGACCTGCTGGACCTGCCGCCGGCCACGCAGCGCAACCTGGAGCTGGTGCAGACACTGCGCGGCGAGTCCTCGCCGACGCTGTTCTCTCTGCTGGATACCTGCAAGACCGGCATGGGCAGCCGCATGCTGCGCCACTGGCTGCTGCACCCGCGGCGCGACCGCACCGAGGCGATCGCGCGGCACGACGCCATCGCGTCGCTGCAGGCCGAGGGCTTCGAGCCGCTGCGCGAGGCGCTGAAGTCGGTCAGCGACGTGGAACGCATCGCCGCCCGCATCGCGCTGCGCCAGGTGCGGCCGCGCGAGCTGGCCGGCCTGCGGGCCACGCTGCAAGCCCTGCCGCAACTGCGTGCCGCCACACCGGCCGCGCTGCGCGATGCCGCGCTGGAGCCGCCGGCCGATGTGCTGGAGCTGCTGCAGCGCGCCATTGCCGAGGAGCCGGCGCTGCTGCCGCGCGATGGCGGCGTCATCGCCGATGGCTTCGACGCCGAGCTGGACGAGCTGCGCGGCATCCAGCAGAACTGCGACGGCTTCCTGCTGGACCTCGAAACCCGCGAGCGCGCCCGCACCGGCATTGCCAACCTGCGCGTGCAGTTCAACCGCGTGCACGGCTTCTACATCGAGGTCACGCAGGGCCAGGTGGACAAGGTGCCGATGGACTACCAGCGCCGCCAGACGCTGAAGAATGCCGAGCGCTACACCACGCCGGAGCTGAAGGCCTTCGAGGACAAGGCGCTGTCGGCCCAGGAGCGTGCGCTGGCACGCGAGAAGCTGCTGTACGAGCAGGTCATCGACGCCCTCATCACCCGCCTGGCGCCGCTGACCGCGCTGGGCCGCGCGCTGGCCAGCCTGGACGCCCTCGCGGCGCTCGCCGAGCGCGCCGTGACGCTGAACTGGTGCCGGCCGGAGTTCGTGCCCCATCCCTGCCTCGAGATCGAGGCCGGCCGCCACCCGGTCGTGCAGGCCCGCCTGGCCGAGACCGGCGGCCATGAGTTCATGCCCAACGACTGCCGGCTGGACGCCCGCACCCGCATGCTGGTCATCACCGGCCCCAACATGGGTGGCAAGAGCACGTTCATGCGCCAGGTGGCGCTGATTGCGCTGCTGGCCGCCATCGGCAGCTATGTGCCGGCCACGAGCTGCCGGCTGGGGCCCATGGACGCCATCCACACCCGCATCGGCGCGGCCGACGACCTGGCCAATGCGCAGTCCACCTTCATGCTGGAGATGACCGAGGGCGCTGCCATCCTGCATGCGGCCACCGACCAGTCACTGGTGCTGATGGACGAGATCGGGCGCGGCACGTCCACCTTCGACGGCCTCGCGCTGGCCTCGGCCATCGCCAGCCACCTGCACGACAAGACCCGCGCGTTCACGCTGTTCGCGACGCACTACTTCGAGCTGACCGAGTTCCCGGCCAAGCATCCGATGGCGCAGAACTGGCATGTGTCGGCGGTGGAGAGCGGCGAGGACATCGTCTTCCTGCACGAGCTGCAGGCCGGCCCGGCCAGCCGCAGCTACGGCGTGCAGGTGGCCAAGCTGGCCGGCATGCCCGCCAGCCTGGTGCGCCAGGCTCGCGCGACGCTGGAGGCGCTGGAGGCCAGGCAGAACGCGGCGGACGACCAGTTCGACCTCTTCGCCGCGCCGCCCGCGCCGCCGCCGCTGCCCGAGCCCAGCGCGCTGGTGCAGGCGCTGGACGGCATCGACCCCGATGCGCTGTCGCCGCGCGAGGCGCTGGACGCCCTCTACCAACTGAAGAAGCTGGCCAAGGCATGAGCGACAAGATCCTTGTGTTCAGCCACGCCAACAGCTATCCGGCGGGCTGCTACCGCGTGCTGTTCGAGCGCTGGCGCGCGGCCGGCTGGCGCGTCGAGGCGCTGGACCGCTTTGGCCACGACCCACGCTTCCCGGTCACGGGCGACTGGCGCCGGCTGCGCGACCAGCTCATCCACTTCATCGAGCATGACGTGAAGCCTGCGGGCCAGGTGGCGCTGGTGGGGCATTCGCTGGGCGGCATGCTGAGCCTGCTGGCGGCCTGCCGCCGTCCGGAGCTGGTGTCACGCCTGGTCATGCTGGATTCGCCCGTCGTGGCCGGCTGGCGGGCCGCCGCCGTCGCGATCGCCAAGACGACCGGGCTGATCCACCGCTACGGCCCGTCCCGCATCGCCCGCGAGCGCCGCCATGTCTGGCCCGACCGCGCCGCCGTGCATGCGCATTTCGCGGCCAAGAAGCTGTTCGCCCGCTGGGACCCGCGCGTGCTGGCCGACTACGTCGCCGCCGGCTTCGAGGACACCGAGGACGGCCAGGTGCGGCTGCGCTTCACGCGCGAGGTCGAGGCCCAGATCTACCGCACCCTGCCCCACCACCTGCCGCTGCTGCTGCGCCTGCGCCCGCCGCAATGCCCGGTCGGCTTCGTGGGCGGCACGCGCTCGACCGAGCTGCGCCAGGCGGGTGCGGCAGCCTCGATGAAGCTCGCGGGTGAACGCTGGCGCTGGATGGATGGCAGCCACCTGTTCCCGTTCGAGCAGCCCGAAGCCACGGCCGACCTGGTGCTGGACCTGCTGGGCTGAACAGGCGCTCCCGTACAATTCGAATTTCCCACCACAGCAGCCTGTTCTGGGCTGCTGCAAGACATGACCAAATACGTCTTCGTCACCGGCGGTGTGGTGTCCTCCTTGGGCAAGGGCATCGCGTCGGCCTCCCTGGCTGCCATCCTCGAATCGCGCGGCCTCAAAGTCACCCTGATCAAGCTGGACCCGTACATCAACGTGGACCCCGGCACGATGTCGCCGTTCCAGCACGGCGAGGTGTTCGTCACCGATGACGGCGCCGAGACCGATCTGGACCTGGGCCACTACGAGCGCTTCATCACGACGCGCATGAAGAAGGCCAACAACTTCACCACCGGCCAGATCTACAAGTCGGTGCTGGAGAAGGAGCGCCGCGGCGACTACCTCGGCAAGACGGTGCAGGTCATCCCGCACATCACCAACGAGATCCAGGAATACATCAAGCGCGGCGCCGAGGGTGTGGACGTGGCCATTGTGGAAATCGGCGGCACGGTGGGCGACATCGAGTCCCTGCCCTTCCTCGAAGCCGTGCGCCAGATGAGCCTGCGCGCCGGCCCGACGAACACGGCCTTCGTGCACCTGACCTACGTGCCCTGGATCGCCGCCGCCGGCGAGCTCAAGACCAAGCCCACCCAGCACACGGTGCAGAAGCTGCGCGAGATCGGCATCCAGCCCGACGCGCTGCTGTGCCGCGCCGACCGCCGCATTCCTGACGACGAGCGCGAGAAGATCTCGCTGTTCACGAACGTGCCCGAGTACGGCGTGATCTCGATGTGGGACGTGAACACCATCTACAAGGTGCCGCGCGTGCTGCACGAGCAGGGGCTGGACCAGCTCATCTGCACCAAGCTGCAGCTCAACACCAAGAGCACCGACCTGAAGCGCTGGGACAACCTCGTCTACGAGGTCGAGAACCCTCGGGAGGAGGTCACCATCGCGATGTGCGGCAAGTACACCGACCTGTCGGACTCGTACAAGTCGCTCAACGAGGCCCTGCGCCACGCGGGCATCCACAACCATGCCGGCGTGAAGATCGAGTACGTGGACAGCGAGACGCTGACCCCCGACACCATCGACACGCTGGCCCAGTTCGATGCCATCCTGGTGCCTGGCGGCTTCGGCAAGCGTGGCGTGGAGGGCAAGATCCTGGCGGCGCAATACGCCCGCGAGCACAAGATCCCCTATCTGGGCATCTGCCTGGGCATGCAGGTCGCCACCATCGAGTACGCCCGCCACATGGCCGGCCTGGAAGGCGCCAACTCCACCGAGTTCGACCCCGACACGCCCCACCCCGTCATCGCGCTGATCGACGAATGGCAGGACGCCGACGGCAGCATCCAGAAGCGCGACGCCAACAGCGACCTGGGCGGCACCATGCGCCTGGGCGCGCAGAGCTCCGACGTCAAGCCCGGCACGCTGGCGCACGACATCTACGGCCCGGTCGTCACCGAGCGCCACCGTCACCGCTACGAGGCCAACGAGCATTACCTGGATCGCCTGCAGGAGGCCGGTCTCGTGATCTCGGCCATCACCCAGCGCGAGAAGCTGACCGAGATGGTCGAGCTGCCGCGCGAGGTGCATCCGTGGTTCGTCGGCGTGCAGTTCCACCCCGAGTTCAAGTCCACGCCCTGGGGTGGCCATCCGCTGTTCACGGCCTTCATCAAGGCCGCGCTGGACCACAAGCACCAAGCCTGATCACCATGAAGCTCTGCGGATACGACGTCGGCCTCGACAAGCCCTTCTTCCTCATCGCCGGCACCTGCTCCATCGAGGGCCTGCAGATCACGCTGGACGTCGCAGGCCGTCTGAAGGAGGCCTGCGACGCGCTGGGCATCCCGCTGATCTACAAGGGCTCGTTCGACAAGGCCAATCGCTCCTCCGGCACATCCAAGCGCGGCGTGGGAATGGAAGCCGGCCTGAAGATCCTCGATGAGGTGCGCCGCCAGACCGGCCTGCCGGTGCTGACCGACGTGCATGACGCGACGCAGGTGGCCGAGGTCGCCGCCGTCGTGGACGTGCTGCAGACGCCGGCCTTCCTGTGCCGCCAGACCGACTTCATCCGCGCCGTCGCGCAGAGCGGCAAGCCGGTCAACATCAAGAAGGGTCAGTTCCTCGCGCCCTGGGACATGAAGAACGTCGTCGACAAGGCCCGCGCCGCCGCCGCGGAAGTGGGTCTCTCTGAAGACCGCTTCCTGGCCTGCGAACGGGGCGTGAGCTTTGGCTACAACAACCTCGTCGCCGACATGACCAGCCTCGCGCTGATGCGCGACACCGGCGCCCCGGTGGTGTTCGACGTGACCCACTCGGTGCAAAAGCCCGGCGGCCTGGGCGGCTCCAGCGGCGGCGCGCGCGAGATGGTGCCGGTGCTGGCCCGCGCGGGCGTCGGCGTGGGCGTGGCGGGCCTCTTCATGGAAACCCACCCCAACCCGGCCGAGGCCTTCAGCGACGGTCCCAACGCCGTGCCGCTCAAGCACATGAAGACGCTGCTGGAGCAGCTCGTCGCGCTGGACCGCGTCGTCAAGCAGCAGCCACTTCTGGAGAATGATTTCTCCTGCTGATGCGAAGCCGCCTCAGCGCCGGCAGCCGCCTGATGTTGTGACACGGTAACGGCTGCTTGGCACACTGTCGCCGCCCCGTTTTTTTACTTCCCTGGAGACCCAAGAATGAGCGCCATCGTTGATATCGTCGGCCGAGAGATCCTCGACAGCCGCGGCAACCCCACCGTCGAATGCGACGTGCTGCTGGAGTCCGGCGTCATGGGCCGCGCGGCCGTGCCGTCCGGCGCGTCCACCGGTTCGCGCGAGGCCATCGAGCTGCGTGACGGCGACAAGAGCCGCTACCTGGGCAAGGGCGTGCTCAAGGCCGTCGAGCACATCAACACCGAAATCAGCGAGGCCGTGCTGGGCCTGGACGCCTCCGAGCAGGCCTTCCTGGACAAGACGCTGATCGACCTGGACGGCACCGAGAACAAGAGCCGCCTGGGCGCCAACGCCATGCTGGCCGTGTCCATGGCCGTGGCCCGCGCCGCGGCTGAAGAGTCCGGCCTGCCGCTGTACCGCTACTTCGGCGGCATGAACGGCTGCCAGCTGCCCGTGCCGATGATGAACGTCATCAACGGCGGTGCCCACGCCAACAACAGCCTGGATCTGCAGGAGCTGATGATCATCCCCGTGGGCGCGCCGAGCTTCCGTGAAGCGCTGCGCTGGGGCGCCGAGGTCTTCCACGCGCTGAAGAAGATCATCCACGACAAGGGCATGCCCACCGCCGTGGGCGACGAAGGCGGTTTCGCGCCCAGCGTCGAGAACCATGAAGCGGCCATCCAGCTCATCCTGGACGCCATCGCCAAGGCCGGCTACACGGCCGGCGAGCAGATCGCGCTGGGCCTGGACTGCGCCGCCAGCGAGTTCTACAAGGACGGCAAGTACGTGCTGGAAGGCGAAGGCGGCATCCAGCTGACCTCGGCCCAGTGGACGGACATGCTGGCCACCTGGGTCGACAAGTACCCCATCATCTCCATCGAGGACGGCATGGCCGAAGGCGACTGGGATGGCTGGAAGCTGCTGACCGACCGTCTGGGCAAGAACGTGCAGATCGTCGGCGACGACCTCTTCGTCACCAACACCAAGATCCTGCAGCAGGGCATCGAGCGCGGCATCGCCAACTCCATCCTGATCAAGATCAACCAGATCGGCACGCTGACCGAGACCTTCGCCGCCATCGAGATGGCCAAGCGCGCCGGCTACACCGCCGTCGTGTCGCACCGTTCGGGCGAGACGGAAGACAGCACCATCTCCGACATCGCCGTGGGCCTGAATGCCGGCCAGATCAAGACGGGTTCGCTGTCGCGCTCGGACCGCATGGCCAAGTACAACCAGCTGCTGCGCATCGAGGAAGACCTGGGCGACGTCGCCGTCTATCCCGGCCGCGCTGCGTTCTACAACCTGAAGTAAGCGCTTGAAGGCACTTGCCCTGGTCCTGGCGGTCTTCCTGATCGCCATCCAGGCCCAACTGTGGGTGGGCCGGGGCAGCCTTCCGTATGTCGCCCACCTCCGGGAGGAGGTGGCGGCGGCGCGCGCCGACAACGAACGCGCGCGCGCCCGCAACGACCAGCTGCAGGCCGAGCTGCGCGACCTGCGTGAGGGCCTGGAGATGGTCGAGGAGAAGGCCCGCTTCGAGCTGGGCATGATCAAGCCGGACGAGATCTTCGTGCCGCTGCCGCCCGCAAGGCCGGCCTCCGACACCTCGCGCTGATGCTGGCCGCTGCCTGGGGCGCGCTGCTGGCGCCCGCATTCACCGCCTTTGGCAGTCCGGTCTCCTGGCTGGAGCTGCT
>JBKBVY010000038.1:11072-18438 GCA_046289335.1 Roseateles sp. | reverse complement strand
AGCTGGACGCGCTCAAGCTCTGGCTGGATAGCTGGCCCAGTGAGGCCGCACGCCTGGACGGCCGCACGCCGGCCGCGCGCTGGCACCTCGTGGTGCCCGCAGCCGGCCTGCAGCTGGCCAACGGCCTGGCCGCGGCCGTGCAGGCGGCTGTACTGGCCAGTGAGGCGTTTGCCGGCGCCACGCCGATCCCCGACGCCACCGACACGCTGGAGGGCGCGCAAGCGCGCAAGTGGGCCGACATCAAGGCCGAGCGCGCCGCCCGCGAGCGCGGCACGTTCGAGCACGGCGGCCGCGTCTACCGCGTCGACCAGCAGCGCCTGCCCGGCAGCGCGCTGGATGCGCTCATCGCCCAGCTGGAGGGCGAGCCCTATGAGCAGCCGTGGGTGCTGGAGGACAACACCGTCGTGCTGCTCGATGCGCCCCAGCAGATCGCCGTTGCCCGCGCATGCAAGCGACACGTCGCGGACCTGTGGGCGACCAGCGAAGTCCTGCGCGCGCAGATCTACGCGGCAACCGACATCGCGGCAGTGCGGGCCATCACCTGGCCGACCTGACCGATTGTTGATGGCAGTGACGGCACGGAGGGCGACATGAACATGAGACAGCAGGTGAGGGAGAACCCAATGAACTGGAAAGACTGGGTGACGGCCATCGGCCTGGTGCTGACGCTGTCCACCGTCCTGGTCCGCGGCGGCCAGCTGGTGGAGCGCCAGGACGCGGCCAACGCCAAGCTGGCCGAGCTGACCGGCCAGCTTGCGCAACTGCGCAGCGACCTGGCCTCTGCAGACCGCGCGCTGGAGCAGCAGCGCGGCACCGACCGGCTCCACGACGAGCAGATCAACAATTTGCGGCGCGACGTGGACGTGCTGCGGATGAAAGGCAAGCCATGAAGATGCGAACCCGTCACACCGTGCTGCTGGGCGGCAGCGTGGCCCTGCTGGTGGCCCTGCTGGCCACCGACCCTGACAAGGGCGTCACCACCGGCATCATGCTCATGTCGCTGGCCTCAGGCCTGCTGGCGGTGCTGTGCGCGCACGTCGGCCGCAAGGCGCTGCACGACTACCCCGAGGCCGATGCGCGGCGCCTGTTTTCCAAGGCCGGCGAGCATCCCATCGGTGCCGGCCTGGCGCTGGTGGCGCTGGCCATCGTGATGCTGGGTCTGCTGATGGTGTTCGCGCCCCGCGCGCAGGCTGCCGGCATCCCACCTCAGGCCGAGCCGCTGCTGCCGGTGCTGCAGGCCGAGATCCGCCAGGCCTGGCCCGACCATCCCATGCCGGCCTACTTCGGCGGCCTGATCGAGCATGAGAGCGCGTGCCCGCGCCCGCGCAGTTGCTGGCGGCCCACGGCGCAGCTCAAGACGCAGCGGGAGGAGGGCGCCGGGCTGGGCCAGCTCACGCGGGCCTATCGGCCTGACGGCAGCACGCGCTTCGACGCGCTGGCGGAGATGCGCGCGGCCCACCCGGCGCTGCGTGAGCTGGACTGGCGCACGATCTACCAGCGGCCCGACCTGCAGCTGCGCGCCGTCGTGCTCAAGAGCCGCGACGACTGGCGGGCCATCGGCCCGGCGGCGCGCATGGAGTTCGTGGACCTGGCCTACAACGCCGGCCGCGGCCGCGTGAGCCAGGACCGGCGGGCCTGCGCGATGACGGCCGGCTGTGATCCGGCGCAGTGGTGGGGCCATGTGGAGCGCACCTGCACCGCCAGCCGCGCGCCGATCTACGGCAACCGCAGCGCCTGCGACATCAGCCGCCACCATGTGGCCGATGTGCTGGCCAGGGCAGCCAAGTACGCGGGGCGGCTATGACGCGCGTGGCCGTCGCCGCCGTGGCGCTGCTGGCGGCCTTCGGCGCCGGCTGGGCCGTCAATGGCTGGCGGCTGACGGCCTCGCATGAGGCCGGGGAGCGCGAGCGGCTGGAGACCGAGGCCGAGTCGGCCCGGCTGGCGGAGCGCGCTCGCGAGAAGAAGGACGGCGAGCTGCACGCGGTGCGCGCAGTGGCTGCCAGCAACCTGGAGAAGGCCCGTGAAGCGAATCGCCTGTTGCGTGATCGTGTTGACCTTGGCGCTGTCGGGCTGCGTGTCCGCGCCGACTGCTCGGCCGCTGTGCCCTCGGCCTTCGCCGCCTCCGGCGGAGGTGCTGGAGCCGGCGCCGAGCTTGCTGCCGATGCTCGACCGGCTTATCACGCCCTACGAGAGGGCATCGTCGTCACCGAGTCCCGGCTGAAGGCCTGCCAGGCCGAGTTGAGGGCGCTGGTGGAGCGATGAGGTGGTGTGCCCGCTGTGCGCTGACCCTGGCCACAGGTTGAGCCGGTGTCCGCGGTGGGTGGGCCGCCGGGGTCAGGTCTCGTCGTCGGACAGTGTGCCCAGGCGGCTGACGATGCGGCGCCGCTTCTCCCAAGGTGCCTTGTTGAAACCGAGCTGCAGGCGGAGCTCCACCAGCTGCTCGCGCTGAGCCAGCATCCGCTGCGCGCAGGCGGAGCGCGATGGCGTGGGGGCCGGCCGGGGCGCCAGGGATCCGGTGTCCATGCAGGGCTCCAGCGTGTAGCTGCAGCAGCCATAGAGCGCCGCAGGTCGGATGGCCAGGCCTTCGGGGTGGAGGCAGAAGGCAGCGTCCTCGTCCACCATGTAGCCGTACCAGTGGCACTGCCAGCAGGGCTTCTCGTGGCGCGGCACTGCCGCCGTGATGTGAGCTTTGGACGCTGGCGCGTGCGCCATGACCTGACTCAGGCGTTGAGCAGCGTGAGCAGTGCCAACTGGCGCTCCGGCGACAGTTGGTTGAAGAGTTCCAGCAGTCGCCGTTCGCTCAATGTCTGCGCTGCTACGACCTGCGCTGCCTGCTGGTCGTTGACGTAGTGCCTAGGCCCGCCGGTTGGCGCAGGCGCCTTCTCGGGCTGCGGCAGTTCACTTTCCCAAAGCCTGCGAACGATCTCCGCACTGAGAGTGCGCGAGTTCCTCGCCGCAGCCTTGATCAACCTGTCGCGAAGTTCGCTCGGCAGCCGGACCGAGGTCGGCGGGACGGTGGCGTCAGCGGTGGCGGGTGTCTCGGCCATGCCGCACTGTAGCGGCGAGCCGAAGCCGCTTGCACTACGCTGTAATACACGGTAATCTGTTGTTGTCATACGGACGACTACAGAGCGCAAGCCATGAAGGACACCAAAACGATCACGGTCACAGCCCGCACGCCGGCCAAGCTGGTGCGCCTGCTGGACAAGGCGGCTGATGCCGCCAAGCGCACGCGCACGGCCGAGCTGGTTCTGCGCCTGGAGCGCAGCTTCCAGGTGGATGCGAAATCCAGCAGGGGGCAGTGATGCAAGTCGGCATGCACGCAGTGTGGCCCCAGCTGGCCATCGGCGCCAATGAGCGCGCCCCCGGAGGTCAACCATGACCCGCAAACCCGCACTTCGCCGTGCGCCGACGCGCTCGGTGTACGAGGCCTTCCGTGAGCTGGTGTACGTGGGCGGCGCCCGGGGCGTGGAGGAGGCGGCGGCCTTCCTGGGCATCCGCACCGGCACGCTCTACAACAAGGCGGACGCCAGCGACGACAGCCACGCCCAGCCGACGATCAAGGACCTGGTGCAGTTGACGCACTACCGCGGCGACACGCGGGCCATCGACGCGCTGAATGAGATGTTCGGCCGCGCTTGCTTCGACGTGGGGCGCTTCGAGCAGCACAGCGATGAGGCGCTGCTGGAGCTGCTGTGCACGCTGGGCTCGGAGCACGGCGAGTTCCATGGCGCGCTGCACCGCGCGCTGCAGGACAAGCGCTTCACGGCCGAGGAGCTGGCCAATGTGCGGGCCGAGGCGTTCGACGTGGTGAGCGCGCTGATGACGCTGGTGGCGCGCCTGGAGGGGCTGGTGGACGAGGGCCCGAGCCGTGGATAGGCGCCTGACCCCGCTCACCGCGAAGACCGTGAACCACCGGCTGCCGGCGGGCGCTCGCCCCGCGGCGGGCGGCCTGGTGGCGCAACTGCTGCTGGCCTTTGGCCCCGCGCTGCATGCGGCCCTGGCCGGCTACCGGAGCCCACGCCATGCCTGTGACCCCGCACCCCGCACCCCAGCAGCTGCCGCTGGAGCCGCCCCCGCCGATCACGGAGGCCGACGTGCTGGCCGAGGCGGAACGCATGCGGCTGAGCCGCGCGTACTGGCGGCGCCGGTACCGCAGCCTGGAGGCGGCGCTGGCCGACCCGCTGGCGGCGCATGCGTTGTTGACCTGCGCGCGGTGCGCATTGCTCGGGAGGCGCGCCGCGCCGCGCTGAGCGCCCCGGATGCGGCACCGCCGCCGGCATGAAGCGGCGGGCCGTGGACTGGCTGGTGGCGCTGCTGGTGGCCCTGGGCCACGGCGCGCTGGCCGGCTACTTCTCGATGACTGAACAGGCAGGAGATGGCCATGCAATTGATGAAACGGTATCTGGACGAGGAGCAGCAGCGACGGTTGCTGCAGGCTGCCAAGCGGGTGGCTGACCCGCTGGCACAGCGGGACTTTCACTGGCTGCGGCTGCTGATCCAGACGGGCATGCGGGTGGCGGAGTTCGCCAGCCTGACGCTGGCCCAGGCCGAGAGCGCGCTGCGCACGGGCTGGCTGGTGGTGCCCAAGGAAGCCCGCAAGGGCGGCCGGCAGGGGCACGAGTACGCGGTGACGCAGAGCGTGCGCGAGAGCCTGGAGCGGCTGGCCTTCATGGCCCGCGCGGAAGCCGCCGACTGGCCGGCCGTGACGCGCGTGCCGCTGGTGTGGGGCCGCGAAGGCACGCCCCTGAGCGTGCGCAGCTACCAGGCGCGGCTGAAGGTGTGGCTGGCGGCGGCGGGGCTGGACGAGCGCATCAGCATCCACTGGCTGCGCCACACGCGTGGCATGAACGTGCTGCGGCGCAGCCGGGCCGCCGGTGACAAGCAGGCGCTGAAGCTGGCGCAGCTGGCGCTGGGGCATCAGAGCATCAGCAGCACGGGCGTGTACCTGACGCTGAGCCGCGAGGAGTTCGCCAATGCGATGGCGGCGGTGGATGGCGGGCGGCTTTCCAAGCGGGCGGCGCGCCGGCTGGCGGCGCAGCAGGCGCAGGAGCTGCGGGCATGAAGGTGGTGCTGACCCTGTTGCTGGTGGCCGTGCTGGCGGCCGTGGTGCTGGCGTGCGGCGGCGGTGGCTCCGACGAGGAGCCGAAGCAGCCGACGTCAGGTGTGGATTGCAAGGCGAGGCCGGAGGTGTGCAAGTGAACGCCCCTGATCGCAAAGCCCAGGCCGCCGCCATGCAGGCGCCGGACTGGCATTACCAGGCGCCCCACGTGGTGGAGGGCAGCAAGCTGGCCGTGTACCGCAAGGTGGAGCTGATGGCCGCGCAGGGAGAGATCGGCCTGGCCGTGCGCCGGCTGGACGGCTCGAACCGCGTGACGCTGCAGACGACGCTGTTCCCTGCGCAGGGGTTCGTGCACTGCGATGTGTACCTGAGCCCGCAACGCGCCATCGCTCTGCGGGATGCCCTCAACGACTATCTGGCCGATGTGCGGCAGGAGGCCTTGTCATGAACGACTCGCAAGCCGCATCGCTGAAGCGCGTGTGGGAGATGGCGCAGGGCAACCATGGCGGCGCCAACGTGTGCGCGAAGTTCCTGCTGGGCCTCTACAACGGCGCCCGCTTCAAGTTCGACCTGACCGAGCTGCGCCGGCTGGACAGCGAGATGTGGACGCACTGCGTCAACGTGCTGCAGCTGGACTTTCTGCCCAAGCGCGAGGTGCATGAGTGGCTGAACCTGCTCTATGGCTGCACGGACATGGGCGACCGCTTCGAGCTGCTGGCCTGCGACTGGCGCATTAAGGGCCGCTGCAGCAAGGACTGGGAGAAGGATCTGCGCGCGCGCCGCGCCCAAAGGAGCGCCGCATGATCCCCGCCCCTGAAGCCTGGGCCCGCGTGGATGCCCCCAAGCCGCCGCGGCGCGCCATGGATGTCGTGGTGGAGCTTGCCAGCGGCGAGCGCGTGGCCTACCGCCGAGCCTACCGCGCCAGCATGGACGCCTACGGCCAGGCGCTGCAGACGTACCCCGACTGCAACCGCATCACCGTGACACCGGCCGCGCGCGAGGTGCCCTGTGCGGATTGACCGGCCGGCCCGCCGAGCGCCCACGGCCACGCACCGCTGCTTTGCCGTGAACTGCCAGCACCAGGTGCCGGCCAACCTGCTGATGTGCAACGACCACTGGCGCCAGGTGCCGGAAAAGCTGCGCGGCGAGGTGTGGCTGCAGTACCGGCGGGTGAAGGCGAATCCGGACGCGCGAGACGCGCGCCAGGCGCACCAGCGGGCCGTGCAGGCGGCCATCGATGCCGTGCACACCAAGCAGGTGAAGGCCAAGGCCCGTCGAGACGCGGGCACCAAGCCGCTGTTCTGACCCTCACCCCTCCCAACAACGACAACGCGCCGGCCCAGCCGGCCCACCCCGATGCCGCCCCCGAACAACGACAACGACATCATCAGCCGCGCAGACCGGGTGGACTGCGCCGCGCTGCTGGAGAAGCTGGGCTTCCAGAAGGAGTCCGGCCGCTGGCACCGCCCGCCAGGGCAGCGGCGCCCTGGCGACGTCATGGGTATCGTGGTGCGCCCTGCCACCACGGAGACGCTGAGCAGCTGGGAAGACTGGGACCGTACCGACGACGATGGCCGCTACGTGGGCGGCGGACCCATCGAGCTGCTGCAGTACTTGTGGCAGATGACGCGGCCGGAGGCCATCGCCCACATCCATCTGGTGATGGGCTGGCTGGACCAGGACGAGGACCCCGAGGCCAGCAGGGCCGACCTGGTGGCGCGCCGCGCGCTGGAGCGGGCCCATGAGCCGGCGCGCCGGGCCACGCTGCTGGAATGGACGGCCGAGCAGGGGCTGCCCGAGACGGTGGTGCTGCAGGCCATTGGCGAAGGCACGCTGGGGTTGGACGACTGGCGCAACCCGCGCGTGCCTGCCGGCGAGCCCTGGCACGGCGGCGATGCCATGGCCGCGATCGTGCGCCATCCGGCCAGTCGCGATGTCGTGGCGGTTGACCTGGCCTACCTGAATCCGGAGCGCAACGGCGGCCACGCCGCCAAGACGGTGGGGCCGCGCGACGGTGCGCTGTGGTGCATGGACTGGAAGCGCCTGCCAGCTGCGCGCCGCGTGGTGGTGGTGCTGAGCGTGCTGGATGCGCTGGCGGTGGAGAGCCTGCGCCTGCCCAACACCGCAGTGGTGGCGCTGCGGTCCGCCTGGACAGCCCGGGCCGCCGACTGGCGGTTGCTGCGCGGCAAGGCAGTGGCCATCGCGATTGCGCCGGGCGAGGTGCCGGAGGATGGGCCGGCGAAGGGCTATGCCCCCGGCATGCGCGCGGTGTGGGACGTGCACTCGGCGCTGCTGGCGCTGGAC
>JBKBVY010000038.1:0-11062 GCA_046289335.1 Roseateles sp. | reverse complement strand
GGACACGCAGGACTGGCACGAGGACGGCGAGCCGCTGGCCGGGCCGTGTGCGCTGCTCAAGGCCTGGGGCTCGGCCAAGCTGGCCGGGGCGCTGAAGAAGATGGAGCCTTGGCTGGTGACGGGTATGCCCGGCGGCTTCAAGCCCGGCGACGTGCCCAGCGGCAAGCCGCGGCTGTGGCTGCCACGGCATGACTTTCTGGCGTATTGGCGCTACCGCGTCCGCGACGACTTCACGCAGTACGTGTCCAAGTACAGCGAGAAGCCCAAGGACGAGGACGAGGAGGCCGGCAAGACCGAGAAGGTGGAGGGCGGCGAGGAGCTGAGCATCACCTACGAGAGCGTGGCGGGCTTTCGGGTGGCGGGCATCAGCCGCGTGCGCATCGCCAGCCCGGTGAGCACGATGACGGGCGACCCGGATCTGGCGCCCAACACGGTGTTCAGCATCAGCGTGCAGGTGCCGCGCTACGGCGACCGGCTGCTGCGCCGCGTGGTGGCCGATGAGGACCTGCACAACGTGGAGAAGTGGAAGAAGCTGGGCCCGATCTACTCGGCGCCGAACTTCCTGCGGATGGTGAACATCCTGGAGCGGGCGGCCGACATCGGCAGCCGCGACGCCATCAACTTCGTGGGCCTGGCCTGGCGCGACGGCCGCACGGTGGTGAACGAGGGGCCGGACTGCTACTTCGCCGACCCGGTGCAGCAGTGCCCGTACTACAACCTGACCTTCCCGAGCGGCCCGCAGGACACGGCGCGCCGGGTGCTGCAGGCCTTTCAGAGCACGTTCAAGGGCAATGGGGCGGCCAAGATCCTGGTGTGGGCCCTGGGGGCCCACCTGAAGGCGTTCCTGGGCTTCTGGCCGCACTTCGCGTTCGGCGCGGACAAGGGCGTTGGCAAGGACACGCTGCTGGCGCGGCTGCAGCGTGCGGTGGGCATGAGCGTGATGAGCCGGCAGAGCATGCAGACGGAGTTCCGCATCCTGACCAGCATCAGCTACACGAGCCACCCGGTGGGCTGGGGCGAGCTGAGCGCGAACAAGAAGGATCTGATCGACAAGGCGGTGCACAACCTGCAGGAGTGCTACCAGTACAGCCACACCCGCCGCGGCGCGGAGCTGAAGGACTTTCTGCTGTGCGCACCGGTGCTGCTGGCCGGTGAGGACCTGGAGGAGCTGCGCAGCCTGCATGGCAAGCTGGTGCGCAACAAGCTGACCAAGGCACACCAGGGCCCGCTGATGCCCGAGGACCTGCCGGTGTTCCCGGTGCGCGAGTGGCTGAACTACCTGGCCGGGCTGACGAAGCAGCGCGTGCGCGAACTGCACGCAGAGGCACGGGAGGCGCTGGCCAAGGCCTGCGCCGCCACGGCCACCGACGCCGGTGCGGCGCGCATGCTGACCAACTACGGTGGGCTGCGCGCGGCCTGGGTGCTGTTGTGCGACTTTGCGGGCATGCCGGTGGAGCAGGGCAACTTCCTGCCCGACCTGACGGCCGAGATGAACGCCCACATCATGGAGAGCGCCGGGGACCGGCAGCCGTGGGTGTGGATCGTGGACACGCTGCTCAGCGAGATCGCGCGGGGGTCGTTCCGCTTCCCGTACAGCTGGACGAGCCACGAGGGACAGGACGTGCTGGCGGTGCGCACGAGCCACGTGATGGACCACATCAGCCGCGAGCAGAGCCTGCGCGAGTTCTACAACGGGCTGCCGATCAAGAGCGACCGCATCCTGAAGCACCAGCTGATCCAGGCGGACGTGGTGCTGAGCGACTGCATCGAGCGAACCGTGCAGGGGCGGCGCATCTCCAACATGACGGCGCTGAGTCTCGAAGGGCTGCAGCGCTACGGGCTGCATGCCACGCCGACAGTGACCGACGGCGACACCCACGACGAGCGGCCCAGGCCGCCCAGCCCTGGCATGCGTGCTTACGCCGCCGCGACGGGAGGTGCCTGACGATGAGCTACCGCCCCAAGGCCTACTGCGGCGGCGTGCGCACGCTGGAGGACGTGCGACAGCGCTGCGTGATCAACGAGGTGACGACGTGCTGGCACTTGCGCCATGCCGACGGCCGGCCACTGAGCCGCACGCGGCCGCACAAGCTGTGGTTCGCCGCGCTGGAGCGCGCGGTGAGCGTGCCCCGGCTGGTGCACCTGCTGGCCCACCCCGACGCGCCGGTCGCCGAGCGGCACTGGCGCACCTGCAACAGCTACGACTGCGCCAACCCGGACCACGTTCGCAGCGGCACCGCGCAGCAGGAGAAGGCCTGGCGCGTGGAAGCCGGGCGCACGACGAGCCCGGGCCACCGCGCGGCCGCGCAGCGCAATGCACTGACCCGCAGCGTGCTGACCCCGGAGCTGCGGCAGTGGCTGGTGGAGAGCACGCAGAGCCACGTTGACGTGGCGCATGGCCTTGGCATCGACCGCAAGCGCGCGCAGCAGCTGCGTGCGAGCTCGGCCCGCATGGCGGCGCGGCAGAAGCCCGGCTCCATCTTCGACTTTGCCGCCCGTGCAGCGCTGGATGCACGGCGAGCGGCGTGATTGCCCACCAGCAGGAGAACCCGACGATGAACGTCACCAAGATCACCAGCAGTACGCCGTGCTTCGGCATCTGCTGCCCGCAGCACGCCCAGTGCCAGCGCTATGCCGCGGTGGAAGGCCACAACGCGCTCCACGTGCTTGACACCTGCGACCCGGGCGATGGCACGCGGCCGCAGTTCAGGGCGATCAGGAACGAGCAGGGAGAGCACCATGCCGCTGCCGTATGAGTCCAGCACCAGCGGCGAGCGCGCGCTGGGCGAGATGCAGAAGCTGCTGCGCGGCTTCGGCTGCACGAAGTTCGGCAGCATGATCGACGACGCCGAGGGCTCGCTGGTGGTGCAGTTCGAGCACAAGGGCCGCCCAGTGAGCGTGAAAGCCTCAGTGAGCGGCTATGCCGCAGCCTGGCTGAAGGAGCACCCGTACAGCAGCCGCATGCGCTGCTCGCTGGCCGAGCACCAGCGCAAGGCCCGCGACATCGCCAGCACGGCCGTCTATTCCATCCTGCGCGACTGGATCAAGGGCCAGATCACCGCCATCGAGACGGGCATCCTGAGCTTTGAAGGCGCGTTCCTCGGGCAGATCCTGCTGCCCAGCGGCCGCACGGTGCTTGAGCACGCGCGGGAGTCCAAGCTGTTGCCGATGTTGGAAGGGCCGAAGCCATGAGCGCGCCGACCCTTCGCACATTCGTGATCGTGACCGACGTTGGCCTTGCCTACGTGGGCCTGCACACCGACGAGGACGACTGCTGGCAGCACTACGTGGGCTGCCCGACTGGCGGCCTCGTCACGGATGCAAAAGCGCGCGGCTGGTACTGCGTGCCGGCCGAGATCAAGTGGCAGATGCCGGCCGCCAATCCCTTAGCCGTTGGGCGCGTTCTCGGCTCAGCAGAGGGGGATGCCATGCCGAACGCCCTGCGTGTCGCGCTGGAAAACCTCGATGCGACAGAGCCCCTTGGCCGAACCACCGAGGCGGTCATTGACGCTGCGCAACGCTGGTATCTCGCTCCCAAGGCCCAGCGCAAGGGGACGGCGAATGCGGTCCTGCATACGGCCGAGCACCTCCTGACGCTGCTGCACCCGGACACCATCAGCGCCGCCAAGGACACGGCTGGTGCGCTGGTTGCCATGCTTCGCACCCAAGCCCCCGCGCCTGCACATGTCGCTGGCTTCACCGATGCCCATGCGTCCTATGTGGCGCGGTGGGGTGGTAGCTGCCGCGACTGCGCCGACGAAAACGGCGTCTGCCCAAACAGCGGCTTGCCATGTGGCGGCGCCGACAAGGCCATCGGCCACGTCTTCAAGGCGCTGGCCTACGGCGTGAAGCACGGCTACATCAGCAACCCGCTCGCTGCTGCATCCCCCGCAGTAGCACACGGGCTGCTGACCGATGCGGATCTCACCCGCGCGCGCAACCTCGCTCATCAGTTCCGGTCGCACCCGGCCAGCCGCGGCATCGACGACATTGAGCAGGCCGGCGAACTGATCCTTTCCCTTCTTGCGGCGCAGGCCGCTGGCAAGGCCCCGGCCGCTGCTGCGCCCAAGCCGTGGCCGGAACTGCTGCTCCTGCTGAACGACTACGCGATGGCCATGACTGATGCGTCCCAGCACCAGGCGGCCAGCAAGGTGGACATCGCCAAGACCCAGGCCATGAAGGCCCTGGCGCGCCTGCGCGCCGCGATCTACGGCGACGAGAAGAGCTATGGCGAGGTGCAGCGATGAAGGCCCCATTTCGCATCGCGATCCGCAACGAGGGCACGTTGCTCAACGCCTACTTCGCACCGCCGGCAACGATGGTTGGCGCCGTGCTGCTGGCCTCGGCGAACAAGGATGACGTGATGTCTTCTCCCGAGCTGCAGACCGCGTTCGTGGCATTCACCCAGGCGCTGTCGCATGCCCACGCGAAGCGCACGCTGGGGCTCAACATCGTGGACTTCGGCGAACCCTCGGCCGCGCCTGAACATGAGCGGGGTGGCCACGCATGAGCCGCGCCGAGATCCGCCACTTCCACCTGTTCTGCGGCCTCGGCGGCGGGGCCAAGGGCTTCAACATGGGCGAGGCCCGCGTGGGGCAGCTGCAGGCCGAGTTCCGCTGCCTGGGCGGCATCGACGTGGACCCAGCCGCCATGCGCGACTTCCAGCGCCTGGCGGGCGTGCCGGGCACGGTGATGGACCTGTTCGACCGCGAGCAGTACCGCGCCTTCCACGGGACCGAGCCGCCGGCCAGCTGGCGCGAAGCGACGCCGCAGGACATCCAGCGCGCCGCCGGCGGCGAGCGGCCGCACATCGTGTTCCTCTCGGCCCCGTGCAAGGGCTTCAGCGGGCTGCTGAGCGAGACGAAGAGCAAGACCGACAAGTACCAGGCGCTGAACCGCCTGACGCTGCGCGGCGTGTGGCTGATGCTGGAGGCCTGGGCCGACGATCCGCCCGAGCTGGTGCTGTTCGAGAACGTGCCGCGCCTGGCTACCCGGGGCCGCGCGCTGCTGGACCGCATCACGGCCATGCTGCGGCAGTATGGCTACGCCGTGGCCGAGACGGACCACGACTGCGGCCAGATCGCCAACCCGCCGCTGGCCGAGAGCCGCAAACGCTTCCTGCTGGTTGCCCGGCACCTGGAGAAGGTGCCCGGCCTGCTTTACCAGCCCGCTACGCGGGCGCTGCGCGGCGTGGGCGAGGTGCTGGGCCGCATGCCACTGCCGGGCGACCTGCGCGCCGGGCCCATGCACCGTGTGCCGGCCCTGCAGTGGAAGACGTGGGTGCGCCTGGCGTTCGTGGAGGCGGGCAAGGACTGGCGCAGCCTGAACCGGCTGGCGGTGCAGGACGGCGTGCTGCGGGACTATCTGGTGGTGCCGGCAATGCACCACAGCACGATGGGCGTGCGGCGTTGGGACGACCCATGCGGCACCGTCACCGGCAATGCCCGCCCGCTGACGGGCGCCTTTAGCGTGGCCGATCCGCGCGTGGCCGAGCACGCCAGCTACTCGCATGCTGGCTTCCGCGTGGTGGACTGGGCCCAGCACGCTGGCAGCGTGACAGGCGCCGTGGCGCCGGGCTCCAGCGCCCAGCAGGTGGCTGACCCGCGCTGCCAGCGCGTGAAGCACAACAACTGCTTCCGTGTGGTGCGATGGGACCGGCATGCCGGCGCGGTGACGGGTGGCGGGCATCCATCGGCCGGCGGTGCGGCGGTGGCGGACCCGCGGGCGCTGTCCGGCTTCGGCGGCAAGGGCAAGTACCGCGTGACGGGGTTCGACGAGCCGGCCGGTACGGTCATCGCCCGCAGCGACACGGGGCAGGGCGCTTATGCCGTGGCGGACCCGCGCAGCGGCATGGACGCCAGCCGCGAGGCCTACCTGACCGGCGGCCACTATGGCGTGGTGCGCTGGGACGAGCCCTGCGGCGCCGTCAGTGCCGCGGCGTGCCACGACAACGGCCGCTGGAGCGTGGCGGACCACCGCATGCCGGCGGCGACCGACAACCTGGTGGCGCTGATCCAGGCCGAGGACAACACCTGGCACCGGCCGTTCACCACGCTGGAGCTGGCCGCGCTGCAGAGCCTGATCGACCCCGAGGAGAAGCTGGAGCTGGACGGCCTGAGCGACCAGGCCTGGCGCGAGCGCATCGGCAACGCGGTGCCGCCGGCGGCGGCCAAGGCCATGGCCGACGTGTTCGGGCAGTGCCTGCTGCTGGCCTGGAGCGGCGAGACGTTCGCGCTGAGCTCGGCGCCGGTGTGGGTGCGTCCGGCGGTGGCGGCGCTGATGGTGGCCAGGGGAGGGCAGCCATGAACCACTTCGACACCATGATCCGGGCGCTTGCCGAGGCTCCGCCCGCGCGCCCCGAGCTGCTGGTGGCCTACGACGCCACCAGCAGCCGGACCGACCGCCTGCTGTACCTGCTGGACTGCAATGCCTGCCTCGCCACCAGCGAGCTGGCAAGCGCCATCGGGTTGACCAGCAAGCAGGTGTGGGGCCTGCTGAAGTCGCGCCTGGCCAGAGGCGAGGTGCGATTCCTGGGCGGGCTGTGGAGCTTGAACCCGGACTTCGAACAACCCGTCGTCGCGGCCGTGCGGCTGCTGCGGGCGCCGGGGTGGACGGTTGAGCCGCCGGAGGTGGGGTGATGGCGGTCAAGCGTCCCGTGCTGCGCTACCACGGCGGCAAGTTCAAGCTGGCGCCGTGGATCTGCAGCTTCTTCCCGCCACACCACATCTACGTCGAGCCGTTCGGCGGCGCTGCGTCGGTGCTGATGCACAAGCCGCGTGCTCACTGCGAGGTCTACAACGATCTGAACCACGAGATCGTCAACGTGTTCCGGGTGCTGCGCGACCCGGCCCAGGCCGCGCAGCTGGCACGGTTGATCCACCTCACGCCGTTCTCGCGGGCCGAGTTCGACCTTTCGTATGAGCCCACGGACGACACCATCGAGCAGGCGCGCCGGACGGTATGCCGGTCCTTCATGGGCTTCGGTTCAGGCGCCGCGTTCTCCAAGCACGCGACTGGCTTTCGGACCGGCGTGCGCGGGGACCGCACCGCCTCGGCTGCGAGCGATCTCCTGACCTGGCCGAACGAGGTGCCTGCGTTTGTGGAGCGGCTACGCGGCGTCACCATCGAGCAGCGCGATGCGCTCTACCTGATGGCGCGGTCGGACGGGCCGACGACGCTGTTCTACGTGGATCCGCCGTATCCGCACAGCACGCGTGGCAGCGCTCGCGGCGTTAGGCAAAAGTACGCCCGCGAGCTGACCGACGACGACCACCGCGCCCTTGCCGGCGTGCTCAATGACCTGCAGGGCATGGTGGTGCTGAGCGGCTACCCGTGCGATCTGTACGACAACGAGCTGTTCAGTGGCTGGGCCCGCTACGAGAGGCGCGCCCTTGCCGATGGTGCCCGTGCCCGCACCGAGGTGGTTTGGCTCAACCCTGCCTGCTCGGCCGCGCTGGACGCCGCCGGCGGGCTTTTCGCAAAGGAGGTGGCCTGATGCGCACCCTATCCATTCGCCAGCCCTGGGCGTGGCTGATCGTCAACGGGCACAAGCCCGTGGAGAACCGCGACTGGAGCACGGACTTCCGCGGGCGCTTCCTGATCCACGCTGGCAGCCAGATGGTCCGGCGGGACTACTGGTCCACCGTGGCGCAGCTCAAGGACGAACTGGGCATCGAGGTGCCCCATTTCCTGGACCTGCCCATGGGCGGCATCGTCGGCGCGGCCACGCTGGTGGACGTCGTGACCGAGATGGACAACCCGTTCTTCTTGGGGCCCTTTGGCTTCGTGTTGAAAGACGCCAGGCCACTCCCGTTCGTGCCGTTCAAGGGGCAGCTGGGCTGGTTCAACACGCCAGCGCGGCTGGTGCTGGACGCAGTGCGGGCGGCGGAGCAGCAAGCGACGACGGAGGCGCAGCATGCCTGAACCCCATCCCCCCGACAACATCGCCGGCCATCCCGACCGGTGCGGCTGCAATCGCTGCGCCGGGTTGGAGGCCTGCCCGTTCTGCTGCCGCGTGAAGCTGGATGCGGACTACTGCTACAGCTGCCGGCGGCTGGTGTTCTTGGAGGGACGGTTCAGGACGCGGGTGGAGGCGCAGGGCTGCGGGCAGCCAGACCCGTTCTCCCGCGCGGTGGAGTGATCAGGGCTCCCGGCCGTGCTTTTTGCGGAAGTCGTCGCGCAGCCGTTCGCACATGAAGCGTGAGGCTTCCCGAAACTCGCGGCTGCGGACTTCGTCCTTCATGTCGGAGATGCACTGCTCATAGACCCTGCGATCCCGCGCACGCTCTTCGGCCTCGGGCGAGCTGCCGATCAACCCGATGGCCATCACGAAGGCAAACAGGCCCAGCGGCACGCCCAGCACCCACTTCCACACGCTGGAACGGCGGGGCACTTCGGGCTGAGGAGGAAAGAGCGGCTTGACCTCTGACGGGACGGGCCGGCTGGCGCCGGCGCGCGCGCCGGGCTGCGCTCCCGGCACGTCTCGACCACAGTGCTTGCACACGATGGCAGCCGCCTTGATCGTCTCTGCGCAAAAGGGACACGCCTTCTCGTCAGCTTCCATCATTCGCTCCTTTGGCGCGTGCGTACTGCGCCTTTCATTTGGCGAAGTGTGGCAGCTCCACCGGATCAGGCGGGTAGTTCTTGCGCTGGGTGGCCGGTACAGTTCGCGGCCATGCTGTCCTATGACGACGTCCTGAGCATCGGCCTGGCGCCTGACGCCGAAGCGCTGCAGGCGCGGCTGGTGGCTGCCGCGGCGGCGCTGGGGTTTGGGCTGTCGGGCGGGGCGCTGGTGCGTGGGCGGCTGGCGTCGCGCCGGGCGGCGGTGCATTCGTTTGGCAACCCCCCGGCAGAGTTCCTGGAGGCGTCGCGGTCGCTTGACGATGGGCTGCAGGACCCGCTGCTGACGGCGATGCTGGCCCGGCCGGACTGCTTCACCTACGACCAGGCGTTCTACGCCCAGTCGGGCGCGGGCGGCCTGTGGGAGCACCAGGCGCGGTTCGGCTACCGGCAGGGGATGGCGGTGTCGCTGCACGAGCGGTCGCACGCGGAGGCGTTCTTCTTCGGGGTGGATGGACCGGATGCGCTGCCAGGCGCGGCAGCCGCACGTGCGGAGCTGGCGGGCGCGCTGCGGCTGGTGGCGCTGCATGCGCACGAGGCTGCGAAGCGGCTGTGGACGCCGGCACCAGCCGTGGACCTGAACGCGGTGACGGCGGAGGAGGTGGAGGCGCTGCGCTGGGCCGCGGATGGCGTGGCGGTGTGGGACGCTGGCGGCGCGCTGGTGTTCAGCAATCCCGGCCGGGCCCAGGCGCAGCAGCAGGCGGCGCGAAAGCTGGGCGCCGCGACGGGCACGCAGGCGGTGCTGCGGGCGATCAGGGGCGGGCTGATCACCCCCTGATTTCGGCGGGGCGTGGCTGGCAGAGTTGCCAGGGTGCCCGTACCTGGAAGGTCTACCTAGGTATGCCACAGTGACCGGCGGCCAATTCCGGCCGTGTTCACTGACCTATGGAGCCTTTCATGACCAGCTTCTTCGACATCATCCTGGAACTCTTCGGCGTGCCCCGCACGGGCGGCTGATCGTCAGCCGGATGCTTCCTGGGCACCAGCGGCGGGCAGTTGCAGCCAGCTGCGTTCCACGGCGTGGTAGGCCACGGCCATGGTGGTGGTTACGCCACAGCGCCTGCGGGCGCTTTCCAGGTGGTGTTCGACGGTGCGGAAGCTGATGCCCAGCTTCTGCGCCGTCTGCTTGGATGAGTGCCCTTGGAGGCGCAGCTGGAGGCAGGCGAGCTGCTGTTGGCTGAAGGGGCAGGTTTCGGCGGTGGCGATGCCGAAGCCTTGGGTGCTGAGCTGGGCTGCGAGGCAGACCTGGCCGAGCATGTGGACGAGGCGGCTGGTGTCGAGCTCGGGAGCGTGGGCGCCGAAGGCGATGATGACGCCGCCGCGCTGGTCTCTGGCAAGTGCGGCAACGCCGCTCTGGTAGCCGGGTAGCTCCAGGCCGTGGGGCTGGTGCCTGCCGTAGTGCAGCGGCAACGGGCTGCTGCGCAGGCGTTCGACCATGCGGGCGACGCTCCAGTGGCGCGCGTCCTGCAGCGGGACTCTGGCTTCCGGCGGGGCGTTGTGCAGGGTGTGGATGAGGGTGTGGAGCTGGTCGTCAGCGAAGTGCAGGGCCAGATAGTGCTCGAAGCCTGCGTGTTGGCACACGCGGCTGAGTTCGGCGGCGAAGTCTTCGGGGGAGGCGGGGTCGGCGAGCTTGAAGCTGAAGTCAGCGGCCATGGGGCGGGCGGATACCGGTAGGAATACGGGGGCAGTCGGGGCAGTTGATTCAGGGGTTAGGCCTGGTGACACTGGCCGCTGGTGTCCCGTTCGATGTTAGGGGGCTGACCGGGTGAAGACTCGGCAGGCTCCCACACGATATGGGGCGTTCGTTCGCGGGGGTGGCATGGACAGGGGAGATGTGGCCTTGCTCAGTGCGGTTGATGAGGGGGCGCCGATGCCGGCGCTCGATGATCTGGTGTGTTCGCTGGATGCCGCGCAGGATCTGTTGGGCGGGGTGGATGTGTTGCTGGATGCGCAGGCGCCTGGGCGCAGTGCGCGGGCCTTGCTGGCGATGGCGGTGGACCTGGTGGCCCAGGCGGCCCAACTGGCGCGGGCGTTGCCGCGGTAGTGGTGCCGTCGGCGGCCCGGGCTGCCAATGTCCGGGCGCTCTGCGTAGTGTGGCGGGATGGCCCGCAAACCCCCACGAGACTGGCGCGATGAACTGGACCGGGTGAACTTCCGCTGCGGGGTGTGCCGCAGTGGGTTCTCGGCGCGGCCTGACCTGGTGGAGCCGGCGCCCGAGGAGGAGCACCACCCGTGGCGCTACTTCGCGGCCTGCCCGACGTGCGGGGCGGCGAACCAGCCGCAGGCTGCGTGGGAGCGCAGCCTGCTGAAGGCGCACCAGATGGCCACAGGCCCCCGCACCCCGGAAGGACTGGCCGCGAGCGCGGCGAACCTGGCCGGGCACCCGACGGCGGAGGAGGCTCTGCGCACGCGGTTCAACGCGATGAAGCATGGGCTGAACGCC
>JBKBVY010000359.1:0-778 GCA_046289335.1 Roseateles sp. | reverse complement strand
CAGACCCGGACGCGTCGCATCGATGGCTTCCAGGAAGTCCGAGCGGTGGGTGTAGGAGACCCGGGCGCTGAAGCCGTACTTCTCGTAGAACAGGGCGGCGTTGTAGATCGTGTCCGACTGGCCCGGCAGGACGAAGGTGTTGCGCCCGGCGTAGCTGGCGGCGGTTTTGATCTCCGCATCCGTCAGGGTGTAGTTGGCGAACACGCCGAAGCCGGACGCCCAGCCCGGCAGGAAGTCGAAGAACTGGCTGTAGGCGATCTCGAAGCCCTTGGCCGTGCCTTTGGCGCCGTTGACCGGGGCGGTCGTGGCGAACTGATAGACCGTCCCGTTCGTGGCCGCATAGGGCACGTTGTAGAGGGCGTTGGTCACGACGTCCTTGAGGTCCTTGTAGAAGACCGCCGCCGTCAGCGAGCCCGTCGGGGCGAAGTACCATTCCAGCGTGGCGTCGTACTGGTTGGACTGGGTCGGCTTCAGGTACGGGTTGCCCGAGCCGTTGCCCGTGAGGTCGGCCACGGCGTTGGAGCCCGAGCCGGTGATACCCACGCTGAGCGTCGTATAGGCCTGCAGCTGGCTGTAGTCCGGACGCGCGATCGCCTTGGCCGCCGCGAAGCGCGCCTGCAGCGTGTCGGTGAACTTCACCCGCAGGTTCAGGCTGGGCAGCACGTTGGTGTAGTCGTTGCGGTACGTTCCCTCGGTCGTGGTGGCCGTGAAGATCGGGATCTTGCCGGCCGGGATGCTGGGATCGACGGCCGGGGTGGCGGCGCCGACGAACGAACCG
>JBKBVY010000358.1:0-799 GCA_046289335.1 Roseateles sp. | reverse complement strand
GCACCCGTCACTTCGGCAAGCCGGCGGTCGCGCCAGGCAGCGATTGCGTCACTCGTCACCGCAGTCATCTTCAGTTTCGGCAGGACTGAATCTTTCAGGATCACGTTGATCTTCACGGATTCAATGCTCGCCGACTTCTTTGATGGCGTGATCTCTTCCTGGTAGCGCCGCAGCACCTCGCCGAGAGTGCTCCGATCAGCCTCACGCCGATCCACGAACCCAGTGGTTTCGAGCTCACGCACGACACCCCGAACCCACTTCTAGGCGTCCACCGTGTAGGAGAAAGTCCGGGACTGCGTCGGGAAGCCCTTCCGCCTCACCTTCGCCTGCCACTGGAGCTCTCCACGCTTTGTGATGGTTCCCATGGGACACGATTGTCCCAACAGTGTCCCAATTAATCCACAACTGTCTTCTAGGGCCCACAAACACTTGATAGACACATGCGTTCGGGACGTAGAGGCCGGAGGTTCGAATCCTCTCACCCCGACCAGAAATCTTCAGCAAAATCAAGCACTTAGGCCAGTCCGCGCAACGCGGACAGCGCGCAAAACAGCGCAAAACGGCCAAGTTGCTCCAAAGCTGCTCCAGAAACGGCCGCGTGGGAGGCTTCGTGCCCCTGCGCGCCTTTGCGTTTCGCTGCACGGTGTTGCGCGCAACGAGGCTCCCTAAGCCCCTGCTGCCGCACCACCGATGCGCCGCGCGTGACCCCGGTGTGTTGCTACAGGCACGAGCTCACGTGTCCTAAAGCGGTCCTAAACACCACGCGCCCAAGCCGTTCGCTTCACGGGTCTCCATCAAC